>NC_014151.1:3600000-3900000 GCF_000092865.1 Cellulomonas flavigena DSM 20109 | reverse complement strand
GCCCGCGGGGGCGGCGGGGGCGGCGTCGGCCGACCAGGGGGCGTCGGCCGACGGGTCGAAGACCCGCGCGAGGCGCTCCTGGACGGCCGTGACCCGTGCCGCGGTGCGCTCGTCGGGGGCGTACGCCGTCAGCAGGTCGATCGCGCGCGCCACGTCGTGCAGGGGCAGCGACGGTCCCACGACCTTCAGCGTCCAGGGGTGCGCGAGGGTGGCGCGGGCCTCGGCCGTGCGCTCGGCGAAGGCGACCGTCGAGGTGACGCCGCGCCCGGCGTCGGCCGCGACGACCATCGCCTGCGCCGTCAGCAGCACGCGCTCGATCTCGTCGAGGACACGGTCGATGATCCCTGCGAGCCGGAGGCCCGCAGTGACGAGGTCCGCGCCGGCACGCGACAGCGCGCGCAGCAGGCGGAGGCGCTCGGACGCCTGCTTGGCAGCCTCGTGCCGCTCGTGGTCCACGCACACCGCGTGCAGGTACGCGATGAGCGGGAGCAGCAGGGCGAACAGCAGGCCCATGGCCGCGCCCGGCAACTCGCGCGCACCGATCTGCGACTCCTCGTAGCGCCACGACACGAGCCAGAAGGTCACCCCGCACAGGACCGCGAGGATCACGAGCGACCCGACGAGCATCACGCGGCGGCCGGTGTCCAGGACCTCGCCGTGCAGGGCCCGCCCGACGAGCCGGCCCGCGACGTGCGCCGCGGACAACCCGGACATCGGGATGAACGCGGCCAGCAGCATCGCCGGGAGCCGCTCGAGGAGGGAGGCCGACGACGCCAGCGTCTCCGAGCCGAGCATGTACCAGAAGCCGATCTCGGCCAGCAGCACGACGACCTCGATCGCCGCCGCCGTGGCGGGGTGGAGGTACCGCCCGCGGGCCATGCTGCGCGTGCGGGTGGCGGGTGCGTCGTCCGCGCGCCGGGCGTCGAGCGCGTCGAGCGCGTCCTGCCGGTCCCGGACCCTGCTCCCCGCCTGCACGAGCCGGCTGCTCGCGCGGAGCAGCGCCCGCTGCGCGCGTCCGCTCGTGCGGTGGGCCGTCGACACCGCCGTGATCAGTGCGGCGGCGGCCGCCGGGGTCGGGTGCTGGTGCTCCGCGCCGTCCGCCGGCCGGCTCAGCAGCCTGTCGATCCAGGCCGCCGTGCTCCGCCCGCGTCCGCCGGTCGGTACGAGATTCCTCGCCATGTCGTCCTCCGTCTCGTCCGAGGTGGTGGTCACCACCTGTCGGTCCTGCGAATCCCCCGGGGTGTGGGGGGTCACCACTCGTCGGTCCTGCGTCTTCTCCGGGTGGGGACACCACTCGTAGGTCGTGCGTTTCCCCCGGGCGGGGCACGCCCGAGTCACGGCGGGACGGCCGGGCGGGTCAGCAGGGGACGCCGTCGACGACGTCGCTGTCGCCGAGACGGATCTCCACGCGCCGGTTGACGTCCGCCGCGGCGGTGTCGTGCGGGCCGCGCGGACCTGCCGGCCACTCGTCCGCGCGCGGCCGGTCGGCACCGCGACCCACGGCGACGACCTCGTTGGTCACGCCCTGGGAGCGGAGCGCGGCCGCGACCGCGTCCGCCCGGTCCTGCGAGACCCGGGCCCGCCCTTCCGGGGTGCCGAAGTCCGCGGTGTGGCCCTCCACGCGGACCACCCACGCCGGTTCCTCGGTGGCGCGGGCGACCACCCCCCGCAGCGGCTCGGTCGACGAGAGCTCGGTCTCCTCCGGGCCGAAGAGCAGCACCGACGGCAGGAGGACGCAGACCGACCGGGTGCTCGTCTCCACGACGGTCGCCTGAGGCGGCGCCACCACGTCCTCCGGGAGCGACCCGACGTCGCGCGTCGTCGTGGAGCCGGTCCGCGTGTCGACGGTGACCGGGGCGCCGCGCGCCCCCAGCACCGCCGTCCACAGCCTGCCCAGCCCGGCGCGCGCCTCGCTGGGCAGGACGGTCGTGGTCTCCCCGAGGCCGATCCACGTCACCGGCGTCGCCTCCGCAGGCAGGTCCGCGCCCGTCGCCAGCAGCTGGGAGACGACCGCCTGCGTGTCGGGCTCCCAGCCGACGACTGCGGGGTCGAGCACGCTGTCGCTCGCGACGCCGTCGGAGAGGATCCCCATCGCCGCGGGCTGCTGACGCACGGCGGTGGTGACGGCCGCGAGCACGTCCGACCCCGGCGTCGTGGGCGCCACCTCCGGGCGGTGCAGCAGCGCAGCGCCGCACCGGAGCGCGATCTCCCGTGCCCGCCCGGCCACGACCGAGTCGGAGCCCGGGTAGGGGTCGAGGCTGACGGGTCCCACGACGGGCGGCGGCACCCCGGGGCCGTCGACCCCGACGACGACCAGCGCCAGACCGTCGGCCTGCGCCGCCGCGAGGAGCTCGCCCACACCGGGGGCGGCCGTGAGGCCGCGCCCGCTGGCGGTGCCGTCCGCGACGACCGTCAGCACGGACGTGCCCGCGGCGACCGGCGCCTGCACGATCTCCTCGCAGTCCTCGCCCCAGGACGCCTCGACGCCACCGCCAGGCGGTTCCGGGTGCGCGGGTGCCGCGCACCCGGTGAGCAGCCCCGTGACCGCTGCCGCGACCGCGGTCACGGCGCTCCACCTCGTTCGTGCCTGGCCCATGTCCGTCCTCCTGTCCCGGGCCACCGTGCGCGGTCCCGTCGTACGACCGCGTTTCCCCCGGAGGCCCCGGAGGTGGCGGCCCCGTCGTCGGAGAGGCGTTCTCCCCCGGGATGCTCGCGGGGTCGGCCCGACGGGCTTCGTCGGTCCGTCGACCTTCTGTCGGACGGACGCGTGGCTTCAGCCGCTTGCCGCTGCGGGACGGTCAGGGGACACCGACCGACCGTCTGTTGCTGCAGCACGAGATCGCGGCGGGTCCGGTACACGGACGCGCACCCGGGGCGAGCCGCGAGGAGGCCCACCCGCGCGTGACGTCGGTGGCAGACTGGGACGGCGCGGTTCGACTCGAGCGGGGTACCTGATGGGTGCGGTGGCGTACGGGCGGAAGGTCCGTGAGGACGAGGCGAGCGTGAGCTACACGTTCGGGGTCGAGCCGACCTCGCCCGCGGGCGTGCTGGTCATTCCCGTCGCCGCCCCTGACGCCTGGTACGTCGACGGGAGCGAGGCGCGGCCTGCGGCGGCGCTGCGCGTGCTGGGCAAGGCCGTGCGGACGTTCCGCGGCTCCGGGAGCTGGCCCGACGCGGTGGCGTTCCAGTCCTGAGGCACGCCGGGACGGGTGCGGTGGGGCCGGACCGACGTCTCACGGGTGCGGGATGGGGGCGCGCCCGGCCGCCGGCCCGCGCGGGTCTCAGGGCGTCGCGAGGAAGCCCTCGACCGCGCAGACGAACGCCGTCGGGTCGTCCAGCCACGGCGCGTGGCCGGCGCCCGGCTGCACGACGAGCCGCCCCCGGCCGTAGGCCTCGGCGACCTCCGCCACCGCTGCGGGGGGCGCGGCCACGTCCACCCCGCCCGCGAGCGCGAGCACGGGTGCGGGCAGGGCGCGCACCGCGGCGCGGGTGCGGTCGACGTCGAAGACACCCGCCCCGCCGTACGCGGCGGCCGCCTCGTCGTTGCGTCGCCCGCGCTGGGCGGCGTGGTGCGCGCGGGCGGCGTCGTCCCAGCGCCCCGCGAGGAACGGCGCGATGCGGTCGGCGGTGCCGGGGTCGCCCTCGCCGGCCATGGCGGCCTCGAGCGCGGGCGACGCGTCAGCGAACCACGGCTCGTCGCGCCGGGACCGGGCGAGGTCGCGTCGCACGTCGTCGGGCACGTCGATGCCGAGCGCGAGCACGCTGGGGGTCACGAGCACGAGGCGGCCCACGCGGTCGGGGTGTGCGGCGGCGTGGAGCGCAGCGAGGTTCGCCCCGGCGCTGTGCGCGAGCACGTCGACGCGCTCGAGCCCGAGGTGCTCGCGGACACGCTCGACGTCGCCGACGAGCCGGTCGCAGCGGTAGGACGTCGGGTCGGCGGGCGTGCCGGAGCGCCCGGTGCCGCGCGGGTCGAGCAGGACGAGCCGCCGATGGGCGGACAGGCCGCCGAGGTCGCCGAGGTAGTCGGCGTCCTGCATCGGGCCGCCGGGCAGGCAGAGCAGCGCAGGGCCGTCGCCGAGCACGCGGTAGGCGAGGAGGGTGCCGTCGTCGGCCCGCACGGTGCCGTTCACCTGCGGGGCTCCCCGGTGTCGATGTCCGGGAGCGCGACGTCGCACGCGGTGGTGATGTGCCGGGAGACCTCGTCGAGCGCCGCGACCTGCTCCGGGGTGAGCCCGTCGAAGACGCGGCGGCGGACCTCGGTGACGTGGCAGGGTGCGGTGGCGACGACCTTGGCCCAGCCGGCGTCGGTGAGCGTCGCGAGCGTGGTGCGGCCGTCGGTGGGCTCGGGGCGGCGACGCACCCAGCCGCGGTCCTCGAGGCGCGCGACGATGCGGGACAGGTGGGAGAGCGTGACGTCGGCGCGGGCGGCGAGGTCACGCATGCGGCGGGTGCGGTCGGGGGCCATGGAGAGCCACGCGAGCACCTGGTAGTCGGCGAGGGAGATGCCGGCGTCGCGCTGGAGCTGGCGGTCGAGCACGTGCGGCAGGTGCGTGAACAGGCCGCACAGCGCGATCCACGCGAGAGTCTCGTCGCGCGTCAGCCACTGCGGCTCGTCCACCATGTGACCACCTTACTTGACACGGTAAGTGACAGTTCGTGAGGATCGCTTGCGACGGAAAGTAAAAGTCCGTCGTTCACGCCGCCCATCGTGTCGGCCACCACCGACAGTCCTGCAGGGGAGCCCATCATGACCAGCACCGCCGCGCCCGACCTCCGCGTCCTCCTCGTCGTCGGCAGCGTCCGCGACGGCCGCATCGGACCTGTCGTCGCGTCGTGGGTGCGCGACCGCCTGGTCGAGCACGGCGGGCTCGACGTCGACGTCGTCGACCTGCTCGACGTCGACCTGCCCGCGTCCCTCGACGGCTCGGGCGACACCGAGGCGTGGCGCGCGCGCGTCGGGGCGGCCGACGCGGTCGTCGTCGTCACCCCCGAGTACAACCACGGCTACCCGGGCTACCTCAAGACCGCGATCGACTCCGTGCAGGGCGAGTGGCGCGGCAAGACCGTCGGGTTCGCGTCGTACGGCGGTGCCGCCGGCGGCACCCGCGCGGTCGAGCAGCTGCGGCCGGTGTTCACCGAGTGCCACGTCCACTCCGTGCGCGACCAGGTCGTGCTGCCCAACGTGTGGGAGCTCATCGGCGAGGACGGCACGCTCGACGGCGAGCGCGCGGAGGCGTCCGCGAAGGCGATGATCGAGCAGCTCGTGTGGTGGGGGTCGGCGCTGCGCTCCGCGCGCGCGGCCGCAGCTGTCTGACGGGTTACCGCACCCGTCACCGCCCGGCCGGCCCGTGCCGCGCCGGCGACGGCAGCGACGCCCGTTCCCGCCCGCGCTGTCGGACCCGCCCGGTATGTTCGCCCCCGCGTCCGGACGTGCCGGGCTGCCGTCACGTCGGAGGTGCCCGTGCCCGTCCCGTCCCTGCCCCGCCCACGCCCCACTGCCCGGGCCGTGGTCGTCGCCCTCGTGGCCGGCGCCGTCGCGCTGGTCCCGGGCACGGCGTACGCGCACGGGCGCCCCGCCGCTCCGCCCGCGCACGGCCGGCCCGTCGGCCCGCCGCCGCGCCCCGTGAACCACGCTCCCGACCGCCCCGTGGACGTGGGCACGTCGAACCCGTGGACGGACTGCTCGACGTCGGCCCCCACGCCGCTGCGCTCGACGACGCCCACGCTGCGCGCGGTGCTCTCCGACGTCGACGGGGGCGTCCTCGAGGCGGTCTTCCAGGTGCGGGACGGGCGGACGAAGCGACCGCTGTGGTCGGCCACCACCGCGCCGCAGGGGTCCGGCGTCTCGCACGCCGTGACCGTGCCGGAGGGCGTGCTGCGGGACGGCCGCACGTACGAGTGGAGCGTGCAGGGGCGGGACGCCGCGGGGAGGAAGAGCCCGGAGGTCCGCTGCCGGGTCGCCGTCGACGCCACGGCACCCGGCCCGTCGCAGGTCACGGCCGTGCCCGGCGCGGGTGCCGTCTACGCCGAGGACGCCGTCAGCGGCGGGGTCGGCGTCGCCGGCGCGTTCCTGCTGGAGGCGCCCGGCACGGACGACGTGGTGGGCTTCCTCTACGCGTTCGACGGCGGCCCGGCCCGCGTGGACCTCGAGCCCGGCGCCACGGCCGCCACCGTGACGTGGACGCCGACCACCGCGGGACCGCACGGGCTCTCCGTCCAGGCGGTCGACGCGGCGGGCAACGTCGGGCCGGAGCGCTTCTACCGGTTCACCGTCGCCTCGGCCTCGTCGAGCCCCACGGGCAACGCCCGGTGGACTCTCGACGAGGGCGCCGGCACCACCGCCACGGACGCCACCGGCGGGCAGGTGCTGACCCTCTCCCCGTCGACCACGTGGACGGCCGGGCTGCAGGAGGAGCTGGCCGCGATGACGGACGGCGCGCTGCTGCTCGACGAGGCCGACGACGGCGCGGCCACCGCGGCACCGCTGCTCGACACCACCGGCAGCTGGTCGGTGGCCGCGTTCGTGCGCGCCGACGGCAGCGCGCCCGGAACGGTTGTCAGCCAGGACGGCGAGGGGACCGACGCCTTCCGGCTGGGCACCGGCACCGTGGCGTGCGAGGACGGGGTCGACCTCTGCTGGTCGCTCAGCGTCGCGGGTGCTGACGGCGCCGGGGGCACGACCGTCACCTCGACGGTGCCCGTCGTCCCCGGAGCGTGGGTCGCCCTCTTCGCGGTGCGCGACGCGGCGCAGGGCACGGTCCGGCTCGACGCCTGCAGCTTCGGCACCGTCGACGAGCCGGGTGACCAGGTGCCGGTGGAGGGGGCGACCGCCAGCGCCGCCGCGGGCGTGGCCTCGACCGGGCCCTTCCGCCTCGGAGGAGCGCAGGACGGCGCCTCGCCGTGGTCCGGTGCCATCAGCGGCGTGCGGACGTGGGGCGGCGTCGTCGACGTGGCGCAGGAGCGCCGCCTCTGCAGCATGGGCGCCTGAGCCCGTCCGGTCGGGCCGCCGGCGCCTCGTGCGCCGGCGGCCCGACGTGCGACAGGCCCAACGCGCTGCGTCAGTACCGCCAGCCCTCCATGTCCCGCTGGTACGTGGTGTGCACGCGCGGGGAGAGCAGCGTCGACGGCGCGGCGCCGCGGGGCGGCAGGTCACCGGGCAGCCGCGTCGTCGCGGCCAGCGAGGCCGCGTCGTGGAAGCGCAGGCCGTCCGGCGGCGGGGTGGACGTCAGCAGCGCGTCGCCGTCACCGGGCAGGCTCAGGGCGAACCCCCACTCCCCGAACGACGGCACGTTGACGCCCAGCGGCACCACCGTGCGCGTCGGGTCGCCCGCCTCCATCGTCGCCACCACCTGCCAGAAGGCGCGGGGCGTGAAGAACGTCGACGTCGCCTGCGTGGACATCACGCCGCCGGGCCGCAGGTGGGCCGCGACCGCCTGGTAGAACTCCTGCGAGTAGAGCTTGGCGACGCGCTCGTTGGACGGGTCGACGAGGTCGACGAGCACCGCGTCGAACGTCTGGTCCGTGCCCCGCACCCACGCGAACGCGTCCGCGTTGACCACCGTGACGCGCGGGTCGTCCAGCGCGCCCTCGTTGAGGTCCCGCACCAGGCGGTTGGTCCGTGCCAGGTCCGTCACGGCCGGGTCGAGGTCCACCACGACGACGTCGCGCACCGACGGGTACCGCAGCACCTCGCGCGCCAGCAGGCCGTCACCGCCGCCGAGGATCGCGACCGACGCGGGGGCCGCGACCGACGTCAGGGCCGTGTGCGCGAGGGTCTCGTGGTACCGGGCCTCGTCGCTCGACGAGAACTGGAGCTGGTCGTTGAGGTACAGCCGCACGTCGCCCTGGTAGTCCGTGACGACGATCTTCTGGTACCTCGACGTCGTGGCCGCCACCACGGGGTCCTCGTACAGCCGCGTGCTGAGCGCCGCCTCGACGCCCGACGAGACCACGAACACCGCGAGCAGCACCACCAGCGCCGACGACGTCGCCCACGTCCACCGCGGCCGGTGGCCCATGCGCGCGAGCATGAACAGCGCGACCCCCACGTTGAGGATCGCGACGGCGAGCGCCGTGCGCACCAGGCCGAGCGTCGGCAGCAGCACGAACGGGAAGAGCAGGGACGCCAGCAGCGCGCCCAGGTAGTCCAGGGCCAGCACGCGCGACAGCAGCCGCACCGAGCCGTCGCGCCCGTGCTCGCGCAGCAGCGCCATCAGCAGCGGGATCTCCACGCCGATGCCCGTGCCGATCGCCAACGACAGCAGCACGAACACCGGCCAGTAGAGCGTCGTCGACCCGTACGCCCAGAACAGCACGAGCACCGACGACCCGCCGACGAGCCCCAGCGCGAGCTCGTTGCGGACGAACGCGATGCCCGACGGCCCCGGCAGGTGCGGCGCGAGCAGCGAGCCCAGGCCCATGCCGAACAGCGTCACACCGGTCGCCACCGAGAACGCGACGACCGAGTCCCCGACCAGGTAGGACGCCGCGGTGCCGAGGATGAGCTCGTAGACGATCCCGCCGACCGCGACCAGCAGCGCGGCGGCGAAGACCGTGGGCCGGTCCATGCGGCGCCCGCCCGCCGGCGGGGCCGCGGGCGGCTCGAGCACCTCGGCGGTCACGGGTGTCAGGAGCCGATGACGCCCGCGATGATGATGCCGATCGCGACGGCCACCCCGGCGAGGAGGATGCCGAACGCGACGTTGTGCTCCTCCACCAGCTCGTGGTGCAGGTTGAGGCGGAACAGCTTGTTCACCAGGAGGATCGTCAGCAGCAGCAGGACGATGCCGATCACCGAGTACAGGAGGGTCGAGAGGACGTCGTTCAGCACGGGTGGTTCTCCTCGGTCGTCGTACGGGGTCGGGGGGTGGCCGCGGTCGGGCCGGGTCTGTGGCGGTCAGGTCTCGTGCGGCCGGGTGTCACTTGCCGAGGCCGCCGCCGCCGGTGCCGAACACGGACCGCCGCCGGCAGTCCTGCTCGGTCGTCGTCGTGCCGTCCGCGGCCACGACGGTCCGGGGCGTGCACTCCTCGCTGCCGGACGCGTCCACCACGTTGACCAGTGCGGCGGCGAGCACGCCGATCACCACCAGGACCGCCGTGGGGCGGACGTGCGAGGGCGCCACCCGCTTGCCGAAGTGCGCCTTCTGGCCCGCGGTGTCCAGGACGGTGCCCTGGTAGACGTCGAGGACGCGCTCGTCGAACTTCTCGACCGACAGCGTGAACCCGTTCCCGTGGACCTCCGCGTACGCGACCTCCTGGCCTTTCTGCAGGTCGTACGTGAACGCGCCGTCGAGGTGCTTGATCGTCCCGACGCCGACCTCGCCCACCGTGATGGGGTGCTGCTGCCCGGCGATCGTCACCACGAGCTGCTGCCCCTCGCGCAGCTGCGTCGGGTCCAGGTGCTCGTGCACCTCGACCGGCCGGTACAGCGTGACCTTGCGGGTGTAGTGGTCGTACTCCACCCAGAAGTCCGTGTTCTCGTACCCGAGGAGCTCCCACTCCTCCCAGTAGTACGTGGTGCGGTCCTTCGGGTCCCACTCGCCGTAGACCACGACGCCGTGCGGGAGGGACCGCCACGGCGGCGAGCCGATCAGGTGCGTGCCCAGCTTCATGCGGGCCTTGGGCCGCGTCATGCGTCCGCCACCGTCCGCGCCACGACCTCGCCGCCCCACGCGCGGGCGAGCGCCGTGCGCGTGCGCTCGACGAACCCGCTGCCGGGGCGCCGGCACGTCGTCAGCGTGACGTACGCCGTGCCGAGCTCGGGCCACGTGTGCACCGCGACGTGCGACTCCGCGAGCAGCACCGCCAGGCTCAGGCCCTGCGGCGCGAAGCGGTGGACGGCCTCGGCGCCGACGGGGTGCAGCCCGGCGTCGTCCGCGAGCGCGGTGAGCGCCCCGCGGACCGCGTCGAGGTCGTCGAGCGCCGCCGGGTCGGCCGTGGCGACGTCGAACACGTACACGTGGTTGCGGTGCACGGTGTCGCGTGCCTCCTCGTCGTGCGGTGCGCCGGGGCGCGGGGGACCGGTGCGTCAACGTACCGGACCGCGGGGTGCCGCCGCGGGGGCCCTGTGGAGGACGATGACGGGTTCACCCGGCAGGGTCGCCCGTCCGCGGGCACCCGTTCGCCCGCCGACGGGCCGCACCGGTACCGTGGGCCGGTCACGGGGCGTTCTGCCCCGCCACCCGTCGCCCCGCGCCACCCGCGGCGGCGCCCCGCGCGGGTCCACCTCCGGTGGCCGCCGCCCGCACCACGGAGGATCGATGACGTACGAGCTCGCGCTGTTCGACCTGGACGACACCCTCGCCCCGTCGAAGAGCAAGGTCCACCCCGAGATCGTCGACATGATCGTCGCGCTCACGCGCGTCGCGCAGGTCGGCATCATCTCCGGCGGCCGGTTCGAGCAGTTCGACGCCCAGCTCCTCTCGTCGGTCGACGACGCCGCCGCGCTCGCGCGGATCCACGTCCTGCCGACGTGCGGCACCCGCTACCTCGTGCACGACGGCGCCGCGTGGTCCGAGGTCTACAGCGAGCCGCTGACGGACGACGAGTCCGCGCGCGCCGCCGCTGCTGTCGAGACGTCCGCCCGCGAGCTCGGCCTGTGGGAGGAGAGCACGTGGGGTGACCGCATCGAGCTGCGCGGCAGCCAGGTGACGTTCTCCGCGCTGGGCCAGGAGGCGCCCGTCGACGCCAAGGCCGCGTGGGACCCCGACGGCGCCAAGAAGGAGAAGCTGCGCGCGGCCGTCGCCGAGCAGCTGCCCGACCTCGAGGTCCGCTCCGGCGGCTCGACGTCCGTCGACATCACCCGCAAGGGCATCGACAAGGCGTACGGCGTCAACCGCCTCCTCGCGCGCCTCGGCCTGGAGCCCGCGCAGGCCGTGTTCTTCGGCGACCGCCTCGACGAGGGTGGCAACGACTACCCCGTCATCTCCACGGGCGTCCCGTGCATCGCCGTCGAGGGCTGGGAGGACACGCCCGCCAAGGTCCGCGCGGCGCTGCCCGAGGCGTTCGCCTGACGGTTCCGGTCGCGAACTGGAGAAGCGTGAAGCGTTGTTGCCGGAATCCGGCAGCAACGCTTCACGCTTCGGCGGCGGGTCAGGCGTCCGGCCGGGGTGGGCGGCCCGGTGGGCGGTCGCGGCGTCGGCCGGTCGGGTGCTCGGGCACCGTCACGTCGATCGCCGGCGCGGGCGCCTCGACGTCGTCGTGCACGCGGTCGCCGTGGTAGCGACCGGCGGCCTGTGGCCGTCGCGACGGCTCGGAGCTCGGGACCGTCACGCTGCGCGAGGTCCGGTTCCGCTCGTGACAGGTGCGGAGCACGCTTCCGTCAGCGGGGGCGACGCTCCCTGGTGACCCGCACGCGGAAGCTCGCGACCGGTCCGGGCGTGGGAGCCGCACGTCGGCGCAGTGTCGCGTCGCGCGGGCCGAGCGCGAGGTCCAGCCGGTGGAACAGCCGTGCCGCCGTCAGCGTCATGAGGACGTCCGCGATGCCCTTGCCCAGGCACGTGTGCGGACCCTTGCCGAACGGCGCGTAGGCACCCGGGGTCGCGTGCTCGCGGCGCTCGGGGGTGTACCGGTCGACGTCGAACCGCAGCGGGTCGGGGAACATCTCCGGAAGGAAGTGCGGCACGGTGATGGCGCAGTACACGGGCTCGCCCTCGCGGATCACGTGCCCCTCGTACGTGAAGTCGCGGTTCGCGACGCGCGGCTGGGCGACAGCGATCGGGTAGAGCCGCATGGTCTCCATGACGGCGCCGTTCGTCGCGGTGAGACGTTCGAGGGAGTCCTCGGTGAGCGGGCCCGACGCGAACACGTCGTCGGCCTCGGCGCGGATCCGCGCGAGCACGTCGGGGTGCGCGAGGACGGCGTGGACGAGGCACCCGAGCGTGTTCGCCACGGTGTCGAGCCCGGCGACGTACGGCCCGGTCAGCGCGAGCACCAGGTCGTTCGCGGCGAGCAGGTCCGGGTCGGCGTCGTGCGCGTCCATGATGTCGTCGACGAGGGTGCGGCGTCCGTCGGGCCGGGGCTCGCGGGCCCGGTGCGCGCGGATCATCTCCTCGCCCAGCTCCTGCACCCGTGCACGCGAGCGGCGGTAGACCGGGCTGCGCAGGATGACCTCGGGGCGCTGCCGCGTGACCAGCGCGTTGAGGATGTACAGGATCGTCGTGCGGATGTCGCGCACGTACTGCGTCGGCACCGTCCCTGTGAGCACGGTGCCGAGCTGGCTCGTGACGAGGAACTGCAGCGCCTCGACCACGGGGACCGACGAGCCGGGCCGCCAGGCGCGGTCGAGGCACTCGTCGGTGATCGCGACGAGCTCGTCGAGCCGGCCGTCGAGCGCCTCGCGCGAGTAGCCGCGGCGCATCACCTCACGCAGCCTCCGGTGCTCCGGCCCGTCGACGCCCGTCAGCGTGCGGGTCGCGCCGTACTCGTCCACGAGCCCCTGCCACACCTCGGCCGACCGCAGGCTCTCGCGGCCCTCGCGCGAGCCCATCCACCGCGCGAGCTCCGGGCCGGCGAGCACCGTGAGCGTCCGCCGCAGCGCCCGCACCCGGAACACCGGACCGTGCTCGGTGTAGCAGCGCACGAAGAACGCGGCGGGGTCGGTCGCCAGCTCGGCGACGCTGCCGACCACGGGCGCACCCGGGACGACGGGGATGGTGTCGACGGTCGCGGTCATCCTGGGCCCCCTGGGTGACGAGCCCGGCGTCGACGCCGGGCACGTCCAGGTTCCCCGACGAGCCGACCCCCGTCCACCCCCGTCCACCCCGCAGCCCGGGCCCGCGGACCCAGGGCGGTGCCGCCGGTCAGGACACCTTGCCGCGCAGCAGACGGTGCCAGTAGACCTGCGGCTCCAGGTGGCGGTCGAACCAGTACAGCGAGCGGCGGGGACGGCCCAGGTCCGGGAACGGGATCGTCGGCTCCGGGTGGCCGTCGCGGGCGTGCTCCGCGAGCAGCAGCTCGCTGCGGGACGTCGTGACGGGCGCGACCGTGTACCCGTCGTAGTGCCGCAGCGGCTTGCCGACGAGCGCCGCGGGGATGTTGTGCGCCACCACGGGCACCTGCTTGCGCAGTGCGCCGCCGGACGGCGACGTGTCGACCGTCGCGACGTCGCCCAGCGCCCACACGCGCGGGAACCGGCGGTGCTGCAGGGTGAGCGGGTCGACGTCGACGAACCCGTCGGTGCCCTCACCGTCCAGGCCGCCCGCCATGACCCAGGCCGGGGCGCGGTGCGGCGGGGCGACGAACAGCGCGTCGTAGTGGATGGTCGTGGTGCCCTCGGGCGTGCGCACGCGCACCGTGCGGTCCGGTGCGTCGACCGAGGTCAGGGCCGTGCCCGGGAGGATGCGGACGCCGTAACCCTCGGCCGCGGCGCGCAGCTCCCGGTCCGCGTCGGCCGTGCCGGCCAGGCGCGGCCCCTCGACGAGGAGGTCGACCGTGAGGTCGTCGAGGACGCCCGCGGCCCGCCAGTGGTCGGCAGCGAGGAACAGCGGCTTGAGGCCCACCGGGGAGCAGGGCACGTGGCGGTCGGAGATCGCGAAGACGGCCCGGCCCGCGGTGAGGCCGGACAGCATCCGCCACGCGTCGGGTGCGTGCTCGGGCAGGTAGCTCGTCGAGGCGTGCGGCGTGGCCATGGCCTCGGCCAGCCCCGGCACGGCGTCCCAGTCGACCTCCGAGCCGGGGCACAGCACGAGGTCGCCGTAGGCGACCTTCTCGCCACCGGCGAGGTGGACGACGGCCGAGTGCGGGTCGACCGACGTCACGCGGTCCGCGTACAGGTGGACGCCTCGCGGCACCACGTCGGCCTGCGGGCGCGTGAGATCGTCGAGCGTCGCGGCGCCGCCGGCGACGTACGACAGCAGCGGTCGGTAGTGGTGGGTGTCCTTCGGCTCGACGAGGGCGACGTCCGGGCAACCGCCGCGCAGCAGCTTGGCCGCGAGCGAGATGCCGGCGTTGCCGCCCCCGACGATCAGGACGCGATGGCGAGGTGTCGGCACGGTGAGGCTCCCATGCGGGTCGAGGGGGAGAGGCTTGCCACGCTAGGTGAGCGTCGCGCGGGGCGCGCGTCGAGCAGGGCGAGAGGCATGCCCGGCGGCGGGGCAGCCGGGGTGCGAACGGGGGTCCGATGCTCGGTGACCGGACCTCGACGCGGCCGTGACCTGCGTGAACACTCGCGGAACGGTCCGGCAACGGCGAGGCCCGTGACCGGTTCGTCCGGTGGCGGTCACCTAGTTTCGTGCCCGGGCCGGCCCCACCCTCGGGGTCGGCGACGGGCACGGCCCGTCGTGCAACGCGGCGCGCCCCCCACGCGCCCGACCGCCCGACCGGTGGCACGGGCCTGGCGATCCCGGCGTCGAAGAGCCCGGAGGAGCAGCTCGCCGCGGCGATGTTCCTGCAGTTCCTCACCGACACCGAGCAGACCGCGTACTTCTCGCAGAACACCGGCTACATGCCCGTGCGGACGTCGGCCGTCGAGTCCCCGGAGATGGCGGCGGTCTACGAGGCGACCCCGCAGTTCCGCACCGCGGTCGACCAGCTCGGTGCCAAGGCGCGCTCGCAGGACTGGATCCGGGTGTTCGTCCCGAGCGCCGACCAGGTGCTCACCGAGGGCATCGAGCAGATCGTCCTGCGCGGCGAGGACCCGGCCGCGGCGTGGCGTGCCATCACCCCGAAGCTCGAGGTCGCCTACCGTGAGAACGTGGAGCCGTACCTGTGACCAGGGTCGTCGCGCACCGGGGCAACTCGTCCGTCGCGCCGCAGAACACCCTCGCCGCGTTCGAGGCCGCCGCCCGTGCGGGCGCCGACTCGATCGAGCTCGACGTGCAGCTGACGTCCGACGGGCACGTCGTGGTCATCCACGACGACACGCTCGACGCGACGACGTCGGGGTCGGGTTGGGTGAAGGACACCACGCTGGCGGAGGTGCGCGAGCTCGACGCCGGTACGTGGCTCTCGCCCGCGTACGCCGGGCAGCGCGTGCCGGTGCTCGACGAGGTGATCGCGCTGCTGCTCCGCCACCCCGCCGTCGACCTGCTGTGCGAGGTCAAGGGTGAGTGGACACCCGAGGAGGCGGCACGGGTCACCGGTCCGCTGCGCGCGGCCGGCCTGGCGTCCCGGGTGGTCGTGCAGAGCTTCTGGCCGGGGACGGTCGAGGCGCTGCGTGCCGCCGACCCCGGGATGCGGCGGGGTCTGCTGCTCGCGGAGGCCGGCGACGACGTGCTCGACGCGTGCGCGTCGCTCGACGTCGTCATGGCGAACCCGCACGGGCTCGTCGTGTACCAGGACCCCGGGCTCGTGCGACGGCTGCAGGACGCGGGCCTGCGGGTCGCCGTGTGGACGCTGAACGAGCCGTCCCACTGGGCGCAGGCCGTCGACCTGGGCGTCGACGAGATCATCACGGACCGACCGGACCATCTCGCCGGTTGGCTGGCGGCCCGCGCATCGGCCGACGCGTGACAGGCCGGGGCTGGATCGACCTCTCAGGGTGAGAGGTCGATGCAGCCCCGGGTACGTGCTCAGGCGCAGGTGGTCCTCATGCCCTCCCCGCTGCCCGTGCCCTGGAACCCGAACTCGGTGCTCTGACCGGCGCCGACGGTGCCGTTCCAGGGGGCGTTGGTGAACCGCACCGTCCCGCTCGTCCCGCTGTTGACCGAGTTCCACGCGTTGGACACGCCCGCCCCGCCCGGCAGGGTGACCGTGGTCGTCCAGCCGCTGAGGCCCGACGACCCGGCGGTGACCTTGATCGTCGCGACGAACCCGCCGTTCCACTGGTTGAGCGACACCGTGGCCGTGCAGCCGCCCGGGTTCGGCGGCGGCGGCGGTGTCGCGGTGGGCGTCGGGGTGGCGCTGGGCGAGGGTGTCGGCGACGGGGTCGGCGTGATCGACGGCGTCGGCGACGGTGCCGGCGACGGTGCCGGCGACGCGGTGGGCGTCACGCTCGGCGTCGGGACGGGGCCGTCGACGAGCGTCGGCGTCGTCCAGTCGACCCACTGCGAGAGGTTCCCGGCGGCACGGCTCGAGATCCGCATCTGGCCGGGCGGTGTGCCGGACCCCAGCAGGAACGCCTGGATGCTCTGCCGCAGCGGTGCCCGCCACTCCGCACGGTTCGCGCAGTGCGTGCCGTCCGCGACGTCCGACCAGTAGGTGATGTTGCTGCCCGCCCCGAGCGCCTTGTAGACCTCGGCGCCGGCGAGCGCCGCGACGCTCGCCGAGCGCGGCCCGAGGTTCGCGATGTGCGGGTTGTCCATGACGAGCAGCCCGCGCGGCGCGATGAGCCCCACCATCTGGTGCATGTCGACCGGCAGCCCGTCGGGGTTGCCGGTGTAGCTGCCGAACGCGTCGCCGAACCACGGCTGCTCGCCGTACGCGCTGCTCAGCGACTGCGCACCCTCGCCGGGCACGCCGCGCAGGATGGGTAACCCTGCGGTGCCGGACTCGATCGGCATGGTCAGCGCGATGCGCTGGTCGAAGACGCCCGCGACGAACGCGCCCTTGCCGAATCGGGAGCACCCGGTGACGCCCGTCGCGTCGGCCGTGAGGATCGAGCCGCCCGACGCCTCGATGACGTCGATGATGCGGCTGACGCCCCAGGCCCACGCCATGAGCAGGCCGGTGGAGCTGTTCGACCCGTAGATGTCGTAGAACGCGCCCTGCTTGTTCGCGCGGCCCGTCCCCTCCTTGCCGACGACGTACGGGTCGAAGCTGATCACGGCCGCGCCCGCGTCGCGGATGGTCGCGGTGTCCGCGCCGAAGCCCCCGTAGACGACGACGGCGGGGTGCGGCCCCGGGCGGTTCGGCAGCGAGACGTTCGCCGAGAACGACGTCGAGCGGCCGTTGTGCGCGACGTTCACCGTGATCCGGGAGCTGGTGACACTCCCGGAGACGGAGGACGGCTTGCCCGGCTTCTCGCCGTACACGGTGCGCTACGCGAGCCGTCGGGTGAGCTCGCGCTGGCAGCGCCAGTCGGCCTTGGTGGTGATGCGGGTGCCGTCGGCCCGGCGGAACGGATCGGGCAGGCGGCTGTTCGACGTCGTCGCCGGCAGCGACGGGAACGTGCAGTCGGCACCGGCGTTCTCGACGGCCTCGACGAACGGGGCGGCCTGTGCGGGGGCTGCGCGGGGGACGTCGACGACGACGGCGGCGGCGAGCGCCAGCGACGTGAGGACGACCAGCGCGCGTCTGGACCGGGCGGGTCTGGACAGGGCGGGTCTGGAGGTCGTGCGGACCGGGGATCTCATCGCCGGGTCCCTCCCTTGCGTGGGTGTGGGGGCGCAGGTCCGCTCACAGGTCGACGACGGGTGAGCGGCACTGCTCCCAGGGTCGACGCCACTGTGCAAAGGTTTGCCATGCGGCGACAACGCCCTGAACCCTTTACGCGCGGGAGCAACGGCGTTGCCATCACGTACCGGCACCCCGCGGCCCGTGAAGCGTGCAGGGTCACCGTCGCCGGACGCCGGCAACCCTGCACGCTCCCGACGTCCTCAGCCCTCCGGCTGCCCCGCCAGCAGCCACCGGATCGTGCGCGTCGCGCCGTGGCCGGCGGCGCGCTGGACGGCACGGACCGCGCGGCCGCGGTGGCGCAGGCCGAGCTCGTCGGTGGCCCACACCGGCAGCGACTCGACGGCCGCGGCGGCGAGCGCGGTGTACCCGGCACGCAGCGTCCACGGCACGGGCGGCTCGTGCAGCAGGAACCGCGCGGCGTCGACGGCTGCCGGCGTCGCGCGCAGCACCGGGCGGTACCCCTCGATCGCGGCCGTCAGCCCCGCCACCGTCTCCGGGACGTCGACGGCGCCGAGCGCCCGGCCCACGCGCGCCGCCTGCGCCACGTACTCGTCCGCGCGTGCCGGGCTCAGCCGGTGCCCGCCGTAGCGCGTGTGTGCGACGAGGAAGCTCTCGATCTCCGTGACGTGCACCCACCGCAGCAGGTCCGGGTCGTCCGCCGCGTACGCGATGCCGTCGGGCGTCACGCCGCGCACGCGCGTGTGGATGTGCCGCACCGCGTCGACCGCCGCCTGCGCGTCGTCGGCCGTGCCGAACACCGTGGTCGCGAGGAACGTGCTCGTGCCGGCCAGCCGCCCCCACGGGTCCTCGCGGAAGTCCGAGTGGCTCGCGACGCCCGCCATCGCCGCCGGGTGCAGCGACTGCAGCAGCAGCGAGCGGAGTCCCCCGACGAACATCGACGCGTCCGCGTGCACCACGCGGATCGCGGCGTCGGGCGCGAACCAGCGCGGGCCGGGGCGCTCGTGGATGCGGGCGCGGCTGCGGTGCCCGTGCGGCCCGGCGACGCGCAGGAACAGCGCCTCGCCGGAGCGGGCGCGCCAGCGGCGGACGGGGTCGACGAGAGTCACGCCCCCACGGTGCGGGACGCGCGGCGACAACGCCACCGGGTGATGCGTCACACGCCGGTCGCGTCGATGCACCCGGACCGCGCCGCCCGATGAGTTCACGCCGCCCGCGGGGTCGGTAGCGTCGACGTCGACGACGGCGCCACGAGACAAGGGGACGACATGCACACCACCCGGACCGACGAGCCCACGCTCCGCCTCGCGGCGGTGCGCGCGACCGTCCCGATGTCCGACCTCGTCGGGTTCTTCGACACCGCGTACACGCGCGTCGCGCAGGCGGCGGCACGGGAGGGCTGGCCGATCGTCGGCCCTGCGGTCGCCCTGTACCGCGGCATGCCGACGGACACCGTCGACCTCACCGCCGGGTTCGCCGTGGACGCCGAGGTCGGCGCGTCGTCCGACGGTGTGGAGGTCGTCGAGGTGCCCGGCGGCCCGGCGCTGTCGCTCACGTACACGGGCCCCTACGACGGCCTCCCGGAGGCGTGGGGCCTCGTCGAGGAGGACCGCGCCGGGCTCGGGGCGGACGGTCGCGGCGAGTTCTGGGAGGAGTACGTCACCGAGCCGTCCCCGGGCGGTGACCCGCAGCAGAACGTCACGCGGCTCGTGCTGCCGCTGCGCGTCGAGGGCTGAGCCGACGGCCGGGGCGGGCGACCGTGACGTCCGCCCCGGCTCCTGCCCAGGACGCCTCAGCCGTCAGCCCTCGCCCCCGGTCCTCCCCTCGAACAGCCCGATCTCGTTGCCGTCGGGGTCGACGAACGACGCGTACCAGCTCGTCGCGTCGATGGGCGTCCTCGCCATGCGCACCTCGCCGCCCAGCTCGGTGACCTGCGCGAGCACGTCGTCGATCGAGTCGACCTCGACGTAGCTGCGCGGCGCCGTGAAGTCCTCGCTGCGCGGCGCGAGGCCCCCGCCGCTGACCCCGTTGGGGGCCCGCCACATCGGGTACCCCTCGAACCCGGGGTACTCCTGGATGTCCCAGCCGAACAGCCTCCCGTAGAACCGCGACGCCGCCTGCGTGTCGCCGACCGGGATGTCGATGTGCGTGATGTCGCCGTGCGCCATGACCGTGCCCCTTGCCTCTCGCACCGGCACCGGCGGGCGTTCGCCCGTCCGGTATGTCGCGTCCCACGCTAGGACCGCCCACCGACATCCCGCTGCCCGGCGACGATCGGCGGTCGACCACGGGGGGTGGAGGTCACGGTGGAGGGTTCTCATGCCGATATCACCTGCGAGAGCCGCCGGCGGTGTACGTTCGCACCCGCTCGGCACTCCTGGACGGTGTCGGCACCACGACGGACCGGGGGGGACGGAGGACACGATGGCCACGCTGCTACGTCTGCTCATGCCCGACGCCCGCCCGCTGCGCGACGAGCGCGACGCCCCCTCGCCCGTGCCCTGCGCCGCCCGCCCCGGTACGCCGTTCCGTCACGTCGACGGCCCGTGCCAGTGCTTCTTCGGTGGTCCCGCGCCGGAGTTCCCCCCGACGGCGGGCTCGCCCGCCTGACGGCCCGCCCGCCCGCCTGACGGCCCGCCCGCCCTGCGGGGGCCGCGGCCTACGGCTCGGGATGCGGCGGGTCCTCCCCGACGAGCCCGTCGACCGCCTCCCGGAACAGGTCCGCGTGCCCCAGGTGGCGCGCGTACTCGGCGTTGAGGTCCACCAGCACGCGCCGCCGGTTGGGGTGCCCGTCGGGCCACTGCATGCCGGCCGGCTCGTCGAGGCCACCGTCGGCGGTCACGCGCTCCCACACCTCGCGCGCCCGCTCGACGGCCTCGCGGTACCAGCCGTAGAGCTCGGCGGGGGAGTCGTCCTGCGCGGTGCGCCAGTCGTAGTCCGGCCAGTCCTCGGGCGTCGTGCCGTCGAACGGTGGTCCGTAGCCGCCCGCGCCCAGCCAGCGCGCGACGAAGTCGTACTCGACGAGCGTCATGTGCTTGACCAGCCCGGCGAGGGTCATGGCGGAGGGCGGGAACGCGCGGTGCAGCGCCTCGGCGTCGAGGCCGCCGACCTTCCACGCGAACGTCGCACGTGAGCGCTCGAGCATGAAGAGCGCCAGCTCGACCTCGCCCGCGTCCACGGCGGGCTCGGTGATCGTGATCGGGATCGGGGCCCCGGTACCCGTCGTGTCGTCGTCCATGGAGGCGACCGTAGGGTCGGTTCCGGACGTTCCGCGTCCGGATCGTCCGGGACGCCTGAGGGGGCACCATGACGGACCGCACCAGCCCGACCTCCCGCGCGCTGCTCGCCCTCGCCGAGCTGCAGGCTGCACCGGGTCTCACGGCCGCAGGCCTGGCCACGGCTCTCGGGGTGTCCGAGCGGGCCGCGCGCCGCTACGTCGCGGTCCTGCGCGCGGCCGGTGTCCCGGTGACGTCCGAGCGCGGACCGTACGGCGGGTACCGGCTCGGGCGCGGCGTGCGCATGCCGCCCCTGGTCTTCGGCGCCGACGAGGCCCTCGGTCTGGTCATGGCCGTGCTCGACGGCCACCACGACGTGCGCGACCGCACCGACCCTGTCGCCTCCGCGCTCGAGAAGCTGCTGCGGGCGCTGCCCGAGCGTGTCGCCGCGCAGGCGTCCGTCGTGCGGCGCTCGACGGCCGCCGCGCCCGACCGCGGCGCTGCCCGGCCCGACCCGGCCCTCACCGCCGCGCTCGTGCAGGCCTGCGCCGACCGCCGGCCCGTCCGCGTCCGGTACCGCTCCGAGCCGGGGCACGAGTGGGGCGCGGACGTGGACCCGTGGGCGGTCGTGGTGCGGCACGGGCGGTGGTACCTCGTGTGCCGGCGGCACGACGGCGACGTCGCCCGTCACCTGCCGGGCGGGCTGGGCACGCTCGCGCGCGTCGACGCCACCACCACGCGGCTGCGGGGGACGACGAGCAACCCCGCCTGGTACGCCGAGCAGCTCGCGGCGGTGCCGGTGCCGTTCCGGGTCGTCGGCGGGCCGAAGCTGCGCGCGTGCGTGCGGGAGGTGGCGGCGCGCCTGGCCGCGGCGGTCGCGGACGCCTGAGCCCGCCACCCGGCGGGACGTATCACGCAGTGCGTGCCGCTCTCCTCCCGGGCGACGCCGTCGGCGCGTCAGGAGAGGGGTGCCGCATGTTCCTGCCGTTGCCCACGGACGCCGTGACCCTCACCCACGCGCGCCCCGCACCCGGACCGGTGGACGCCGCGGCCCGGTGCTCCACCGTCCCGCCCGCGCTCGCGGCCCTGGCCGAGGAACTCGTCGAGACCGTCCCCGTGCGGCTCACCACGACCTCGACGGCGCCCGGGGCTGCCACGGGCGCCGCCCGGCGGCCGGTGCTCGTCGCGCGCCCCCGGACGTCGCACGAGGTCGCGCAGGTGGTCCGTGCGGCGCGCGCCCACGGTGTGCCCGTCGCGGTGCCGACGGACGAGCGCAGGGCCGGCGCCCCGCAGGACCCCGCCGCCGACACCCCGCAGTCCCCGGCGGTCGACACCCCGCGGGACCCCGCCGGCACGCCGAACGTCGATCCCCAGCCGGACGTCGACCTCCCCGCGGGCGCCGACCTCCCCGCGGACGCCGGCCTCCCCGCGGACGCCGACGTGCAGGGGCTCGACAGCGTCGTGCTCGTCTCGACGCAGGGCCTCACGGCCGTGACGGTCCTGCCGGTGCTGGCGCGCGCCCACGTCGGCGTCGGCGCACGGTGGCGGGACCTGCTCGCGGCGACCGCGCACTACGGCCTGGTGCCCCTCGCCGGGCTCCCCACCGGCGTCGAGCCCGTCGCGGCCGCGTCGGGCCGCGGCCGTCCCCGCGCCGCGCTCCCGCGCGTCCCCGAGGACGCCCGGGTGACGGACGTCCTGACGCCCCACGGCGTGCGGGCGGTGAGCGTCGTGACGGGGGCCGGCGCGCTGCGCCGCGTCGCGCCGACCGACCGGGACGTGCTCGCCGGGAGCGTGACCACGCGCGGTGCACGTGGCGTCGTCGTCGCGGTCGAGCTGGACCTCGTCGAGCGCCCGGCACCCTGACGGGCGACCCGTCCACCAACCCGTCACCGGACCTGCACGCACCCGGACGGAATGCGCACGCGGAACGTCGGACGGCAGGGCGCCCGCGACCCTAGCGTGACGCCATGGACGACCCCGGCGCGAACGCCCCCACGGAGCCCCAGGACGAGAACGGCCCCGAGCCCACCGGCGCGGGCGCGGCGAACGACGCGGACGGCTCGCCCGCCGCGGCCCCCGCGGCCGCGGAACCCGCGCCTCCTGCCGACGCGCCGACACCCGACGCGCCGACACCCGCTGCCCCGACACCTGCTGCGTCGGCACCTGCTGCGGCGGCGCCTGCTGCGTCGGCACCTGCTGCCCCGACACCCGACGCGCCGGCACAGGCTGCGCCGCCCGGGCCCGGCGTCCCCCCGCCGTTCGCGGGTCACCCCGCCGCTCCCCACCACGTCCCCCCGCACCGCCTCGCGCCCGTCCCGCCGCCGCTGCCGCCGACGCGGTTCACGCTCGCGCACGACGCGTTCTGGGCCGCACGCAAGGTCCCCGCACCGGCGTGGGTGCTCGCGACGAGCGCCGGCGTCGGTCTCCTGGGTGGCGCGCTGCTCGTGACGGACCTGCCCGGCCTGGGCCTGGCGCTCGTGGGGCTCGCGGTCTGGGGGGCCGCGGTGCCGGTGCTCGTCCGCCGCAAGGCGTGGCTCGAGCTCGTCACGGTGGCGCTCGCGGTCGCGCTCGTCGCGACGGCCGCGGTGCGTGACGCCGGCTGGGTGGTCGCGCTCTGCGTCGTGACCGCTCTGGTGGCCGGTGCGGTCGCGGTGACCTCCGCCAGCAGCGCGTGGGCCGTCATCCTCAGTCCGCTCACCGGTGCGGCCGGGGCGCTGCGGTCGCTGCCGTGGGTGCGCCACGGCCTCGGCGCGCTCGTCGGCGAGCGGCGCGGGCAGCTCGTCGTGGCGCTGCGCAGCCTGGCTGTCACGGTCGTCCTGCTCGCCGTCTTCGGCGCGCTGTTCGCGAGCGCCGACAGCGTCTTCGCGAGCTACATCCCGACGCTCGACCTGGGCACGCTGCCGGCGCGCCTCGTCGTCGGGGTGCTCGTCGCGCTCGTCGTCGCGACGCTCGCGCACCTGGCGATCGCGCCCCCGGGGTGGTCGGACCACCGCATGGGCGAGGGCCGGCCGGCCCGGCGCGGGGAGTGGCTGCTGCCCGTCGGGTCGCTCGCGCTGCTCGTGCTGGCGTTCGTGCTGGTGCAGGTGGGTGCGCTGGTCGACGGGCACCGGCACGTGCTGGAGACCCTGGGCCTGAGCCACGCCGAGTACGCCCGGCAGGGCTTCGCGCAGCTCGTGGTCGTCACGGCGCTCACGCTCGTCGTCGTCGGGGTCGCGGCACGACGCGCCCCGCGGGCGACCTCGACGGACCGGCTCGTCGCGCGCGTCGCGCTGGGTGTGCTGTGCGTCGGCACCCTGGGCGTCGTGGCCTCGGCGCTGCGGCGCATGGACCTCTACGTGGAGGCGTTCGGGCTGACGCGGCTGCGGCTGTTCGTGCTCGTGGTGGAGGTCGCGCTCGCGGTCGTGCTGCTGCTCGTCATGGCGGCGGGCGTGCGCTGGCGGGGCACGTGGCTGCCGGTCGCCGTGGTGCAGGTGCTCGCGGTGGCGGTGCTGGGACTGGCGGTCGCGGACCCGGACGCGCAGATCGCCCGGCACAACACGACCGTCGCGGCGCGCGAGGCGCTCGACGTCGACTACCTGCGCGGACTGTCCGCCGACGCGGTGCCGGTCCTCGACGCGCTGGACGAGCCGCTGCGCTCGTGCACGCTCCTGGGCCGGTCGGTCGATGAGCCGGACGAGATCGGCGAGTGGAACCTCGCGCGGGTGCGTGCGGCGCGCGTGCTGGCGGACGGGGTGGACGTGGACCCGGTGGACTGCTGGGACGTCGAGCTCTCGGGTCGCTGAGCGACGCGGGACACCGCGGGCACGCCGGCGCCGGAGGGGGCGCCGGCGTCAGCCCGCGGGGGGCAGCGCGTGCACCGCGGCGGTGCGCAGGGCGTCGGCGACGGCGTCGAGCGCGGCGGTGCGCAGCGACCACTGCTGCCAGTGCAGGGGCACGTCGACGACGTCGTCGGTGAGGCGGACCAACCGGCCCGCCGCCTCGTCGTCGGCGGCCTGCAGGCCCGGCAGCATGCCCCAGCCGAGGCCCAGGCGCACGGCCGTGGCGAAGTCGGCGGACGCGGGCACGAGGTGCCGCGGCGGTCGTGCGGGGTCGACGCGGCGGCGGCGCAGCCACCGGTCCTGCAGGTGGTCGTCGGCGTCGAACACCACGACGGGCGCGACGGCCAGCGCGCCCGGGCGCACGCCGTCGGTGCGCCACGCGTCGCCGAACCAGCGCGCGGCGAACGCGGGCGTGGCCAGCGGCCGGTACCGCATGACGCCCAGCGGCTCGACGGTGCAGCCCTGCACCGGGACGGCCTGCGACGTGACGGCGCCCATCACGGACCCGTCGCGCAGCAGGTCGGCCGAGCGGTCCTGGTCCTCGCGGACGAGCTGCAGGGCGATGCGGTCGGCCAGCGGCGCGAGCGCGGGCAGCACCCACGTGGTGAGGGAGTCGCCGTTGACGGCGAGCGTGACGCGCGGGACGCCCGCCTCGCCGGTGAGGTGACGGGTCGCGTCGGCGGTGAGGGCGTCGAGCTGGCGGGCGAGGCGCACGAGCGGCTCGCCCGCGGCGGTGGGGCGCACGGGGCGGTCGCGGCGCAGCAGCACGGCGCCGGCCGTCTGCTCGAGCGCCTTGATGCGCTGGCTGACGGCGGACGGCGTGACGTGCAGCGCGCGGGCGGCGGCGTCGAACGTGCCGAGGTCCGCCGCGGCGGCGAGCGCGCGGAGCTGGCCGAGGTCCCAGTCGGGCATGCAGCAACGCTAACGGTCCGTGCAGAACTGTCGCTGGGCTTGTGCCGCGTCGGCGCCTAGCGTCGACGGCATGTGGACCTCCGCGCTGGCCGGCCTCGGGCTCGGGCTGGGACTGATCGTCGCGATCGGCGCGCAGAACGCGCACGTGCTGCGGTACGGGCTGCGCCGCGAGCGCGTCGGGCTCGTCGTGGCGATCTGCGCCGTGTCGGACCTCGTGCTCATCGCCGCGGGCACGGCCGGCGTGGGCACCGTCATCGCGGCGAGCCGCGCGCTCACCGTCGTCATGACGCTCGCTGGCGCCGTGGTGCTGCTGGCGTACGGCGCGCTCGCGGCCCGCCGTGCCGTGCGGGGTGACGCCGCGCTCGTCGTCGACGGGCCGGAGGGCGACGGGACGGAGGGTGGCGGGTCGCGCGCGCCGGGTGGTGAGCCCGTCGCCGTCGTCGCGGGCACCGGGGTGCCCCTGCCCGCGCTCGCGTCCGGGGCGCCCGTCGTCGCCCCGCCGCGGACCGCCGCGCCCGTCGCCACGTCCGCCGCCGCCCTCGCCCTGACGACGCTCGCGCTCACCTGGCTCAACCCGCACGTCTACCTCGACACGGTCGTGCTGCTCGGCTCGGTGGCGGCGGGCCACGGCGACGCGCGCTGGTGGTTCGCGGCCGGTGCGGGCGTCGGGAGCGTGCTGTGGTTCACCGCGCTCGGGTACGGCGCGGCGCTGCTGCGCCCGGCGTTCGCGCGCCCCGGCGCGTGGCGGGTGCTCGACGCCGTCATCGCGCTCGTCATGGTCGCGATCGCGGGTGGTCTCGTCGTGGGTCTCGTCACATCCTGACCCCCCGGGGCTGTTTTGTCGACGCCGCGTCCGTAACATGTTGACGCGGCGTCAACAAGGCGCGTCAGTCCACCGAGAGGTCTCCCACCCGTGTTCCTCGCACTGCGCGAGCTCGCGTTCGCGCGCACCCGCTTCGGACTCATGGGCGCCGTCATCGCGCTCATCAGCGTCCTCATGGTCCTGCTGTCCGGCCTGTCGTCCGGCCTCGTCGTCGACGGCGTCTCGGGTCTGCTGCGCAGCCCGATCCAGGGCGTCGCCTTCGAGGACGGCACCAAGACCGACTCCGCGTTCACGCGCAGCGTCGTCACGACCGCCGACCGCGACGCGTGGGCCGACCGCGACGACGTCGCCGACGCCGAGCTGCTCGGCACCGCGATCGTCAACGCCAAGAACGACGACGGCACGCCCGTCGACCTCACGCTGTTCGGCGTCGAGCGCGGCGGGTTCGTCGAGCCCGCCACCGGCGAGGGCCGCGCGCTGGCCGGCGAGGGCGAGGTCGTCCTGTCGGTCTCCGCGCAGGACGAGGGCGTCCAGCTCGGTGACGTGCTCACCATCGACCGCGTCGGCACCGAGCTCGAGGTCGTCGGGTTCACGCAGGACCAGCGCACGTTCGGCCACGTCGACACCGGCTTCCTCGACCTGCGCACCTGGCAGGAGATCCACTCCGCGACGCCCCCCGGCCAGGAGGCCGACGCCGAGGCGTACGACTCCGCGAGCGTCGTCGCGCTGCGCGGCGTCGACGGCCTGCCCGACCTCGAGGCGGGCGGCGCCGCCACCGGCACCGACGCTCGCACCATCGAGGAGGCGTTCGACTCCTCGCCCGGCTACGAGGCCGAGATCATGACGATGGACCTCATCAAGGGCTTCCTCTACGCCATCTCGGCGCTGGTCGTCGGCGCGTTCTTCACGCTGTGGACCGTGCAGCGCACCCGTGAGCTCGCCGTCATGCGTGCCATGGGCGCCTCCACGCCGTTCCTGCTGCGTGACGGGTTCGCGCAGGCCGCGATCCTGCTCGTCGGGTCCATCGCGGTCGGCCTGGCCGTCGGCCTCGGGCTCGGCTCGCTGCTGCTCGGCACCGGCATGCCGTTCGAGCTGGAGACCGGCCCCATCGCGGTCGGCGGCGTCCTGCTCCTCGTCCTGGGCCTCGTCGGCGCGCTCGTCGCCACCGCCCGCATCGCCCGTGTCGACCCCGTGACCGCGCTCGGAGAGAACCGATGACCACCACCACCGCCACCGCGACCCGCACGGGTCTGGCCCTCAGCGACGTCGTCCTGACCTTCGGCGACGGCGACACGCAGGTCAACGCCCTCGACCACGTCGACCTCACGGTCGCCCCCGGCGAGATCGTCGCGATCGTCGGCCCGTCCGGCGCCGGCAAGTCCAGCCTGCTGGCGGTCGCCGGCGGCCTGACGCGCCCGACGTCCGGTTCGGTCGTCGTCGCCGGCCACGACCTCACGTCGCTGTCCGGCGGGGCGCTCGCGCGCTTCCGCCGCGAGAACCTGGGCTTCGTCTTCCAGTCCGGCAACCTCGTGCCTGCGCTCACCGCGATCGACCAGCTGCGCCTGGTCGAGAAGATCACGGGGCGCCGCGCCGCCACGCCGCCCGAGAGGCTGCTGGAGTCCGTCGGCATGGCCGAGCGCGCGAACCGGCGCCCCGGCAAGCTGTCGGGCGGAGAGCGGCAGCGCGTCGGCATCGCCCGCGCGCTCGTCGCGTCGCCGTCGGTGCTGCTGGTCGACGAGCCCACCGCGGCGCTCGACCGGCGCCGCAGCCACGAGATCGTCGAGCTGCTCGCGCGTGAGACCCACGAGTTCGGGGTGGCTACGGTGATGGTCACGCACGACCACGACGTGCTGGAGCACTGCGACCGCGTGCTCGAGATGGTCGACGGGCGCCTCGGCACCGTCTGACGGACGAGGAGGACGCGTGCCACGGATCACGGCGCGCTCGGTGCCCGAGCACCGCGAGGCGCAGCGGCGGGCGATCCTCGACGCGACCCGCGAGCTCATCGCGGCCGCACCCGACGTGGAGCCCACCTTCGCGGACGTCGCCGCGAGGGCGGGGCTCTCACGCCCGAGCATCTACCACTACTTCCCGTCCCGCGAGGAGCTCTTCCGGGCCGTCGTCGTCGAGGCGCTGCCCCGCTGGCGCGAGGCGATCACCACCGCGACGGCCGCGCACGACGACCCGGCCGACCGGGTCGTCGCGTACGCCGACGCCAACCTCACGCTCGTCGCGGAGGGGGAGCACGCGGTGATCACGGCGCTCGCGTCGCTCAGCCCGCGGGCGTTCGCCGACCCGTGGGTCGCGCAGATGCACGGCGAGCTCGTCGAGCCGCTGGTCGTCGCCCTGCGCGACGCGCAGGTGCCGGACCCGGAGGTCGTCGCCGAGCTCGTCAACGCCGTCGTCCACAAGGCGGGGGCGATGATCGAGGCCGGCACGGACGTCGCGCAGGTCCGCGCGGCGGTGCGCCCGCTCCTCGCCACCCTCACCTGACCCCGCCCGCCCCCCGCCGACCGGAACCTCACTCACCGAACGGCCCCCATTCCGTGAGCCAGGTTCCGGTCGGCGTGCGCATGCGCCGTCCACCGGAACGTGACTCACCGAACGGCCCCCCATTCCGTGAGCCAGGTTGCGGTCGGCGTGCGCATGCGCCGTCCACCGGAACGTGACTCACCGAACGGCCCCTCGGTCGGTGAGCCGGGTTCCGGTCGGCGTGGAATGTGGGGGCGGGGCGGGGCTGTTGCGGGTCGCATGCGTGCCATCACCTACGACCGCTACGGCGGCAGCGACGTCCTGCAGCTCACCGACCAGCCCGAGCCCACGGTCGCCCCGGACAGCGTGCTGGTCCGCGTCCGCGCGGCGGGCGTCAACCCCGTGGACTGGAAGCTCCGCGCCGGGTACCTCGACGGGCTGCTCGACGTGCAGTTCCCGGTCGTGCCGGGCTGGGACGTCGCGGGCGTCGTCGAGCGCGTCGGCCTCGACGTGCCCGAGCTGGCCGTCGGCGACGAGGTCTACGGGTACGCCCGCAAGGACTGGGTGCACGGCGGCACGTTCGCCGAGCTCGTCGCCGCACCCGTGCGGACCCTGGCCCGCAAGCCCGCGTCCCTGACGTTCGAGGAGGCCGCGGCCGTCCCGCTCGCGGGCCTGACGGCGTACCAGTCGATCGAGCGCGTCGGCGTCGCGGCGGGCGCGACCGTGCTGGTCCACGCGGCGGCCGGCGGGGTCGGGCAGTTCGCGGTGCAGATCCTGCGGGCGCGCGGGGCGCGGGTCGTCGGCACGGCGTCGGAGCGGAACCACGCGTACCTGCGCGGGCTGGGGGTCGAGCCCGTGACGTACGGCGACGGGCTCGTCGAGCGGGTGCGCGCGCTCGCACCGGACGGCGTGGACGTCGTCCTCGACTACGGCACCGACGACCTGGTGACGACGACCCGCGCGCTGCTCGCCGACGGCGGCACGGTCGCGTCGATCACGGACGTCGCCGCGCGTGACGAGCTCGGCGGGCACCACGTGTGGGTGCGGCCGAGCACCGCGGACCTCGACGCGCTGGCGCGGCTGATCGACGACGGAGCGGTGAAGGTCGACGTGGCGCGGGTGTTCGACCTCACCGAGACGGCCGCCGCCCACGACCTCGTGGCCGAGGGGCACGTGCGCGGCAAGGTCGTCGTCCGCGTCTGACCGCAGGCCGGCCGGCTGGCGTGCGCGGGCCCACCGCGTCGTCCGCCCCGTGACCCGCACGGTGGTGGTCACGGATGTGACCACCACCGTGCGAGGTGTCGGCACGACGTGACCACTTCCGCCCCTCCTCGGACAACCCCGCTGGGTGGTCAGAGGTGTGACCACTTCCAGGGTTGCGGGTCGAGGTGTGACCACACGCCGCGGGGGCCTTCCGTCGGCCTCGGGCTCCTTCTTGCCGCTACCATCGTTTATCGATAGGGTTCTCTTGTCTATCGAGAGGAACTCCCATGCGTGACCTCACCGTCCGTGCGCTGCGCGTCGTCATCGCGCTCGCGCTCGCCGGGACCCTGTTCGTCCAGGGGTTCATGACCCCGCTGCTGTGGCAGGACCTCGATGAGGCGCCGCCCGGCGTGCGGACGGCGCTCGTCGTGATCGTCGTGCTGGGGATCGTCACCCTCCAGGTGTGCGCCGTGTGCGTGTGGCGGCTGCTGACGATGGTGCGGCGCGAGGAGGTATTCACCCCGCAGGCGTTCCGCTGGGTCGACGTCATAGTCGGCGCGATCGCCGCCGCCTCGGTGCTGGTGCTCGCGCTCGGCGTCGTGCTCGCGCCGGGGGAGGCCGTCGCGCCCGGTGTCGTGCTGCTGGTCGGCGGTGCCGCGCTGGTCCTCGGCGGCGTCGCGCTCGTCGTGCTGCTGCTGCGGATGCTGCTCGCGCAGGCCGTCGACCGCGACCGCGAGGCCCGCCGCCTGCGCGACGAGCTCGACGAGGTGATCTGATGCCGATCGTCGTCGACGTCGACGTCATGCTCGCGCGACGCAAGATGTCGGTCGGCACCCTCGCCGAGCGCGTCGGCATCACCCCGGCCAACCTCGCCGTGCTGAAGAACGGCCGCGCCAAGGCGGTGCGGTTCACCACGCTGGACGCGCTGTGCGAGGTGCTCGAGTGCCAGCCGGGGGACCTGCTGCGTTGGGAGCCCGGCGGGCCCGAGGGCGTCGACGAGACGTAGGGCGGGTACCGGTACCCTCGCAGCCGACGACGACGGCAGGGGGCCGGGATGGTCGACTACACGGTGCCGGCTGCGTACCAGCGCAGCACCGGCAGGTTCTTCACCGTCCTGCAGTGGCGGGCCGCCCAGCGGGCGTCGCGGGACGCACCGCAGGGCGGGCGGGTGCTGGACGTCGGCAGCGGGCCGGGTGCGCTGGTCCGCACGCTCGCGCGACGGCGCCCCGACCTGCGCGTCGACGGCCTGGACGTCACGCCCCAGATGGTCGCGCACGCCCGCGGGGTCCTCGCCCGTGCCGGCCTGGCGGGCCGCACCGCCGTCACCGTCGGCGACGCGGCCGCGATGCCGTTCGCGGACGCGTCGTTCGACGTCGTCGTCTCCACGATGAGCTTCCACCACTGGTCCCCGCTGGCGACCGCTGTCCGCGAGGTGCTGCGCGTGCTGCGGCCCACGGGCACCGCCTACCTGTACGACGTCGGGGTCGCGCCGTTCGACGGCGTGCGGGCGGCTGTCGACGACGTGCCGGGGTGGACGTGCGAGCGGGTGCTCGTGCGGGGGCTCGCGCTCCCGTCGGTGCTCTACCGCGGGGTGCGGCTGCGGCGCGTCACGTCGTGAACAGCACCTGACCGTCGTCGTCCCGCACCACCGCCCGCGGCTCGTCGGTCACGTCGAGCTCGACGTGCAGCCGGTGGGCGCCGTCGGCGGACGTCGACGTGTAGCGGTAGCGGGTGTTCGTCAGCTCGTCGCTCGCGGTCCGGGCGGTGTGCAGCCACGGGTGGCGGCGGCGCAGCGCGACGAGGTCCTGGTGCGTGCGCAGCATCCACCGCTCGTCGTCACCGAGGTCGTCGGGCGACGCCGGCAGCGACGGTCGGACCGCGTCGTCGCCGCCCTCGCGGTCCTCCTTGAGCCCCGTCCACGCCAGCTCGTCGCCGTAGTAGACGGACGGGACGCCGGCCACCGTCAGCAGGACCACGACCGCGAGCACGGCCGCGCGCGGCCCGACCCGTGTCGCGAGGCGCGTGACGTCGTGGTTGCCGACGAACGTCTGCGGCACGAACGTGTCGAGCAGCCTGCCGTGCCGGCCCAGCGCGTGGTCGAGCTCCCAGAAGTTCCGGTCGAGCAGGCTGCTCCAGACCGCCTTCCACAGCTCGTACTGCGTCACGGAGTCCATCGCGGACGCCGCCACGATCCCCGCGTAGTCGCCGTGGATGACCTCGCCGACGATCCACGCGTCGGGGTGGTGCTCGCGCACGCGCGGCAGCACACGCGCCCAGAACTCCGGCGGCACCGCGTACGCGGCGTCGAGGCGCCAGCCGTCGGCGCCGCGCGCCAGCCAGTGCGTCATGACGTCGACGACGTACGACTCGACCGCCGGGTCGGCGTGGTTCAGCGCGACGAGCGCGCGGTGCCCCTCGAAGTCGCCCGTGCGCGGGCCGTCGGGGTGCGCCCAGTCGACGTCGAGGAACGACGCGCGGGGGCCGTCGGGGCCCTCCGCCAGCACCTGCGCGACCAGCGGGTGCTGCGCGCCGACGTGGTTGAACACCCCGTCGAGGAGCACGCGCAGCCCGCGCTCGTGCGCGGCGGCGACGAACCGCTCGAGGTCGTCGCCGGTGCCCAGGCGCGGGTCCACGCGGAAGTGGTCCGTGGTGTCGTAGCCGTGGGTGGACGACGCGAACACCGGGCCGAGCAGCACGCCGTTGGCACCCAGCCGCACGACGTGGTCGAGCCACGGGACGAGCCGGTCGAGGCGGTGCGGCTCCGGGTCGGCGTCCGGGGTGCGGATCGGTGCGCCGACCGCCCCCAGCGGGTACACGTGCCACCAGATCGCGTGCTCGGTCCAGCCCATGCCACCTCCTGCGGACCGTCCGGGGCGTCCGCCACGACCCTAGCCGGGTGGTGCGTCACGGGCGCGGGAGGCCGGTCCGGGACGGACTGCGCGGCGCGCCCGTCGTCAGTCGCCCAGGCCCGTCCCCACCTGCCGGGCCGCCTGGATCCACGCGTGGTCCGGCGGCACGAGCTTGACCTTGCCCGCGACGTCGGACAGCGGCACCGGGACCGCGTCGTCGCCGCGCGCCGCCACCATGACGCCGTACTCGCCGCGCGAGACCAGGTCGGCGGCGGCCGCGCCGAGCCGCGTCGCGAGCAGCCGGTCCGCCGCGCACGGGGTCCCGCCGCGCTGCACGTACCCGAGGATCGTCACCCGCGTCTCCAGGCCCGTCGCGGCCTCGAGCTCGCGCGCCAGCTTGAAGGTGTGCTCGCGCTGCGCGTCCTCGACGTTGGCCAGGTGCTGCTTCGCCGCGCGCCGTGCCTCCGGCGTCTTCGCGGACTTCACGAGGAGCTGTGCGGCCTCGTAGTCGGCGGTGTCCTCGACGTCCCGTGCGCCCTCCGCCACCGCGACCACCGAGAACGACGACCCGTGCGCGGTCCGCCGGCGGATCGTCGCCGCGACCGACTCGATCGTGTACGGGACCTCGGGGATGAGGATGATGTCCGCGCCGCCGGCGATGCCCGCCGCGAGCGTCAGCCACCCCGCCCGGTGCCCCATGATCTCCGTGAGGATGATGCGGTGGTGGCTGTGCGCCGTGGAGTGCACGCGGTCGACCGCGTCGGTGGCGATCTCCGTGGCCGTCGCGAACCCGAACGTCGTGTCCGTCTCGGCGATGTCGTTGTCGATGGTCTTGGGCAGGTGCACGACGTTGAGGCCCGCGTCGACCAGGCGCATCGCGTTCTTCGCGGTCCCTCCGCCGCCCAGCATGATGAGCGCGTCGAGACCCAGCGCCCGGTAGTTCTCGGCGACCACCGGCACCATGTCCTGCGGCTCGCCACCGTCGACGGCGTACCGGTGCACCTTGTCGCGGCTCGTCCCCAGGATCGTGCCGCCGATGGTGAGGATCCCGGACAGCGCCTTGCCGTCGAGCTCGACGTACCGGTTCTCGACCAGGCCCGTGACGCCGTCCCGGAAGCCGAACAGCTCCATGCCGTAGTGCGCGATCGCCGTCTTGCCGAACCCGCGGATCGCGGCGTTGAGGCCAGGGCTGTCGCCGCCTGCCGTGAGGATCCCGACGCGCTTCGCCTTCGTCTGCGCCATGCCGCCTCCGTCGCGCCGGTGGCCGGGCGGGGGCCGGCCGTGTGCCGCAAGTGTCGTCGGCCATGGCGTGCGGCACAACGGTGCGTTCGTCCCATGTGTCGGCGACGGCCCAGGTCAGGTGGCCGGGCACCGCCCGGAGCGCGTCAGGACGGGCGCGGGGCGTACATGATGAGCGCGACGCCGACCAGGCACACGAGTGCCCCGGTCACGTCCCACCGGTCGGGCCGGAACCCGTCGACCACCATGCCCCACAGCAGCGACCCGGCCACGAACACGCCGCCGTACGCGGCGAGGATCCGGCCGAAGCTCGCGTCGGGCTGCAGCGTGGCCACCACGCCGTAGAGACCCAGCGCGATCGCGCCGGCGCCGACCCACACCCACCCGCGGTGCTCGCGCAGCCCCTGCCACACGAGCCACGCACCGCCGATCTCCAGCCCGGCGGCGGCCACGAACAGCAGGATCGAGCGCAGCGCGGTCATGGGGTCCTCTCGTCGGGGTGCGGGCCGTACCGTGGCGGTCATGGCGGTGCTGCGGCCCCTGGGCGTCGGCGACCTCGACGTGCTCCTGGTCGTGCAGCGCGAGGGCGGCGAGGTCGGGCTCGGGCACATCTTCCCCCAGGACGCGCACCCGTTCCCGACCGCACGCGTGCGCGACCGATGGGAGGCGGAGCTCGCCGACCCCGGGGTGGACTGCTTCGCGGTCGTGCGCGACGGGGAGCTGTCGGGGTTCGCGGCGACGCGCGGCGACGAGCTGCTGCACTTCGGCACCGCCGTCCGCACGTGGGGCAGCGGGCTGGCCGGGCTCGCGCACGACGAGCTGCTGGACCACCTGCGCGCGCAGGGGCACCGCACGGCGTGGCTGCGGGTCTTCGAGCAGAACCTGCGGGCGATCCGGTTCTACGAGCGGCGCGGGTGGCGTGCGACGTCGACGACGACCCGCACGACGTTTCCCCCGCACCCGGTCCTGCGTCGCTACGAGCGCAGGCTCTCACCGCCGCCGTGACCACTGGTCGGCCGGTTCGGCGGCGGCCACCGGCGGGAGCAGCACGCGGCCGGCCCGCCGCGCGACGGCACGGGCGTCGAGGGGTAGCGTATAAGATAAGACTTATGCGATGCTGGCGACGAGCGACGCGCACGACGCGCAGCGCGGGACGAGCAGAGGGAGCACCCGATGGCAGGCATCGACGCACTCGAGCAGGTCGGGCTGGTCGCCCGTGAGCTGGACCGTGGCGAGCGCGACGGCACCCCGACCAAGATCGCGGTCGCGCGCCGCGTCTACCGGGCCGAGCCGGCCGACGTGTGGGACGCGCTCACCGACGCCGAGCGGATCCCGCGCTGGTTCGCGCCCGTCGAGGGTGACCTGCGGCTCGGCGGGCGGTACCAGGTGATCGGCAACGCCGGCGGCACGGTGGAGGAGTGCCGCGCGCCCGAGAGGTTCGCGCTCACCTGGGAGTTCGGCGGGCAGGTGAGCTGGGTCGACGTCGCCCTTGCACCCGTCGACGGCGGCACCGAGCTCACGCTGCGGCACGAGTCGCACGTCGACCCGCAGTTCTGGGAGCAGTTCGGGCCCGGGGCCGTCGGGGTCGGCTGGGACCTCGCGCTGTGGGGCCTGGCCGCGCACCTCGCGACGGGCGAGGCGATCGCCCAGGAGATCGGCGACACGTGGCACACGACGCCCGAGGGGCGCGCGTTCATCGAGCACGCCGCGACCGACTGGGCCCGCGCCGACGCCGCCGACGGCCGCGACGAGGCCGACGCCCGGGCGGCCGGCGCCCGGACGCGCGCGTTCTACACGGGCGAGCCGGCACCCGAGGTGTGAGCCCGTGCCCCACGTCGACACCGTCCTGGCCGCGCTCGCCGAGCCCGTGCGTCGACGGCTCGTCGAGCACCTCGGCCACGACGAGCGCGCCGCCGGCGAGCTCGTCGCCGCGGCGCGCGACGAGTTCGGCATCTCGCAGCCCGCGACGTCGCAGCACCTGCGCGTGCTGCGCGAGGCCGGCGTCGTCGTCGTGCGCGCCGACGGGCCGCGGCGGCTCTACCGCGTCGACCCGCGGGCGCTGGGTGTCGTCGAGGACTGGCTGAGCGCGTTCCTCGACCCGTTCGCGCAGCCGCTCGACGCCTTGGCCACCGAGCTGGTGCGCGGGCGTCGGGAGCGGCGGACCGGGGACGTGCGGCGTGCCGGGGGGACGGGGCCGGCGGCCGAGGAGTCGGCGTAGCCCACGGAGCACGGGCGGCGCGCCCGTCGCGCTCGCGGGCGACGGGCGCGCCACAGACCACGATTGTGTAACAATCCACCGTGCGCCCTCTGCTCGCCGTCCTCCTGGCGGCCGTCTGCTTCGGGACGACGGGAACCGCGCAGGCGCTCGGACCCGCCGCCGACCCGCTCGCGCTCGGGGCCGCGCGCATCGCCGTCGGCGGGATCGCGCTGGGAGTCGTCGCGGCCCTCGTCGCCCGGCGCCCCCGCCGGGCCGCCGACCCCGCGCCGGGCGGCCCCGCCCGGCGCCGCCTCGACCGCGGCACGCTCACCGCCCTTGCGCTCGGTGCGCTCGGTGTGCTCGCCTACCAGCCCGCCTTCTTCCTCGGGACCGCGCGCAACGGGGTCGCCGTGGGCACCGTCGTCGCGCTGGGGTCCGCGCCGGTGCTGACGGGGCTCGTGACGTGGACGACCGGCCGCGCGCGGCCGGATCGCACGTGGCTCGCCGCGACGGGCCTGGCGACGCTCGGCGTGGTCGTCCTCGGCCTGGCGCCCGGTGACACCCCGGTGCCTGCGGGGGACGGCGTCGACCTCCTCGGCGTGCTGGCCTCGGTGGGGGCGGGCGCGGCCTACGCGACGTACACGCTGGCCGGCGCGGCGCTCATCGACGCGGGGTGGGCGTCGACGACGAGCATGGGCGCGATGTTCGGGGTCGCGGGTGTGCTGAGCGTCGGGGTGCTGGCGGCCGTCGGCGGCGGCGGGCTCGCGACCCCCGCCGGGCTGCTCACCGTGCTCTGGTTGGGACTCGTGACGACGACGGCGGCGTACGTGCTCTTCGGGTACGGCCTGGCACGTCTGGGCGCACCCACGGTCGCGACGCTCACCCTGGCCGAGCCGCTCACGGCCACCGTGCTCGGCCTCGCGGTCCTGGGGGAGCGGCTCCCGGCCGTCGCGTGGGCCGGGCTCGCGGTGCTCGCAACCGGGCTCGTCGTCCTCGCGCTCGGCGCCCGCGCCACGCGCACCACCGTGGCGGCGGCCGCGTGACCGCGCACTCGACGGCCGCGGGCCCGACCGCCGCCCGCACCCTGGCGCGCACGCTGCGCGAGGCGGTCCTCGACGGCCGGCTCACCCCGGGGGAGCCGCTGCGCGAGGAGGCGCTCGCCGCGGCGCACGGCGTCTCGCGGCACACCGTCCGTGCGGCCCTGGCCGCGCTCGCGGCCGAGCGGCTGGTCGCCGTCCAGGAGTACCGCGGCGCGCGGGTCGCGCGTCTGACGGACGCCGAGGTGCGCTCCCTGCAGGACCTGCGTGCGGCGCTCGAGTGCGAGGCGGTGCGGATCCTCGGCGAGCGGCACCCTGCGGCGTGGCCCGCCGAGGTCGTCGCGCCCGTCGAGCAGGCGCTCGCGGCACTGACGGCGGCCGACCCGGGCGACTGGCCGGCGGTGCAGCGCGCGCACGCGGGGGTGCACCTCGCGCTCGTCGCGGCCGCCGGCTCACCGCGCCTGACGGACGCGTACGCGGCGCTCGGCGCCGAGGTCGCCCTGCTCCTGCTGCACGCGCGGACCCGGTACGACGTCCCGGCACTGGTCGACGAGCACACCGCGTACCTCGCGGACGTGCAGCGGCGCGGGCCCGTCGCCGTGCGCGCGCACCTCACGCACCTCGCCGACCTGCTCCACCCGCCGGCCTGACGGGCGGTCAGCCCGCGAGCGCGGTGCGCAGCGCGAGCGCGAGCACGACGAGAGCGCCCACGACCGCCGTCCACCGCCGCCCGCGCGGACCGGTCAGCCGGGCCCCGGCCCACGCGCCGGCGCTGCCGAGCAGCAGCTGCCACGACGCCGACGCGGCGAACGCCGCGAGCACGAACGCCACCCGGTGCGCGGGGGTGGTGAGGGTCGTCGTGGCGGCGCCGGACGTCAGGGCGACGAAGTAGACGACCGTCGCGGGGTTGAGCGCCGTCGCGGCGACGACCAGCGTGAAGGCCCGCGACGGCGTCATCCCGGGGGCGTCCGGGGCTGCCGGCGACGGGCCGGCGTCCGACGGGCGCAGCGCCGGGCGCAGCAGCAGCACGGCGACGACCACGAGGACGACCGCCGCCGTCCACCGCACGGGCGCGGCCGCGCGCACGAGCACCGGGGCGAGCGCCGAGCCGAGCACGACGGCGAGCGTCGCGTACACCCCGTCGACGACCGCTGCGCCCATGGCGCCGGCGCACCCGACGCGCCGTCCGTGGTGGGCGCCGAGCAGCACGAGCAGCACCCCCACGGCTCCCACGGGCACGGCGATGCCCCAGCCCGCGAGCAGACCGCCGAGCAGCGCGGGCCCCAGGTCGAGGCCCGGTCCGGCAGCGGTCACGACGCGCCCGTCGGTGCGGGCGGCGTGCGGGAGCCGTCGCCGAGCGGCCGCTGCACGAGCGTGACGTCCCGCCACGCGCCGTGCTTGTGGCCGACGCCGCGCAGCGTCCCGACGACCTCGAAGCCCAGGGACGCGTGCAGGCCCGCGCTGGCCGGGTTGGGCTCGGTGTACCCGGCGACGGCCTGGCGGTAGCCGAGCGCGGCGAGCCGCTCGAGGAGCGCGGTGTACAGGGCCCGGCCCGCGCCGGTGCGCCGCCGCCCGGGCTCGAGGTACACGCTCGTGCCACACGCCCAGCGGTACGCGGCGCGTGCCGCGTACGGCGCGGCGTAGGCGTACCCGACGACGCGGCCCGCGCCGGGCGAACCGGTGGGCAGCTCGGCGACCAGCCAGGCGTGCGTCGCGAGCGACGCGGTGATGCGGTCCGCCATCTGCGCCGTCGTCGGGGGTTCGGCCTCGAACGACACGGTCGTGTCCCGCACGTACGGCGCGTAGACCGCCGCGCACGCGGCCGCGTCGGCCACGGTCGCGTCGCGGACCCGCACCGGCAGGTCCGCGGGGGTGAGGGCGTCGGGCGCCATGACGGGGACCCTAGCCCTCACGCGGCCCTCGGGTGGGTGCGCGGACCTAGGGTGTGCCCTGGGGCACGCCGACGCGTCGCTCGCCGCACTCCACCGACGTCCGCGGAGGACACCAGTGACGACCGACGACACGACGACCACCGCCGGGGGGCCCGCGCCCGCCGCGCCCGGCATGCAGCCGGTCTTCGGCGCTCCGACGGCGCCGGGCGACGAGGGCACGCGCCCGCTGCAGCACGACGCCCGCCGCCCGCCGCGGTGGTGGGGCAAGGGCCTGGCCATGGCGGTCGTGGCGGTGTTCGTCGGGATCTTCGCGTGGGACGCGCTCGGGGCGCTGCAGGGCCTGCTGGTCAACCTGCTGATCGCGTTCTTCCTGGCCCTCGCGCTGGAGCCGATCGTGGTCTGGCTCGTGCGGCACGGGTGGAAGCGCGGCGGTGCCGCGGCGGCCGCGCTGCTGGGCGGGCTGGTGGTGACGCTGGTCGTCTTCGCGCTGTTCGGCAACCTCTTCGTGCAGCAGCTCGTGCAGCTCGTCAAGAACGTGCCGACGCTCTACACGTCCGCGCAGGAGATGGTCGAGGAGCGCTTCGCGGTCCAGGTGCCGGAGGTGGACGACCTGCTGCGCCAGGGGGCGGAGGAGTGGGGCTCGGAGGTCGCGTCCGGTGCGCTGCTCGTGGGCACGACGATCATCGGCGGGCTGTTCGCGACGCTGACGATCATGCTCGTCACGTACTACCTGCTCGCGGCGGGGCCGAAGTTCCGGGCGTCGATCTGCCGCTGGCTGACGCCGAACCGGCAGCAGGAGGTGCTGCGCCTGTGGGAGGTCACACAGGCCAAGGTCTCCGACTTCATCACCACGCGCATCGTGCTGGCGGCGGTCGCGACGGTGGCGACGTTCGTCTTCCTCGCGGTCCTCGGCACGCCCTACTCGCTGCCGCTCGCGCTGTTCACGGGTGTGGTCTCGCAGTTCGTGCCGACGATCGGCACGTACATCGGCGGTGCGCTGCCCGTCGCGGTGGCGCTCACGTCGCAGGGGGTGCCGCAGGCGCTCGGGGTGCTCGCGTTCATCCTCGGCTACCAGCAGGTCGAGAACCTGTGGCTCGCACCGAAGGTGTCCGCGCGGGCGCTGGAGATGAACGCGGCCGTGTCGTTCGTCGTGGTGCTGGCGTTCGGGGCGGTCTTCGGGGCTCTCGGGGCGTTCCTCGCCCTGCCGATCGCGGCGACGATCCAGGCGGTGGCGAACACCTACGTGCAGCGGCACGAGCTGGTGCAGTCGCACATGCTGCACGACCCGGGTGAGACCCCAGGGTCGTCGTCGGCCGCGGCGACGTCGGCCGCGGTGACGTCGGGCGCGGCGACGTCGGGCGCGGCGACGTCCGGCGCGGCGACGTCGGACCCGGCCGACGACGCGCCCGCCGACGACTCGTCCGCGGGCGACGACGCACGGGGTGGCGCGCCGTCCGTGTGACGGCTGCCGACCTGCGACGTGCCGAGCGCGCGGTCCGCCGACAGGCGGGCCGCGCGCTTCGTCGTCCCGGGACGCGGGAGCGTCCGGCTCTGGCGAACGATCGATGTTCGGCGTACTGTGCCGATATATCGGGGAACATCTCAGGAGGACATCATGCGGAACTTCCCCCACCGCCCCGGGGCCGACGGACGCCCCCCACGCCGCAGCCCCCGGCCCGGCCCCGACGCAGCCGATCGCGACGACCCGCGCGGCGGACCGTGGCACGGCGGCCCGTTCGGCGCCGGCGGTCCTCTCGGGCCCGCGGTCCCGTTCGGTCCCGGCGGCCCGTTCGGCGTCCGCGGTCCGCTCGGCCCCGGCGGTCCGCTCGGCCCCGGCGGCCCGTTCGGTCCTCGCGGACGCCGCGGACGTGCGCGCAAGGGCGACGTCCGCGCCGCGATCCTGCAGCTGCTCGCCGAGTTCCCCTCCAACGGGTACGGCCTCATCAAGGCGATCGGCGAGCGCACCGGCGGCCTGTGGCGTCCCAGCCCGGGCTCGGTGTACCCGACGCTGCAGCAGCTCACCGACGAGGGTCTCGTCACGCCGACGGACGCGGGCAGCGCCCGCACCGAGTACACGCTGACCGAGGAGGGGCGCGCGTACGTCGAGGCGCACCCGGACGAGCTCGCGGCCGCGTGGGGCCCCGCCGCACAGCGCTGGGAGGAGCACGGCGACCTCATCGAGGCGTCGGGCAAGCTCCTCGGCGTGCTGCGTCAGGTCGGTGCCGAGGGGACCGCCGAGCAGCGCGAGCGCACGGTGCAGAAGCTCGACGAGCTGCGCCGCGACCTCTACCGGATGCTCGGGGAGTAGCGGGACGCCCCGGGGTGCCGTCGCGGGGGACGTCGCCCGCTCACGCGCCGTCGGGAGCGTGCAGCAGGGGCAGGACCTCGCGCAGCACCGCCGCGTCGACCTGCCCCGGGGCGCTCGCGGTGCCGACGCTCGCGAACGTCATGGCCGAGCCGAAGACGCCACCCGCGAGCCGCGTCACGAGTCCCAGGCGGCCCATCGCCACCGTCACCACGGGCCGGTCGGCGTCGCGCGCGAACGTGCGCGTCGCCGTGAGCAGCGCGAGCACGTCGTCCGCGTCGTGCGGCATGACCGCGACCTTGCACACGTCGGCGCCCAGGTCGCGCTGCCGGCGCAGCACGGCGACGACCTCCCCGGCGGCGGGCGTCGCGTCGAAGTCGTGGTGGGAGACGACGACGGCCAGCCCGGCGGCGTGGGCGCGCGCCACGAGCGCCGCTGCGCCGGGAGCGGCGAGCTCGACGTCCACCGCGTCGGCGACGGGCGCGCCGTGCGGACCGCCCGCGACGGCGTCGACCACCGTGGCGTACGCCGCGTCGTCCGCCGGTTGCGCACCGCCCTCGCGGGCCGACCGGAACGTCGCGAGCAGCGGCACGCCGTCCGGGAGCGCGGCGCGCACCGCACCGACGGCGGCGTGCACGACGCCCGGGTCGCCCGCGGCGCCGACGAGGTGGTCGAGACGCAGCTCGACGACGTCCGCCATCCCGGCGGGGATCGCCCGGGTGGCCCGCGCCGCTGCGTCGGGGTCCGGTGCCACGACCGGCACGCACACCAGCGGGACCGCGCCGCCCAGGACCGCGCCGCGCAGCCGCAGCACGCCGTCGCTCGTCGTCATGGAGCGATTGTCGCCGCAGGCGCGCCCGCGTGCGGCGCGCGTCCGGGCCGTGGCGTCCGGGGTGCCGGCGGGCCGCCGCCGGGCGACCGGTGTCAGGCGACCGGCGCGACGCCGAACGTCGCCCACACGTGCTTGCCCGTCGAGTCCGTCCACCAGCCGACGCCCGTCGACAGCCGCTGCGCGATCTGCAGGCCGAAGCCGCCCGCCCCGGGCTCGCGCCCCGCGGCGACGAACGGCGCGTGCGCGGCGTCGCCGTCGGACACCACGACGAGCACCTCGCGGCCGTCGACGAGGAGCTGCACGTGCGCCGGCGCCCGGCCGTGCGCGAGGGCGTTGGTCGCGAACTCCGACGTGACGAGCACGACGTCGTCGGCGGTCGCCTCGCTCCCGCCCGAAGGGGTGACGGACGCGGCGAGCTGCTCGCGCAGGTCGCCGCGCATGCCGCGCAGGTCCTCAGCCTGCTCGACGAGCCAGCGCCGCACCGGCAGGTACCGGTCCGGGGGTCGGCCCGTGGTCAGCGACCGCCCGCCGGCGCCCTGCGCGAGGGCGTCGTCCGGGGGCAACGTCGCAGGTGGGGCGGGTGTGCGCCCGTCCCTCGAGGTGCCGGCGTCGAAGGTACCGGGGGTCGTGAGCCGGTACTCGTCGCTCATGTCCTGCACCCCCTCTCCCTCCGTCACGTCGTGCCCGCCCGCCCCTCGTGGATCGCGGGTGGTCCCGCGTTCTCGGCCACGGTAGGCGCCCGCGCGCGATCCCACCACCGAGGGTGGGCCTCGCGGTGTGCCCGCTCGCGCGTGCGGGAGGCTACCGAACCACGGCGGGGAGCGGTGTCGGTGGCCGCCGGTAGCGTCGCGAGGCGGACGGCACGAACGGGTCGTGACTCGCCGGCGGGAGCGGGTGAAGTCGCGCGGGAAACCCTCGGCGAGGAGGTCGCTGGTGAAGATCGGGTTCGTCGGCACGTACGGGACGGTGCAGGAGCTCGTCGACCTCGCGGTCGACGCCGAGGAGCACGGGTGGGACGGGTACTTCACGTGGGACGGCGTGGACCTCGACGGCATGCCGGCGTGGGACCCGTTCGCGGTGCTGGCCGCCGCGGCGGTGCGCACCGAGCGCGTCACGCTCGGGGCGCTGGTCTTCGCGCTCGCGCGCCGCCGACCGTGGGTCTTCGCCAAGCAGGCGGTGACGGTCGACCACCTGTCGGGCGGGCGGCTCGTCCTGCCGGTGGGTCTCGGTGTCCCGACGGACGGCGCCGTCGCGGCGGTGACCGGGGAGGCGACGACGCTGCGCGAGCGCGCCGAGCGGTTCGACGACGCGCTCGCGGTGCTCGACCGGTCGTTCGCCGGTGAGCGGTTCGACGTGGCCGGCACCCACCTGCGGGTCGAGGGCATGCGGCTCGTGCCGACGCCGGTGGCCCGGCCGGACGGGCGCACACGCATCCCGCTGTGGGTGGTGGGTGCCTTCCCGTCCGAGCGTTCGATGGGCCGTGCGCTGCGGCACGACGGCGTCGTGGCGCAGTACCGCGGGGAGCGCGCGCAGGAGGGGATCAGCCCGCAGGACGCCGCCGAGATGGTCGCCTGGGTGACGGAGCGTCGTGGGGCCGGCGCGGGCCCGTTCGACGTCGTGCTGCACGACGCCCTGCCCACCGACCGCGGCGAGGCGTCGGAGCTGCTCGCGGCCTACGAGGAGGCGGGCGTCACGTGGTTCGTCGACGCGCTGTGGGACCCGGCGGTCGGTACCGCGGACGTCCAGCGGGCGCGTGTCCGCACGGGGCCGCCGCGGTAGCGGGCGCCCCGCGGAGTGCGCCGCAGGTCAGGCGACGGGCCGGACGGGGCCCGGCACCGGATCGTTCCCGGCGGTCGTCGCCGCGGGCCGCGACATCGGGTGGATGAGCGGCCCGCCGGGCGCGACGGGGACCGGCGGGTGCGCCTCGGTGTACCCGCGCTGCGCGTAGTAGCCGACGTTCTCCTCGTTGGTCGTCTCCAGGTACGACCGCGCGCCCTGCGCGTCGAGGTGCTCGAACAACGCTCGCAGGAGCATGCTGCCGCGCCCCGCGCGCTGCAGGTCCGGCCGCACGCCGAACGCCTCGACGTACCACGCGTCGCCGGGGACGCCGCGGGAGGTCAGCTCGCCGAAGCGGATGATCCCGAGGCTGTGCTCCCGTGTGTGCGCCGCGATGCGCGCGAGCCGGTGGGCCTGGCGCCACCAGCGCCCGGGGGTCATGGGGTACGTGCCGGGCCCGTACAGCGCCAGGACGCCCGTGACCTCGTCACCGAGCTTGGTGACGAGCACGCGGCCGTGACGCAGCCCGTCCGCGAGCGTCATCCGGTACACCTGGCGCAGCTCGTGCTCGCGACGCGCGGCGACGGGGAACAGGTAGGTGTAGCCCGGGTCCGGTGCGAGGGCGGCGGCGAGGACCCCGGCCGCCTGCAGGCGGTCGCGGTCGTCGAGCTCACCGACGGTGTCAGGCGGCTCGGGCCGTCGCGGTCTCAGGAACGTCCCCCCGGTGCTCATGGACGAATGCAATCCCGGACGTGCGTCCAGCTGCAACCGATCCGCCGGATTTGGCCCGGGTGATGGTCCAACCACGTGTCCAGGACGGGTGCCCGAGTGGGGAGGAGAGGTGAAGATCAGCGCAAACCATGCCCGCGGGTGAGGGCCGGGGTGACAGGCTCGGGCGATCCTGCGCGGACGGGGCGCCCGAGCGCGCCCGCACGGCCGCGGTCGGCTGCGACGACGCAGGGCGCGACAGGAGGACACGACGGTGCGTGCGGAGCGGACGACGGTGCGGCGCCAGGGCCCACGACGGGTGCTGGCGGGTGTGGTGCTGGCACTGTCGGGCGTGACTCTCCAGGCGTGCAGCGCGAGCGTGCCCGACGCGCGGCCCGCCGCCGAGGCGCTCGCCGCGGCCCTGGGGTCCGGCGACTTCACGGCGGTGCCGCTCGCCCCCGACGCACCGGCGCCCGACGAGCTCGCCGCGACCCGCACGGCCGTCGTCGACGGGCTGGGCCGGGCCACGGCGACCGTCGACGTCGGCGACGTCGAGGTCGCGGAGGACGAGCTGACGGCCACCGCGCCCCTCGAGGTCACGTGGGACCTGCCGTGGGTGGAGCAGGACTGGACGTACACCGCGACCGCGCAGCTCGTGCGTGACGAGGAGGACGAGGAGCAGCCGTGGCGCGCACGCTGGGCGCTGTCGCTGCTGGCGCCGGACCTGACGACGGGTGAGAGCCTGACGCTCGTGCGCCGGCCCGCCGAGCGCGGTGCCGTGCTCGGCCAGGGCGGCACGCCGCTGGTGGAGAAGCGACCCGTGTCCCGCATCGGCATCGACAAGCAGCGCCTGGCCGAGACCGGTGGCGACGCCGACGCGGCGGCCCGCGGCCTGGCGACCGCGCTCGGCATGGACCCCGAGGCGTACGCGCAGCGCGTCGCGAGCGCGGGCCCGCAGGCGTTCGTCGAGGCGATCGTCGTGCGCGCGGGCGACGCGTCGTACGACCTCGTCGCGCTCGGCGACCTGCCCGGCGTGAACCTCGTGCCCGACGAGCTGCCCCTGGCACTGACGCGCACGTTCGCGCGCGCGATCCTCGGCACGGTCGGCGACGCGACCGCCGAGATCGTCGAGGCGTCGGACGGGGAGGTCGTGGCGGGGGACAAGGCGGGCCTGTCCGGGCTGCAGCGCCAGTACGACACCCAGCTGCGCGGCACCCCGGGCGTCGTCGTCACGGCGGTGGGCCAGAGCGGCGCCGAGCGGGTGCTGCTCGACGTCCCGCCGGTCGACGGCGAGCCCTTGCAGACGTCGATCGACCCCGCGCTGCAGCAGCGCGCGGAGGACGTGATCGGTGCGCTCGTGCCGGCCTCGGCGATCGTGGCGGTCCGCCCGTCGACGGGTGAGGTGCTCGCCGCCGCGAACGGCCCGGGCAGCGGGGGGCTGTCCACCGCGACCGTGGGGCAGTACGCGCCAGGCTCGACGTTCAAGGTGGTGAGCGCGCTGGCGTACCTGCGCGGCGGGCTGACGCCGGAGTCCGCGGTGAGCTGCCTGCCGTCGATCACGGTCGACGGGCGGACCTTCCAGAACTTCCCCGGGTACCCGGCCGCCGCGCTCGGCGACGTGCCGTTCCGCACGGCCTTCGCGAACTCCTGCAACACGGCGTTCATCGCGGCGCGCGACCTGGCCGCCGACGGAGGGCTGCTCGCCGCCGCGCGCTCGCTGGGCCTGGAACCGGCGGCCGAGCTCGGGTTCCCGGCGTTCCTCGGCACGGTCCCGGACGACGCGTCCGCCACCGCGCACGCGGCGTCGGTCATCGGTCAGGGCGAGGTGCTCGCCTCGCCCCTGGGCATGGCGACCGTCGCGGCGTCGGTCGCCGCGGGCCGCACCGTCGTCCCCATCCTGGTGACGCCGGGCGCCGACTCCGCAGCACCCGACGGCGCCGTCTCCGACGCGCCGAGCGACGACGCCACGACGCTGCCGCCGGCCACGCCCCTGACGGCTCCGGAGGCCGAGGCGCTGCGCACGATGATGCGCGCCGTCGTCACCGAGGGCGGCGCCGGCCTGCTCGCGGACCTCCCGGGTGAGCCGGTGCTCGCCAAGACCGGCACCGCCCAGTTCGGCACGGACGCGGACCTGCGCAACCACGCCTGGATGATCGCGATCCAGGGTGACCTGGCGGTCGCGGTGTTCGTGGGCGAGGGGGACTACGGTTCGACGACGGCCGGCCCGCTCCTCGAGGCGTTCCTGGCCGGCTGAGCACGCGCGCGCCCGCGCCGCGCCGCGCACGACACCGACGTCGGGAGGGACGATGACCCTGCGCCACGTGCCCGGAGGTCCCGGGTGGCTCCGCCCCCTGCCGGGGACGGGACTGACCGTGAGCGCGCTCGCGCTGGGCGGCAGCCCCCTGGGGAGCATGCCGGGGAACTACGGGCACGAGGTCTCGCCGGAGCGCGGCATCGACACCGTGCGCGCGGCGCTGCACAGCGACATCCGGTTCATCGACACGTCCAACGGGTACTCGGGCGGTGAGAGCGAGCGGCGCATCGGTGCGGCGCTGACGGCGGCCGGCGGTGTGCCGCCCGGGTACGTCGTGGCGACCAAGGTCGACCCGGAGGGCAGCGACTACTCCGGCGAGCGCGTGCGCCGCTCGGTGCTCGAGTCGCGCACCCGGCTCGGGCTGGACCACCTGCCGCTGGTGCACCTGCACGACCCGGAGTTCCACGAGTTCGACGACCTCACGGGCCCGGACGGCGCCGTCGAGGCGCTCGTCGAGCTGCGCGAGTCCGGTGTCGTGGGAGCTGTCGGCCTCGCGGGCGGGCGCGTGCAGGAGATCGCCCGGTACCTCGCGCTCGGTGTCTTCGACGTGCTGCTCGTCCACAACCGGTGGACGCTCGTGGACCGCTCGGCGGGCGCGATCATCGCCGAGGCCCGGTCCCGGGGCATGGGGGTGCTCAACGCGGCGGTCTACGGCGGTGGCCTCCTCGCGCGCCCGGCCGGTGCGTGGGGGTCCTACGGCTACCGGCCCGCGCCGGAGCCGGTGCTGTCGGCGGTCGACGCGATGCGGGACGTCTGCGCGGCGCACGGCACGGACCTCGCGACCGCCGCGCTGCAGTTCTCGCTGCGCGACGAGCGGTTCGCCTCGACGATCGTGGGCATGTCCCGGCCCGAGCGCGTCGAGCAGACGCTCGCCGCCGCGGCCGCCGAGCTGCCCGACGTGCTGTTCGACGAGCTCGAGACGCTGGTGCCGCCGGCCGAGGCGTGGCTGGACGCGCCCTTCGAGCGCTGACGGGCCCGGACTGCACGCCGTCGCGTGCTGCCGCAGACCGGCATCGACTAGCCTTCACCGTCGACGTGGACGCGCTCGGCGCGTCGGGGACGGGAGCGTGCAGGTGGCGGACGAGTCGAGCACGGCGGTGCCCGTCGCGCCGCCCGCGGTCGACCTCGACACGTGCGCGGACGAGCCGATCCGCATCCCCGGCTCGGTGCAGCCGCACGGTGTGCTGCTGGCCCTGTCCGAGCCGGACCTCGTGGTGCGCCACGTCTCGGCGAACGTCGCGGACCTCACGGGCGTGGACGTCGACGACGCGGTCGGGGCGCCGGTGGCGGACGTGCTGGGCGAGTCGGCGGCCGCGGCGCTGCGCACGCACGTGCGCACGTTCGGGGACCTGCGTGCCCGCAACCCGCTGAGCGTCGACCTGCCCGGCCCGGTCCTCGCCGACGCGATCCTGCACCGGGTCGCGCTGGGCGGCCGCACGCTGCTGGTGGTCGAGGTCGAGGTCGCCCGCGGGCCGCGCCCCTTCTCGTTCCCGAACACGTACCAGTCCGTGCGTGGGGCGCTCGAGCGGCTCAACCGCGCCGACGGGCTCGAGCAGCTCTACGACGCGGCTGCGCAGGAGGTCCGCGACCTGACGGGCTTCGACCGCGTGATGGTCTACCGGTTCGACGCGGACCACAACGGCGAGGTCGTCGCCGAGGCGCGCCGGGGTGACCTCAACTCGTTCCTCGGCCTGCACTACCCGGCCTCGGACATCCCCGCGCAGGCCCGCGCGCTGTACGAGACCAACTGGATCCGCCTCATCCCGGACGTGTCCTACACCCCGGCGCGGCTGGTCCCGGCGTTCGACGCGACGTCCGGCGAGCCTCTGGACCTCACGCACTCGGTGCTGCGCAGCGTCTCGCCGGTCCACCTCGAGTACCTCGGCAACATGGGCGTGCGCGCCTCGATGTCGATCTCGCTGCTGCGCGACGGCAGGCTGTGGGGACTCATCGCGTGCCACCACTACGCCGGTCCGCACCTCGTGCCGTTCGGTGCGCGCGCCGCCGCGGAGTTCCTCGGCTCCGCGCTGTCGCTGCGGCTGGTCGCGCGGGCGCAGGACCGCGAGCTGGAGCGGGAGCTGGCCGCGCAGGCGGAGATCGCGCGCCTGCTGCCGGAGGCACGGGACCCGGACCGCGGGCTCGCCGAGGCGCTCGCCGGGAAGGACCCCGGCCTGCTGTCGGTCGTGCCGGCGCACGGCCTCGTCGTGGTCGCCGACGGGCAGACGGCCACCGCCGGCGAGGCGGACGTCGACGTCGACGCGCTGCGCGCGTGGGTGCTGTCCCGGCCGGACCCGGTGACCGTGCGCACCGCGATCGGGCGGACCGATCCCGAGCTGGCGGCGGCCCTGCCGGACGTGGCGGGGGTGCTGGCGGTGCGGCTGCCGGACGACCAGGTCGTCGTGTGGCTGCGGCAGGAGCACGTGCGGGACATCTACTGGGGCGGCGACCCGCAGAACAAGGCGATCGCGCACCGCGAGGGTGCCGACGTGCGGCTGAGCCCGCGCAAGTCGTTCGAGCGGTGGCGCGAGGTCGTGCGTGGGCGCTGCGAGCCGTGGGCGCCGGAGCACGTGCGGGCCGTCGAGGACCTGCGCACCCGGCTCCTCGAGGTCGTCATCGTGCGCAACCGGTGGCAGGTGGCCGCGGCGCACACCGTGCAGCTCTCGCTGCTGCCGCGCCGCCTGCCGGTGGTGCCCGGGTGGGCGATGCAGGCGCGGTACGTACCGGCGGCCGGCGGGCGCGTCGGCGGTGATTGGTACGACGCGCTCGAGCTCCCGGACGGCCGGTTCGCGGTGGTCGTCGGGGACGTCGCGGGCCACGGTCTGGGTGCGGCCGCGGCCATGGGCCAGCTCCGCAACGCGCTGCGGGCGTACCTCATGCGGTGCAGCGACGTGCACGAGGCGCTCGTCGACCTCGACGAGCTCGCGCGCCGCACGATGCCCGACGAGATGGCGACGGTCGTCGTGGCCGTCGTGTGCCCGCGGACGGGCGAGGTGCTCATCGGTGCCGCGGGGCACCCGCGCCCGCTGCAGCTCACGCCCGACGGCGGGGCGGAGCTGGTGTCGATGCCGGTGGACCGCCCCGTCGGCGTCGGGTCGGGCGACCCGCCGGTGACCCGGCTGCACGTCGCGCCCGGCGGTGGGATGGTGCTGTACAGCGACGGCCTCGTGGACTCGCGCAGCACGGCGCTCACGGAGGGGATCGACCGGCTGGTCCGGCAGTTCGACCGGCCCGACCCGCGGGTGCCGGTCGACATCGACGAGGTCGTCGCGGACTGCTCCGACCCGGACTCGAAGGACGACATGACGCTGCTGCTGCTGTGCCGCGACGCCGACCTGCCCGCGGGGACGACGCCGTGAGCGTGCGTCGCGCGGTGGCGCGGGCATTCTGGCGCGTGAGCAGGTGGGAGCTGCGCACCGAGCGGGTGCCGCGTGGCGGCGCGGGCATCCTCATCGGCGCGCCGCACACGTCGAACTGGGACTTCGTCCTGATGCTGGGGATCGCGTGGGAGCAGGATCTGCCGTTCCGGTGGCTGGGCAAGCACACGCTGTTCCAGGGCCCGGCGGGCCCGATGATGCGTGCGCTGGGCGGCATCCCGGTGGACCGGCGGGACCCCGCGGGCCTCGTGGACGACCTGGTGGCGCGCATGGCTGCCGGTGAGCGGTTCTACCTCGTCGTGACGCCCGAGGGCACGCGGTCCGGCTCCGGGTGGAAGTCGGGCTTCTACCGCATCGCTCGGGCGGCGAACCTGCCGGTGACCCTGGGGTACGTGGACCGCACGACGATGACGACGGGCCTGGGGCCGACCATCGAGCTGACCGGTGACGTGCGCGCGGACATGGACGTCGTGCGGGCGTTCTACGCCGACAAGTCGGGTGTCGTGCCCGCACGCCGCACCGAGCCGCGCCTGCGGGACGAGGGCGCTCCGGATGCGGGCTCGCCGGACGCGACCTAGCGTCGTGGGGACCACCGATGAAGGGAGTCCCCCCATGGGCCTGGACGACAAGCTGAAGAACTCCGCGCAGGAGGCCGGCGGCAAGGCGAAGGAGGCCGTGGGCAAGGCGACGGGCGACGAGGAGCGCGAGGCCGAGGGCCGCGCGGACCAGACGTCGGCCAACCTCAAGCAGGCCGGCGAGAGCGTCAAGGACGCCTTCCGCTGACCCACCGCACGACCTCCGGGACGAGGCCCGGTCACCCGAACGGACGGGTGGCCGGGCCTCGCACCACCCGATCCGCCCGCGCGCCGCGTCCCAGGTACCGGCCGTCCGGGTGAATTGGGCCGGTGTCCAGGACAAGTGACCCGGACACCTTCCGTTCCTCGTGAGAGCCGTCTAATGTCTGACTTGTCAGCGAAACGGCAAACCCTCCGCAAGGAGGGGACGCAAAGCCACGGGACCCACGCGGTCAGCCGGGCTACCGAACGAAGGGGTTCGTCATGGACCAGCGCAACTCGGCCGCAGAGCCGCACGAGGTCCGGCCGCAGGTCATCCCGCTCGGCCGCTGGGCAGCCATCGCCGCCCGCCTCGAGGCTTCCGTGAGCGTCCCCGCGCAGCGCGACGCGCTCGCCGCCTGAGCCACCGGCTCACGCACCAGCCACCGGCCCCCGTCGTCCGCCCCCGGCACGACGGGGGCCGTGCTGTGCCCCGGTCGGCTCAGAGCTCGCCGACGCGCTGCAGGTAGCGCATCGCGACCCAGCCGAGGGGGATGCGCAGCCAGAAGGTCAGCAGGCGGAACAGCAGCGCCACCGTGTAGGCGACACCGATGTTGGTGCCGGTGAACCCGGACAGGCCGGCGGCCAGCGCCGTCTCGACGGTGCCCATGCCGCCCGGGGTGGGGATGAGCGCGCCGGCGGTGTTGCCCGTGAGGTACACGAGCGCCACCTGCACCAGCGAGGCCTCCTGGCCGAGCGCGACGAGCGCGGCGTCGAACGCGAGCACGTAGCCCATCGTCATGAGCACGTTGCCGAAGACCGCGAGCGCGAGCCGCCACGGCTGCCCGACGACCTCGATGAGGCGCGGCAGCGTCTGCCGGAACGTCGGTCCGACCGTGCGCTGCACCCAGGTGCGCACGCCGGGGAACAGCAGCGCCACGCCGACGGCGGCGGCGACGACCGCGATGACGATGAGCACGGCCGGGGGCACGGAGAACGGCGTGGGGGACTGCACGCCCGACGTCACGGTGAGCACGAGCAGCAGCAGCAGCGTGGTGACGAACTGGCTGACCTGCACGAGCGCCACGGTCGCGCCGGCGAGGGACGCGCTGACGCCGCGGCGCGTGAGCATGCGCAGGTTGAGCGCGGCGGGGCCGATGCCGGCCGGCGCGGCGAGCGCGACGAAGGTCGCGGCGGACTGCACGAGCGTCGCGCGCCACACGGACAGGCGCACGGGCGAGAACGCGACGAACGCGAGCGCCGCGCCCACGAGGGTGAGGAGCCCGAGACCGAACGCGAGCACCGAGAACCGCCAGTCGCTGCGCGCGAGCACGGGCCCGATCTGCGCGACGTTGACGGACGCGAGGACGACGAAGACCGCGACGACCGTGAGCACGATGGTGAGCAGCGTGCGGGCGCCGAAGCGCACGATCTGCGCGGGCTGCACGTCCGCCTCGGGGATGCGCGCCACGAGCGCGGAGCGCAGCTCGGCGAGGATCTCCTTGTGGGCGCGCATCTCCTCACGCGTGCGGCGGGGGAGCGCGACGGTCTGCAGGAGCGGACCGATGCCGTCGATGTCGTCGTCCGGGAGCATCGCGGCGGCCGACGCGACGGCGCGGGCCGCGCCCACACGCAGCGCGAGCAGCGCGAGCAGCTGCATGGTGTCCATGCGTCGCGCGAGCTCCGACGACGCGACGTCCCCCTGCTCCCACGCCGTGATCCAGACGCGGGGCGCGCCGGGTCGCTGGTCGACGAGGACCACGTCGGCGGTGAGGGCGCGGTGCGCGATGCCCGCGGCGTGCGCGAGGCGCAGCTGTTCCCAGATCGCCTGCAGGTCGTCGTCCCCGATGTCCTCACGCGTGAGGTCCGACAACGGCACGGCCGCGTCGGTGCTCTCCTGCAGCAGGAGCATCGAGTCCTCGGCCTCGGCGATGCTCAGCAGCTGCGGGGTGCGCACGCCGGCGGCGCGCGCGGCGTAGGAGAGCAACGCGGCACGTTCGGTGGCGCGCCGCAGCGACAGCGCGGAGCGGCCCTCGAGGCCGCGGAGCCGCAGGCTGCGCCACAGCCGGGTGAGCATGCCGACGACCTGCCGGTCGCCGTCGAAGACGATGAGGTCGAGGTGCCGGCCGTCGTCGGTGGTGACGTCGTAGACGCGGTCGCCGGAGGCCCGCACGAGCGCGAGCTGCGCGGGTGTCGCCGGCGGCAGCATCGCGAGCGCGTCCTGCGTGGCGAGGGTGCGGTCGGCGTCGAGCGCGGGGTCGGGGACGCGTACGACGTCCGCGGGTTCGACGCCGGCGCGTCGGATGCCCGCGAGCAGCGCGTCACCGTAGGCCCGCTCGGGGTCGACGCCGCCGAGGTAGCGCACGCCGAGCCCGGCGACGCGCCCGACGAGCAGGGACAGCCCCAGCCCGGGCAGGGAGCCGGCGGCGGTGATGAGCACGACGCCCGTCGTCAGCCACAGCAGGTTCCAGGACCACGCCACGCTGCGCCGGCGGCCGCGCGGCCCGGCGACGGTGAGCAGGCCCGTGAGCATCGCGGTGTACTCGGGGATCGTCAGGCGCCACTGGCCGCCGAGCCGTACCGACAGGCCCTGCACGAGCTCGGCGGAGCCGAACGTGAGGAACGTCCAGTGCAGCGCGGCGACGACGACCATGGCGCCGGCGGCCGCGAGGACCGCCTGCAGGAGCTGGCGGCCCAGGCGTCGCAGCGCGAGCTCGGTGAGCACCGCGATGGGCACGACGACGGTGGTGAAGCCGACGAGCACGTTGACGGGGACGAACAGGATGCGCCGCAGCAGCGTCGCGAAGCCCTGCACGTCCTCGGCGACGCCGGTGGTGGTGTTCTGCGCGTACGTCGCGAGGACGACGACGACGACGGCGAGCAGCGTCGTCAGCGTCGCGCCCAGCAGGTCGCTGGGGTGGTGGACGCGCGGTGGGCGCACGTCCTGCACGTCCACACGGGAGCGCACGGCGCGCACGGGCGAGGTCGGCGGTGACGTGTTCGTGCCGTCCGGGACGGTGCGGGCGGGGGTCGCGCTGGTCGTGGGCGCCTCGCGCGCGGTGGCGGGTCCGGGGGCGGCGTCGACGTCGGCACCGTCGGGTGCTGGCGTCGACGAGGCGTGCATGCTGGCGAGTCTAGGCAGCGGACCTGCGCGCGCTCGTCCTCCTCGCGGTGGGTCGTGCAGGTCCGCGTCTCATCCTCGAGGGTCAACATGTGTTGACGTGCGACGCGCCGTGCGTCAACCTGTGTTGACGACGTCGCACCCACCCAGGAGTTCCACGATGCCCCAGGAGGAGGCCGACATGGCCGCACTGGTCGCCCGCGCCGAGGACGACGACCCGCTCGGCGCCCTGCTCGCCCTGCACCGCCTGCGCACCGAGGTCGACCGTCGCGAGGCCGTCGCCGTGCGACGCGCGCGGGCCGCGGGGGTCCCGTGGGCCGCGATCGCCACGATGCTCGGCGTCAGCAAGCAGGCCGTCCACCGCAAGTACGGCCGCCGCTGACCCCGCCCGCCTGATCGGATCGCCCTCTCACGCGGAAGCCCCCGCCTCCCGCGAGAGAGTGATCGATCCACCCCCTTCGGGCGCGAGCGGTCGATCGAGCCCCGCGTCACGTGATGCCGACGGCCTCCAGCCACTCCTCGGGCAGCACCGCGTACCCGACGAAGGCGACCACGTCGAGCGCGGTGTGCGCGACGACGAGCGGCATGACGCGCCGGCGACGGCGGTAGTACTCCGCGAACACGACGCCCATGACGACGTTGCCGACGAACGGGCCCCACCCCTGGTACAGGTGGTACGCGCCGCGCAGCAGCGCGCTCGCGGCGATGATCGCCGGCGTGCCCCAGCGCATCTCGCGCAGCCGTTCCATGAGGTAGCCGACGGCGACGACCTCCTCGAGCAGCGCGTTCTGCAGCGCCGCGAGCACCAGTACGGGGATCGTCCACCACGCGGCGTTCAGCGCGGACGCCTGCACCTCGACGGTGATCCCGAGCGCGCGCCCGGCCACGTACAGCCCGAGCCCGGGGATGCCGATGACGCCGGCGAGGCCGAGCCCGACCCCGAGGTCGCGCCAGGGGCGCGCGCCGTCCAGGCCGATGCGCCGCACCGCCGAGCGGCCGTTCGCGGACAGCAGGTACAGCGCGAGCGCGACGGGCAGCAGCGCGAACCCGATCGACAGCAGCTGGTAGGTGAGGTCGAGGTACGGGCGCGGCGACTGGCTGGGGTTCAGCGTCGTCGACTGGTCGGCGAGCGGTGGCCCGGCGGTGAGCTTGGCGACGAGCGAGACGACGGCGTAGACCGCGGACCGCCCGAGCGACAGGCCGAGCACGATCCAGATCTCCGCGCCCAGCCGGCGGCGGACGGCGCGCTCGCCGGGTGGCGGTGCCCCGGCGCGCCCGTCGCGGGTCGTCGGCGTGCCGGTCGGCTCCTCGCCGTCGACGGCCGGTGCGCTGCTCACCGGGGCAGCGTAGACGGCGCCGCCGGGGATCCGACCGGGCGTGCTGCTCCCGCGCGCGGTGCGGACGTCCGGTTCGTCGGGTCTTGACGCCCAGGGCGCCGGGCGGGCAAAGTAGTTTGCATCGCAAAGTTGATCGCGCCGCGCACCGCGGCGTGGTTCCCGGACGACGCGACGCAGGACGACGAGGACGGAGGACGCGCGGTGGACGACACGCAGCGGCCGGGAGGAGTCCACCCGGAAGGCATTCCCGAGGACGACGTCGACGACGCACCGCTCGACCCGCGCGCCGGGCTCGCGATCGTCGCCGCCCAGCAGCGTCGCGTGCGGGAGTCGGAGATCGACGACCGCCTGCTCTTCGGGGTCTGGGGCGTCGCGTGGCTCGTCGGCTACGCGGTGCAGTGGCGGACCGCCGTGAGCTCCGGGACCCGAACCTCCACGGGGCAGGGCGGCCTGGCGTTCGCGATCATCGCGCTCGTCGCGCTCGCCATCACCCTCGTGCACATCACGGTCGCCAGCCGGGGCGTGGCCGGCGTCAGCAAGCAGGCCGGCGCGATGTTCGGCATCGCCTGGAGCATCGGCTTCACCGGCCAGGGGCTGATCGTCGCCGGCGTCGCCCGCGCCGACGCGTCGCCCGAGGTCATCGCGATCGTCGCCAACGGCGCCGCGTGCCTCGTCGTCGGCCTGCTGTACATGGCCGGAGGTGCCGTCTGGCGCCAGCGCGCGCTGTTCTTCATCGGTGCGTGGATGATCGCGACCGCTGCCGCGGCGAGCCTGGTCCCGATGCCCGGCGGCTACCTCGTCATGTCGCTCGCCGGTGGCGGCGGCCTGCTCGCCGGCGCCGTCATCACGGAGATCTACCGGCGGCGCGCGTGAGCGAGGTCGAGCTCGACCCCGTCATCCACTCGGCGTCCCGCCTGCGGGTCGTCGCCACCCTCGCCGCACTCGAGCGCGGGGACCGCGTCTCCTTCCCCCGGCTGCAGAAGCTCCTCGACATGACCGCCGGGAACCTGTCCACGCACCTGCGCCGCCTCGAGGCCGCCGGGTACGTCACCCAGACCAAGACGTTCAGCGGGCGCACGCCCGCCACGTACGTCGAGCTGTCCACCGCCGGGCGCGCCGCGTTCGAGCGCTACACCCACACCCTCTCCGAGCTGCTCAAGGGAGCACAGGAATGACCACCGCGACCCACGCCACCGCCCCGGCGGTGCTCGTCGAGCACGTCACCCGGCGCTTCGGGCCCGTCACCGCGCTCGACGACGTCTCCCTGCAGGTCGAGCACGGCGAGATCGTCGGCCTGCTCGGCCCCAACGGCGCCGGCAAGACGACCCTGCTGTCCCTGCTCGGCGGCCTGCGCGCCCCCGACGAGGGCACCGTGCGGCTGTTCGGCCGCAACCCCCGCGACCCGGCCGCCCGCACGTCGCTGGGCACCACGCCGCAGGAGACGGGGCTGCCGCAGACCCTCAAGGTCCGCGAGGTCGTCGACTTCGTCGCCGGGCACTACACCGACCCCATGCCGCGTGCCGAGGTGCTCGAACGGTTCGGGCTCACCGACATGGCCGAGAAGCAGACCGGTGCGCTGTCCGGCGGGCAGAAGCGCCGCCTGGCCGTCGCGCTCGCGCTCGTCGGCCGCCCCCGGCTCGTGCTGCTCGACGAGCCGACCACCGGCCTCGACGTCGAGGCGCGCCACGTGCTCTGGGACGCGCTGCGGACGTACCACGCGGACGGCGCCACCGTGATCGTCACCAGCCACTACCTCGAGGAGATCGAGGCGCTGGCCGAGCGCGTGGTGGTGGTCGCAGAGGGGCGGGTGCTCGCGGACGACCGCCTCGCGCGCGTCCTCGACCTCGTCGCCGCGCGCCGCATGACCCTCACCGTCGACGGCACGGGGGACGACCTCACGGCACTGCCAGGTGTGCAGAGCGTCCGCGAGCGGCACCCCGCGCCCGCCGGCACGCGCGTCACGCTCGTCGCGTCCGACGCCGACACGGCCGTGCGCGCCCTCGTCGGCAGCGGCACGGCGTTCCGCGACCTCGAGGTGCGCGGCGCCTCGCTCGAGGAGGCATTCCTCGCCCTGACGTCCCGCGGCGTCGACCCCGCGGCCGGGCTCGCGCCCGCCGCCCCGACCCTCGTCCCGGAGGTGACCCGATGAGCACGACCGCGCCGCCCGTCGACCTGCCCGCAGTCCCCCGCCCCGACCGTCCCGCACTGCGGCCCTGGGTCTCGCTCGCGGCGCTGCACGCCCGCTACCAGGTCCTCGAGACCGTCCGCGTGCCCATCGCCGTCCTCGGCAACCTGCTGTTCCCGGCGCTCGCGCTCCTGTTCTTCGTCATCCCGCAGAGCTCGATCACGCAGCACCCGCTCGCGTCGGTGGCCGCGATCGCGCAGCTCGGCACGTTCGCGATCATGTCCGCCTGCCTGTTCACGCACGGCGCCGGCGTCGCCGAGGACCGCGCCCAGCCGTTCGACACGTTCGTCCGGACGCTGCCGGCCCGTCCCGGCCCACGGCTCGCCGGGCGCGTGCTCAACGGGCTGCTGTGGGCGTACCTCGCGCTCGTGCCACCGGTCCTCATCGGCGCGCTGTTCACCGCCGCCACCATCACGCCGCTGCGTGCCCTGGGCGCCGTCGCCATGGTCGTGGCGGTCGCCGTGCCGTTCACGCTGCTCGGCCTGGCGATCGGCTACGCCATGTCCACCAAGGCGGCGCTCGCGGTCGTGCAGGCCGTGCTGTTCCCGCTCGCGTTCGCCGGAGGGCTGTTCATGCCGCCCGAGGTGTTCCCGCGCTGGCTCGACGTCGCCTCGCAGGCCTTGCCCTCGCGGGCGGCCCGGGACCTCGTCATCCAGGTGACCACCGGCGTCGAGGGCGGCGGGCTGGCCCTGCCGGTGCTGCTCGCGTGGACCGCGGTGTTCGCCGCCCTCGCCGTCTGGGCGGTCCGCCGCGACGAGGGCCGCCGCTTCCACTGACCGGCGCAGCCCACACGCGCCGACCGGGACACGAGTCCTCGTTCGGATGTCCGTACGGGGAGTGGTGTTCCGGTCGGCGGGGGTGTGGGTCAGTCCGACGCGGGTGGGCGGCCGCGGCGGGGCGAGGGGGCGGCCGACGACGGCATGCGTCCGGCGTCCTGCAGCGCGCGCCGCAGGAGCAGGTCGATCTGCGCGTTGACGCTGCGCAGCTCGTCGGCCGCCCACCGCGCCAGCGCGTCGTGCACCGCCGGGTCGAGCCGCAGCAGCACCTGCTTGCGCTCGCGGCGCCCGGCGCGCGGGCCGTCGCCGGACGACGCCCCGCGCGCGTCGTCCGGCGCCGTCGGCCGCTCGCCGGCCCCCTGCTCGCCGGTCACGCGTACAGGCTGCCGGTGTTGACGACGGGCGTCGCGCGGGACTCCCCGCACAGCACCACCAGCAGGTTGGAGACCATGGCTGCGCGGCGCTCGTCGTCGAGCTGGACGACGCCGTCGGCCTCGAGCCGGCCCAGCGCACCCTCGACCATGGACACCGCGCCCTCGACGATGCGCTCGCGGGCCGCGATGATCGCGCCGGCCTGCTGCCGCTGCAGCATCGCCTGGGCGATCTCCGGGGCGTACGCGAGGTTGGAGATGCGGGCCTCGATGACCTCGACGCCGGCGATGACGACGCGCGCGGCGACCTCGGTGGCGATCTCCGCGGACACGATGTCCGTGGCGCCGCGCAGGGAGTTCTCGCCGTCGTCGGCGTGGTCGTACGGGTGGGACATCGCGACGTGCCGCAGCGCGGACTCGGACTGCACGCGCACGAAGTCGGCGTAGTCCTCGACGGCGAACGTGGCCTTCGCGGTGTCGGCGACCTGCCACACGACGATCGCGGCGATGTTGATGGGGTTGCCGTCCGCGTCGTTGACCTTGAGCTCGGACGTCTCGAAGTTGCGGACGCGGACCGAGACGTTCCGGCGGACCGTCAGGGGGACGGTCAGGACGAGCCCGGTGCGGCGGATCGTCCCGACGTACCGGCCGAAGAACTGCACGACGCGGGTCTGCCCGGGGCTGATGACGGCCACGCCGCTGGACAGCACGACGCCGAGCACGATCAGCAGCATCCCGAGGACGCCCCAGACGTCCTCGCCGGTGTTCTCGGCGCGGACCACCAGGGCGATCGCGCCGACGAACGAGCCCAGGGCCAGGGCGAGGGCGACGAGTGCGCCGGCGGCGCCGGTGGCCCAGGCGCCGCGCTCGGCGACGTCGACGCGGGCGCCGGCGTGGCCGACGGGCCGGCCGCTGGGGTCACCGCCGACGGACTCCTGCGGCGGCGTGGTGTCAGGCATGGGAACCTCCCAGGGGTGCGATATCAAAGTGCTATCACGTTATCACGCGCGCCGACACCCCCTCCCCTCTCTCTCACCCGCCACCCGTCCCCGCACCCGCCTCCCGCGAGTGCGGGGGAACCGCGCCGAGTGCGGGGGTCGTGACCCCCGCACTCGCGCGCGGACCCCCGCACTCGACGTCGGCGTGTCAGGCGAAGCGGCGCAGGCGCAGCGAGTTGGTCACCACCAGGACCGACGACAGGGCCATCGCGGCACCCGCGATCATCGGGTTGAGCAGACCCAGGGCCGCCAGCGGGATGGCGGCGACGTTGTACGCGAACGCCCAGAACAGGTTCTGCCGGATCACGCGCAGCGTGCGCCGCGACAGCCGGATCGCCTGCGGCGCCGACGCCAGGTCCCCGCGGACGAGCGTGAGGTCCGCCGCCTCGATCGCGACGTCCGTGCCCGTGCCCATCGCCAGGCCCAGGTCGGCCGTGGCGAGGGCGGCCGCGTCGTTGACGCCGTCGCCGACCATCGCCACGCGTGCGCCGCCCGTCTGCAGTCGCTCGACCACCGCGACCTTCTCGTCGGGCAGCACCTGGGCGATCACGTCGTCCTCGGCGATGCCGACCGTGCGGGCCGTCGCGAGCGCCGCGCCGCGGTTGTCGCCCGTGAGCAGGACGGGCCGCAGGCCGAGCTCGCGCAGCTCGCGCACCGCGTCCGCCGACGTGGGCTTCACGGGGTCACGCAGCACGAGCACGCCGCGCGCGCGGCCGTCCCACGCGGCGACGACCGCCGTCGCACCGTCCGCCTCCGCGGCCGCGACCGTGTCGGCGACGTCCTGCGTGCGCACGCCCTGCTCGTCGAGCCAGCCGAGCCGCCCGACGAGCACGCGACGCGCCAGCCCGACCCCGCTGTGCGCGGTGCGGACCACGCCGCTCACGCCTCGACCCGCGTCGGCGCGGAACTCCCGCACCTCGTCGGCCCCGATCGCGACCCCGTCGGCCCCCACGGGTACGTCGACCTGGTCCCGCACGGAGGCGGCGGGGCTGGAATGACGGCTCGCGCCCTGGGGGGTGGGGCTGGCCGTCTCCTCCTCGTCGGTGAGCCGTCGATCCAGCCCCGCGACGGCGCGCGCGATGGGGTGCTCCGCGAGGGACTCGACGGCGGCGGCGAGGCGGTGGACCTCGGCAGCGTCCTCGCCGGGGGCGGCGACGACGTCCACGAGCGCCATGCGCCCGGCGGTGACCGTGCCGGTCTTGTCGAGCACGACGGTGTCGACGCGGCGCGTCTCCTCGAGGATCTCCGGGCCCTTGATGAGCACGCCGAGCTGCGCACCACGGCCCGTGCCCACCAGCAGCGCCGTGGGTGTCGCGAGCCCGAGCGCGCAGGGGCACGCGATGATCAGCACCGCGACGGCAGCGGTGAATGCTGCCTGCGCGCCGCCGCCGGCGACGAGCCACGCGACGAGCGTGCCCACCGCGAGCACCAGCACGACCGGCACGAACACCGCCGAGATCCGGTCGGCCAGCCGCTGCACGGGTGCCTTGCCCGTCTGCGCGCGGGCCACGAGCCGGCCGATCTGCGCCAGGCGGGTCTCCTCGCCCACGCGCGTCGCGCGCACCACGAGGTGACCGGACGTGTTGACGGTCGCCCCCGTGACGTCGTCGCCGGGCCCCACGTCGACGGGCACGGGCTCACCGGTCAGCAGGGACGTGTCCACGGCGCTCGTGCCGGAGACGACGACCCCGTCGGTGGCGACCTTCTCGCCCGGGCGCACGGCGAACTCGTCACCCACGGCGAGCCGGTCCACGGGCACGCGGCGCTCGACGCGCCGTCCGTCCGGCCCGGTGGCCAGCAGTGCGACGTCCTTCGCCCCCAGGTCGAGCAGCGCGCGCAGCGCGTCGCCTGCGCGGCGACGGGACCGGTGCTCCGCATAGCGCCCGGCGAGCAGGAACGTCGTGACGACGGCCGCGACCTCGAAGTAGAGCTCCGGCATCGCGGTGCCGTGGCCCGCGCCCGCGGCCGGGAACAGCGTCGGCGTCATGCGCATGCCGAGCTCGCCCGCCCCGCCCAGCAGCAGCGCCCACAGCGACCACGCGGTCGCCGCGACCACGCCGATCGACACGAGCGTGTCCATCGTCGACGCGCCGTGGCGTGCCGCCCGGTAGGCGGCGCGGTGGAACGGCCACGCCGCCCAGGTCACCACCGGCAGGGCGGCCGCCGCGACGACCCACTGCCACCCGCGGAACTGCGTCGCGGGCAGCATGCTCAGCACCAGCACGGGCACCGTGAGCACGGCGGCGACGCGCAGCCGGCGGCGCAGGTCGGCGCCGCGGGTGTCGTCGGGGGCGGACGTGTCGTCCGTCGGGTCGTGCTCCGTGCCGGCGTGCTGCATGCCGGACAGGGCGTGCTCGACGTCGTCGTGGGTGGGGGCGTCGTGGGCGGTGGGGTCCTGGGGTGGCGTGACGTGCGACGGGTCCGTGCTCGTCGTGTCGTGGTCGCGCGCGCCGGGGGCGTCGTGCGACGTGCCCGCCCCGTGCCCCGGGCGCGTCAGCGGGCGCGCGTCGTACCCCGCGGCCTGCACGGCGGCGACGAGCGCCTCGATCGTGGGCGCCGGGGTGTCGTCGGTCCCGACGACGTCGACGTGCGCCGTCTCGAGCGCGAGGTTGACGGTGGCGTGCGCGCCGGGGACGCGGTTGAGGCGCTTCTCGACGCGGGCGACGCACGACGCGCACGTCATGCCCTCGATGGCGAGGTCGATGCCCGCGGCGGCGGTCCCGTCGGGCGGTCGGCGGTCCGCCTCGGCGCTCACAGCAGCGACCGCGTGGGGGTGACGGCATACCCGGCCTCGACGACCGCGGCCTCGACGGCGGAGCGGTCGAGGGGGGCGTCGGACGTGACGGTCACGGGCGACGAGCCGCCGGTGACGAGGTCGACGGTCACGTCGGTGACGCCGGGCAGGGCGGTGAGCTCCTCGGTGACGGCGCGCACGCAGTGGCCGCAGGTCATGCCGTCGACGCGGAAGGTGGTGGTGCTCATGGGGTGCTCCTTCGAGGTGGTGGGTCCGGTGCGGCGGGGGCCCGCGCGGTGCGTGCGGCGGGCGGCCGGGCGGCCGGGGTGGTGGGGGCGGCCCGCCGTGGCGGGGCGCCCGGGGTCAGCTGCGGACGAGACGGGCGATCGCGGCGGACGCCTCGCGGACCTTCTCGGCGCCGGCCTCGGGGGACTGCCGTGCCGCGTCGACGACGCAGTGGGACAGGTGGTCCTCGACGAGCCCGATCCCGACGGCCTGCAGGGCCTTGGTGACCGCGGCGATCTGGGTGAGGACGTCGATGCAGTAGACGTCCTGGTCGACCATGCGTGCGATACCGCGCACCTGGCCCTCGACGCGCCGCAGGCGTCGCAGGTACTCGTCCTTGGCGGGCGTGTACCCGTGGGTGGGGCCGGCGTGCGCATGCGCGTCGGGCGGCGCGGTGGGCGCGTCGACGGGCTGCGAGGTCGAGGTCGTCACGGCCATGGCAACATCATACCCCTGGGGGGTATTCCCGGGCGCGTCCGCGCGGACGGGACCGAGGGTGGACGCCCGCGGTTCGGGGACAGGGGAGAATCCCCGTATGCGAGTGTCGGCGAAGGCGGATTACGCGGTGCGGGCGTGCGCCGAGCTGGCGAGCAGGCCGGGCGGCGAGTCCGTCCCGAGCGAGGTGCTCGCCGCCGGGCAGGACATCCCGACCAGCTTCCTCGAGCGGATCATGGGCGACCTGCGTCGCGGAGGCGTGGTGACCAGCGTGCGCGGGCGGTCCGGCGGCTACCTGCTGGCGCGCCCCGCCGACGAGATCACGGTGGCGGACGTCGTGCGGGCGGTCGACGGGCCGCTCGTCACGGTGCGCGACGTGCGCCCGCCGGGGCTGACCTACGAGGGCTCCGCGGCCGGCCTGCTCGACGTGTGGGTGGCGCTGCGGGCGTCGGTGCGCGACGTGCTCGACGTGGTGACGCTCAAGGACCTGGTCGACCGGGACCTGCCGGCGGCCGTGCGCGAGCTCGCGGCACGCGAGGACGCCTGGCTCAATCCCTGACGGGCCGACGCGGCGCGCCGCCGGCGGGACGACCCCTTACCGGGCCCTCGACGCGTGGCCTGATCGACGAGATGCGATGTCGGCATGTGAGACACCTCTTGTATGCCGAGCAGACGGATCGGAATTAGCAGAGCGGTAGGAAATGACTGTCCCCCTGCTCGTCGTCCGATCCGACGCCCGGCCTGCTGCCGGGCCGTTCCCGAGGTGGTCCCCGTGCCCACGATCGTCCTGCTCGCCCTCGTCGGGCTCGCCGCGCAGCTCGTCGACGGGAGCCTGGGCATGGCCTACGGCGTCACGTCGACGACGCTGCTGCTCGCCATCGGCACCAACCCCGCCGCCGCGTCGGCCACCGTGCACCTCGCGGAGATCGGCACGACGCTCGCGTCGGGCGTCTCGCACTGGAAGTTCGGCAACGTCGACTGGAAGGTCGTCCTGCGGATCGGTGTGCCAGGTGCGATCGGCGCGTTCGCCGGCGCGACGTTCCTGTCGAACCTCTCGACCGACGCCGCCAAGCCCGTCATGTCGCTGGTCCTGCTCGGTCTCGGCATCTACCTGCTGGTGCGGTTCACGCTCAAGGGCCTGCGCACCGACCGTGCTCACCTCCCGCTGCGCAAGCGGTTCCTCGCCCCGCTCGGCCTCGTCGCCGGGTTCGTCGACGCGACCGGTGGCGGAGGCTGGGGCCCGGTCGGCACGCCGGCGCTGCTCGCGAGCGGGCGCATCGAGCCCCGCAAGGTCGTCGGCTCGATCGACACGTCCGAGTTCCTCGTCGCGATCGCCGCGAGCCTCGGCTTCCTGTTCGCGCTCGGCTCGCAGGGCATCGACGTCCAGTGGGTCCTGGCGCTGCTCATCGGTGGCCTCGTCGCCGCGCCGATCGCCGCGTGGCTGGTCCGCAAGGTCCCGGGTCGCGTGCTCGGGTCGGCCGTCGGCGGTGTCATCGTCCTGACGAACACCCGCACGCTCCTGCGCTCCGACTGGCTCGGCGCCGCCGACACCTCGACCGAGGGCATCGTGCTGGGGATCATCGCGGTCGTCTGGGCCGCCGCCGTCACGTGGTCGGTCCGCGCCTACCGCAACGACCTGGCAGCGGGCCGCGGCGACGTCGCCGCCGTGGGCCACGGCCCCGCCGCACCGGACGACGAGCTCGACCTGGTCGGCGCCGACAGCACGCCCGCCCGGCCGGCGTCCTGACCCGTCGCCCGTCCACCGCTCGGGACGGGCAGCCCACGAGACCGGGCCGGCGTCGCGCATCCACCGAGGTGCGCGACCCCAGCCCGGTCTCGTGCTGCGTGCGTCCCGCCACATGGGACGGCGGGGCTGCATCGACGTCCCGCAGGCGAGGGGCGCGGGTGACTGGATCGCTCTCTCGCCGAGAGAGCGATCCGGTCACCCGGCGCCGTCACCGGTCCGTCACTGCGGGGCGGTGGCCTCCGCGGCGGCCCGGGCGGCGGCCGGCAGCGCCTCGATGACGCGGTCCAGCACGGCCTCGTCGTGCGACGCGGACAGGAACCACGCCTCGAACGGCGACGGCGGCGCGAGCACGCCGGCCTCGAGCAGCGCGTGGAAGAACGGCCCGTAGCGCCAGTGCTCCGACGCCTGCACGGCGGCGTAGTCCCGCGCGCCCTCGGACGCGGCCTGCTCGCCGAACACGATGCTGAACAGGCTGCCCGCCCACTGCACGGCGTGCGGCACGCTCGCCTCGACGAGTGCGTTGGTCACCGCGCGGCGCAGGTGCGCGGCCGCTGCGTCGACCCGCGCGTACGCCTCGACGTCCGCGAGCTGCAGCGTGGCGAGCCCCGCGGCCGCCGCGACCGGGTTCCCGGACAGCGTGCCCGCCTGGTACACGGGCCCGAGGGGTGCGAGCTGCTCCATGATGTCCGCGCGCCCGGCGACCGCCGCGACGGGGAGCCCACCGCCGATGACCTTGCCGAACGTCAGCAGGTCCGGCGCCCACTGCTCGGCCGCACCCTCCAACCCCCACCAGCCGGCGCGGCCGACGCGGAACCCGGTGAGCACCTCGTCCTGGACGAGGACGGCGGAGTAGTGCTGCGTGATGCGGCGCAGCTCGCGGTTGAAGCCGGGCAGCGGCGGCACGACGCCCATGTTGGCGGGCGCGGCCTCGGTGACGACGGCGGCGATGGACGAGCCGTGCTCGTCGAACGCGGCCTGCACGGCCTCGATGTCGTTGTACGGCAGGACGATCGTCTCGGCGGCGACCGCGGCCGTGACACCCGCGGACCCCGGCAGCGCGAGCGTCGCGACGCCCGACCCCGCCTCGGCCAGCAGCGCGTCGACGTGCCCGTGGTAGCAGCCCGCGAACTTCACGACCTTGTCGCGGCCCGTCCACGCGCGCGCGAGGCGCAGCGCGGTCATGGTCGCCTCGGTGCCGGTCGAGACGAGCCGGACGCGCTGCGCGGGCGCCACGCGGTCACGGATCTCGTCGACGAGCTCGACCTCGGTCGTCGTCGGCGCGCCGAACCCCAGACCGCGCGCGGCGGCCTGCTGCACGGCCTCCACGACGTGCGGGTGCGCGTGCCCCACGAGCGCCGGACCCCACGAGCCGACGAGGTCGACGTAGTCCCGGCCCTCGACGTCACGCACGTACGCACCGAGCGCGGACTCCAGGAACCGCGGCGTGCCGCCGACGGCGCCGTAGGCCCGGACGGGGGAGTTCACGCCCCCGGGGATCACGGCGGTGGCGTGCGCGAACGCCTCGGCGCTGCTGGTCGTCCACGACGGGCCGACACCCGGCACGACCGTCTCGTCCTCCACCTGCGTCATCACTGCTCCTCTGCGAGCCAACCGGCGAGCTCTGTCGCCCAGTACGTCAGGATGGCATCGGCACCGGCCCGGCGGATGCTGAGCACCGACTCGGTCACAGCACTCCGACGGGCGATCCACCCCCGTGCGGCCGCCGCCTCGATCATCGCGTACTCACCGGACACCTGGTACGCCCAGACCGGAACCGGTGACGACGCGGCCACGTCGGCGAGCACGTCGAGGTACGACATCGCGGGCTTCACCATGACGACGTCGGCGCCCTCGGCCACGTCGATCGCGACCTCGCGGGCGGCCTCGCGGCGGTTCGCGGGGTCCATCTGGTAGGTGCGGCGGTCACCCTCGAGCTGCGACTCGACGGCCTCGCGGAACGGCCCGTAGAACGCCGACGCGTACTTCGCGGCGTACGCGAGCACCGCGACGTCGTGGTGGCCGGCGGCGTCGAGCGCGTCCCGCACCACGCCCGTCTGCCCGTCCATCATGCCGCTGAGCCCCACGAGGTGGGCGCCGGCCTCGGCCTGCGCGAGCGCCATGGCGGCGTACCGCTCGAGCGTCGCGTCGTTGTCGACGACTCCCGACGGCGTGAGGACGCCGCAGTGTCCGTGGTCGGTGAACTCGTCGAGGCACAGGTCGGCCTGCACGACGAGCGCGTCGCCGACCTCCGCGACGACGTCCCGGACGGCGACGTTGAGGATGCCGTCGGGGTCGGTGGCGCCGGACCCGACCGCGTCGCGGTGCGCGGGCACGCCGAACAGCATGATCCCGCCGATGCCGGCCTCCACCGCGCGCGCCGCCTCGTGGCGCAGCGAGTCGCGGGTGTGCTGCAGGACGCCCGGCATGGAGGTCAGCGGGCGGGGCTCGTCGAGGCCCTCGCGGACGAACACGGGCAGCACGAGGTCCGCCGGGTGCAGTCGGGTCTGCGCGGCCAGGCGCCGCAGCGCGGGGGTGCGCCGCAGGCGGCGGGGCCGGATGCGGCCGGGGGCGGGGATGGTCACGGGGTGTCCTCCACGGGGGTGGGCGGGGAGCCGGGGCGCGCGCCGGTGGCGGCGACGTGCGCGACGAGCGCGTCGACGAGCCCGGCGAGGGTCTGCCGCCCGGCGACGGCGTCGACGCGCAGACCCATGCGGCGCGCCTCCGTCTCGGTGCTGGGGCCGATGACGACGACGCGCGTCGCCGGCGGCGGCGGGCCGAGGTGGTCGAGCAGGGCGCGGACGCTGCTCGCGGACGTCAGCAGGGCCGCGTGCACGTCGCCCCCCGCCCAGGCGTCGGCGACCTGGGGATCGGGCGGACCGGCCGGGACCGTGCGGTAGACGACGAGGTCGTCGACGGCCCAGCCGGCGGCGGTCAGGCCGTCGGCGAGCGTGGGGGCCGCGAGGTCGCCGCGCGGGAACAGGGTGCGGGGCCCGGCGTCCGGGCGGGTGCCGGGGGCAGCGGCGACGAGCGCGGCGACGAGGTCCACGGCCGTCGACCGCACGGGTGGCACGACGTCGACCCGGACGCCGAGTCCCTCGAGCGCGCGCGCCGTCCCGGGCCCGACGGCACCGACGCGGGCACCGCCGCGCTCGACCAGGGCCGCGAGCCCGTCGTCGTGCGCCGCCGCCTGCTCGGCGAGCACCGCGACCGCCGCCTGGCTCGTCACGGTCAGCCACGAGTACCACCCGGCGCCGAGGGCGAGCAGGGCGTCGTCCAGCGGGGAGAGGTCGTCGACGGGCACGGTCCGCACGAGCGGCACCACGAGCGGCTCGCCGCCCGCCGCCAGCAGCGCGACCGCCGCTGGGCTGAACCCTCCCGCGGGGCTCGATCGACGGCTCGCGGGGGAGGGAGGGGTGGGGGTGGGGGTCGATCGACGGCTCGCGGGGGAGGGAGGGGTGGGGGTGGGGGTCGATCGACGGCTCGCGGGGGAGGGAGGGGTGGGGGTGGGGGTCGATCGACGGCTCGCGGGGGAGGGAGGGGTGGGGGTGGGGTCGAGGGGTGGGCGGGGGACCAGGACGCGCCACCCGGTGAGGGGGCCCGACGCCGCCGCGGGGCCGGCGGTGGGGGTCGCGACGTGCTCGTCGAGGGGCGGCCGGTCGGGGGTCATCGGGTCGGGCCCAGGGGGGCGAGCCTGTCGGCGCCGGCGGCGAGGAGGTCCTCGGCAAGCTGGCGGCCCAGGGCGTCGGCGGCCGCGTCGTCGTCGGCGGCGCCGCGGGCGGCCAGCCGCAGGACGCGCGAGCCGTCGACCGCCGCGACCACGGCGTCGAGCGCGAGCGCGCCCGTGGCGTCGTCGACGCGTCCCCAGGCGCCCACCGGTGCCGCGCACCCGGCCTCGAGGCGCGCGAGCACGGCACGCTCGGCGACGACGGCGCGGCGCGTCGGGGGGTCGTCGAGCGCGCGCAGCGCGTGCGCGAGCGGCGTGTCGGCGGCGGCGTCCGCGGTCCGGACCTCGACGGCGAGCGCGCCCTGCCCGGGGGCGGGGGCCAGCACGTCCGGCGCGAACCACTCGGTGACCGCGTCGAGCCGCCCGAGCCGGCCGAGCCCGGCGGCGGCGAGGACGACGGCGTCGAGATCGCCGCGCGGCGCGTCGGTCGCGACGCCGGGGTGCGGCGCGTCGGGTCCGACCTGGCTGCCGGTGGCGACCGTCGTCGCGTCGAGCCCGCGCACGCGGCCGAGGCGCGTGCCGACGTTGCCGCGGATGTCGACGACGTCCACGTCGGGGCGCAGCGCCCGCAGCTGCGCGGCGCGCCGCGGTGACCCGGTGCCGATACGGGCGCCCGCGGGCAGGGTCGCGAGCGTCAGCCCGTCGCGCGCGCACAGCGCGTCGCGCGCGTCGGCGCGGGGCGGCACGGCGGCGACGACGAGGCCGTCGGCGGGCCCGGTCGGCAGGTCCTTGAGGGAGTGGACGGCGACGTCGCAGCGCCCGTCGAGCAGTGCGTCGCGCAGCGCGGTCACGAACACTCCGGTGCCGCCGAGGGACGCGAGCGACGCCCGCACGCGGTCTCCCTGCGTGCGGACACGGACGGTCTCGACCGCGAGGTCGGCGAGGTCGGCGAGCGCGTCGGCGACGTGGCCGGTCTGCGTGAGGGCCAGGGCGCTCGCGCGCGTGCCGATGCGCACCTGCTGAGGCATGCGTCCAGTGTCGTCGGCGACCGCGCGGATGTCGAAACCGCTGGTCCGTGCGGCGGCGCCGGAAAATGTCGGCCCGTATCGATCTGACGACCCGTCAGAATGTGCCACGACCGCGCGAGGAAATGTGACCGAGGTCATTTCCCGACGCATTTCTGACGACCTGTCATCTCGCGGCGGACCTCGCCTGCGGGCCGTCAGCGCGCGTCGGCGGACCCCGCCAGCAGGCCCGCGGCGGCCTCGCGCGCGTCCGGCACCACCGACGCCAGACCGTTGCCCGCCGCCCACGCGCCGCACACCGCGACCCCGGGCGCGGAACCCGCCGCCGCCCGCACGGCCGCCACGGCGGCCCGGTGCGCCGCGCTCGGCCGCGGCAGCGACTGCGTCCAGCGCACCACCGCGGACCCGCGCAGCGCGGACCGCGCCAGCGGCACCCCCAGCAGGGTCGCGGCATCCGCCAGGCCGAGGTCGACGAGCTCGTCCCCGCCGGGCAGCTCGCCCTCGTCGCCCGCGCGCCCGTACGAGAGCCGTACGACGTGCCGCCCCGGCCCCGCGGCGTCCGCGAGCCACGCCCACTTCGCCGTGGCGTGCGTCAGCGCCTTCGCCCGCACGTCGGTCGCACCTGCGCCCACCAGCACACCCGTGCCGCGCGGCGCGGCGTCCAGCGCGGGCGCGTCGAGCACGAGCGTGACGAGCGTGACCGGCGCGCCGGTGTCGAGCGCGACCCCGTCGAGGCGGGCCCCGTCGAGCCCGTCGAGCAGGTGCGCCGCCGCCGGGGAGGCCACCACCAGACGCTGCGTGCGCAGGTCGCGCGACGGCCGCGGCGGGCGGTGCAGGTCCCGCGTGCCGACCGCGAGCGTGCCGTCGGCCGTGCGCGACACCGACTCCACGCGCGTGCGGGGCAGCAGCACGCCACCGTGCGCGGTCACGTCCGCGACCAGGGCCTCGACCAACCGGTGCACGCCCCCGCGAACGCCCTCGACGGCCGCCCCCGCGGGCGCCGCCGCGCGCAGCCGCCGCACGGCACGCGCCAGCGAGCCGCCCGACGCGGCCAGCGCCTCGCGCAGTCCGGGCGCCACCGCGTCCACGGCCAGGTCGTCGGGGTCCGCCGCGTGCACGCCGCCGACCACCGGCTGCACGAGCCGCTCCACGACGGCCGCGCCCATGCGGGCGCGCACCAAGGCGCCCAGCGTGCCGGCGTCCGCGCCCACGCGCGCCGGCAGGGCGAGGTCGAGGGCGGCCCGGGCCGCGCCCGCGGCGCCCAGCGTGCGCCGCACGTCCGGGGCCAGCGGGTAGGCGGGCACGCCCAGCAGCCCGGTGCGTGGCAGCGGGCCGTCGCCGCTGGTCAGGTGCGCCCACGCGCCGCGCGGCTCCGGGGCGACCACGTCGTCGGCCAGGCCCAGCTCGGCCAGCAGCGCGGCCACCGAGCCGTTGCGCGTCGCGTACGACTCGGCGCCCGCGTCGAGCCGCAGCCCGGCGACGTCGTGGCCGCGGACCGCGCCGCCCGGAGCGTCGCGCTCCTCCAGGACGAGCGTCCGCAGCCCGGCGCGCGCCAGCTCGCGCGCCGCGACGAGACCCGCGACGCCGCCTCCGACGACGACGGCCTCCCAGCCGGACCCGCCTGCGTCGTCGCCGAGCACGCCGTCCTCGAGCACGTCGTCGGGCACGTCGGTCACAGCGAGTGGACGAGCTGGACGAGCCGGGTGAGCACGGTCGGGTCCGTCTCCGGCGGGACTCCGTGGCCGAGGTTCACGACGTGCGCGGGTGCCGCGGCGCCGCGCCGCACGACGTCACGCACGTGCGCCTCGAGCACGTCCCACGGCGCCGCGAGCAGCGCCGGGTCGACGTTGCCCTGCAGCGGTGTGCCGCCGCCCAGGCGGCGTGACGCCTCGTCGAGGGGGACGCGGTAGTCGACGCCCATGACGTCCGCACCCGCGTCGCGCATCGCGACGAGCAGCTCGCCCGTCGCGACGCCGAAGTGCACGGTCGGCACACCGAGCGCGCGGGCCTGCGCGAGCACGCGCGCCGACGCGGGCGCGCAGTGCGTGGTGTAGTCCGCGAGCGACAGCGCGCCGGCCCACGAGTCGAAGAGCTGCGCGGCGCTCGCACCGGCGGTGACCTGCGCGGCGACGAACGCGCCCGTGACCTCGGCGGTCCAGTCCATGAGCGCGGCCCACGCGGCAGGGTCGGCGTGCATGAGGCGGCGCGCGGCCAGGTGGTCGCGCGACGGCCCCCCCTCGACGAGGTACGCGGCCAGCGTGAACGGCGCGCCCGCGAAGCCGACGAGCGGTGTGCGGTCGAGCTGCGCGACCGTGCGTTCGACCCCCGCGGCCACGGGCGCGAGACGCTCGGCGTCGAGCGGCCCGAGGTCCCGCAGCCGCGCGACGTCGTCGAGCGTGCGCACCGGCGTGCCGATGACCGGGCCCGTCCCGGGCACGATCTCGACGTCGACGCCGACGAGCCGCAGCGGCACCACGATGTCCGAGAAGAACACCGCCGCGTCCACGCCGTGGCGCCGCACCGGCTGCAGCGTGATCTCCGACGCGAGGTCCGGGTCGAGGCACGCGTCGAGCATCGCGGTGCCCGCGCGCGACGCGCGGTACTCCGGCAGCGACCGGCCCGCCTGCCGCATGAACCACACCGGGAGCCGCTCGGGGCGGGTACCGGAATACGCGGTCACCAGCGCGGAATCGCCCGTGCGGCCGTCAAGGAGTGGATGGTGTGGGGGAAGACTCACACCAGGGATTGTGCCGGACAATTCCCGGGATGATTCAATCGTGACCCGTGGTGCTCCTGTCCCTCGTCGCGAGCCACCACTCCCTCGACCTGACCGTGCTGGAACGTCTGCAGGCGGACGTCCACGCCGTGGGCAGGGAGCTCGTCGCCGCGACCAACGCCGTGACCGGTGCCGTCGTGCTCGCGACGTGCAACCGGTTCGAGCTGTACCTGGACGTGGCCGACACCGCCGACACCCCCTGCGCCCGCCGCGCCGTCGCGCAGGCCGTCGCCTCGCGCTCCGGGTACTCCCCGGAGGACGTCGAGCAGCACCTGCACCCCCTGGTGGGCGCCGAGGCCGGTGAGCACCTGTTCGCCGTCGCGTCCGGGCTGGAGTCGATGGTCGTGGGGGAGCGGGAGATCGCGGGCCAGGTGCGCCGCGCCCTGACGACCGCGAGGCGCGACGGCACGACCACGTCGACGCTCGAGGCGCTGTTCCAGGCGGCGTCGCGCACGTCGCGGGCCGTCGAGAAGTCCACGGGCCTCGGCGCGACGGGCCGCTCGGTGGTGGGCGTGGCGCTCGACCTCGCCGCCCGCACCCTGCCGCAGGCCGACGGCGACGCCGACTGGGCGGCGGTGCGGTGCGTGCTCATCGGCACCGGGTCGTACGCCGGTGCGAGCCTGGCCGCCCTCAAGGCCCGCGGCGTGCGTGACGTGCGGGTCTTCTCGCCCAGCGGGCGCGCCGGCCCGTTCGCGTCCGCGCGTGGCGTCACCGCCCTGCCTGCCGGGGCCGACCTGCTCGCCGAGGTCACGCGCACCGACCTCGTCGTCGCCTGCTCGGGCGCCGCCGGCGCTGTCCTCGGCGTCGACGCGCTCGCCGTCGCGCGCCGCGGTGCCGCGACCCCGCTCACGGTCGTCGACCTCGCGCTGCGGCACGACGTCGACCCGGACGTGCGGACCCTGCCCGGTGTCGCGCTGGTCTCCCTGCAGTCGGTCGCCGAGCACGCCCCCGCCGAGCACGCGGCGCTGGCGCAGGCCCGGGAGGTCGTGCTGCAGGCCGCCGCCGACTTCGAGGCGGACCGTCGCGTGCGGGAGTGGGACCCGGCCGTCGTCGCCGAGCGCACCCGCATCCTGGGTGGCCTGGAGGCCGCGCTCGACGCGCTGCCGACCGAGCACCGCGACGAGGCGCGCGCGCGGTCCCTGCGTCGCCGGACCCGGTCGCTGCTGCACGCACCGACCGTCGCGGCCCGGGCTGCGGCACGCGACGGCGACGCCGCCGGGTACGCCCGCGCGCTCGCCGCGCTCGCCGCCATCGAGGTGCCCGACGTCGCGCCGACGCGGGCCTGACGTCACCCGTCCGGACCCCTGCTCGACAGGCGGGCGCGGCGACCCCGACGTAGCGTCGACCGGGCACTGATCCCCGGCACGCAACGGAGGAGAACCCATGGCCACGATCGACGAGACCGTCGACGTCGACGTCCCGATCCGCACCGCGTACGACCAGTGGACGCAGTTCGAGGACTTCCCCCACTTCATGCAGGGCGTCGAGAAGGTCGTCCAGATCAGCGACACGCTGACCCGCTGGACCACCACCGTGCAGGGCGTCGAGCGCGAGTTCGACGCGGCGATCGTCGAGCAGACGCCCGACGTGGTCGTCGCGTGGGCGAGCGTCGACGGCACGACGCACGCCGGCCGCGTGACGTTCGAGGCGCTCGGCGCCGGCTCCACGCGCGTCACCACGCACATCGAGTGGGCGCCCGAGACGTTCGTCGAGAAGGTCGGTGCCGCGATCGGCGCCGACGACCGGCAGGTGAAGAAGGACCTGCGCCGCTTCAAGGAGTTCATCGAGGAGCGCCGCACCGAGACCGGTGCGTGGCGTGGTGAGGTGCACGGCGGCCACCCGATCGCCTGACCTCGCACGACGGCGGCCCGGTCCTTCCCCCGAGGGCCGGGCCGCCGTGCCATGCTCACGCCCATGAGGACGCGCACGCTGACGACCGTCGCGGCGGTGGGACTGCTGCTCGCGGGCTGCGGGTCAGGAGGGACCGGCGTGCCCTTGCGCGCGGCCGACGTCACCGGCGTGGTCGCCGCGCCGTCCGCCGACCTGCCGTGGGACGAGCCCTCGCTGTCCCAGGCCTCCGACGCCTACTACGAGGGCATGCCGCTGCGTCTCACGGACGCGGCCGTCGAGGACGCCGACGGCAACGAGATCGACGCGCCCGCCGAGGGCGACACGGTCGAGGTCTGGATCGGCGACGGGTGCGCCGAGTCGAGCCCGGTGCAGTGCGAGATCGTCGCGCTGCGCGTGACCGGCTGAGCGCGTCACGCCCGCAGCTGTCGGGCGAGCTCGTCGGGGTCGGTCGTGGGGCGCTCGCACACGAACCCGCGGCACACGTAAGCGGCTGGACGGCCGTCGACGAGGGGACGGTCCTGCAGCAGTGCGGGGGTGTCCGCATCCGCGGCGGCCGGGTCGCCGAGCGCGACGACGAGCCCGGGTGCCGAGGAGGCGAGCGCGGCCCGGTGCAGCGCGTGGGTCGCGGGGTCGTCGCGCGGCCCGACGACGGCGACCTCGCGGGGCCCGTCGAGCAGCGCCTCCGCCGCCGCCAGCGCCCAGCCCGTCGCGCGGGGGTAGCGGCGCGACAGCGCCAGCGGCTCCCGCAGCGCGCCGAGCGCGGCCTCGCGCAGGCCGAGGTCCCCGGTGAGCGCCGCGAGGTGGGCGAGGGCGGCCGCCGCCGCGGGCTGCCCGGCCGGTGCCGGGCCGTCCGCGACGTCCTGCGGGCGGCGCAGCGCACCGAGCACCGCGTCCGTCTCGTCGTCCGCGGTGTCGTACAGGCCGCCGTCGCCGTCGCCGAAGTGCGCGAGCACGGTGGCGAGGAGGCGCCGCGCCCAGGTCGTCCAGACGTGCTCGCCCGTCACCGCCGCCAGCGCGAGGTAGCCCTCGGCGACGTCGGCGTAGTCCTCGAGCACCCCGGGCGCGCGGCCGGCGACGCCGTCGCGTGACGTGCGTACGAGCCGGTCGCCGCCGTCCGGGCCGGGGCGTGTGTGCAGGTCGGCGAGCAGCCGGGCGCAGGCGCGCGCGGCGTCGAGCCAGTCGGGGCGGTCGAGGAGCGCGCCCGCCTCGGCGAGCGCGGCGATCGCCAGGCCGTTCCAGGCGGAGACGACCTTGTCGTCGCGCGCGGGACGGGGTCGCTGCTCGCGTGCCGCGCGCAGGCGGGCGCGCACGTCGGCGTACCGGGCGACGTCGGCCGGGTCCTCGCGCAGCTGGAGGACCGACGCGCCGTGCTCGAACGTGCCGGCGTCGGTGACGCCCAGGACGTGCGCGGCCCACGCCCCGTCGTCGTCGCCCAGCACCTCGCGCAGCTGCGCGGGCGTCCAGGCGTAGAACGCGCCCTCGCGGCCCTCGCTGTCGGCGTCGAGCGCGGACGCGAACCCGCCCTCGGCCGTCCGCAGGTCCGTGAGCAGCCAGTCGGCGGTCTCCTCGACGACGCGCCGGTCGAGCGCGTCGCCCGTCATCCGCCACGCGTGCAGGTGCACCCGCAGGAGCAGCGCGTTGTCGTAGAGCATCTTCTCGAAGTGCGGCACGGTCCACGTCGCGTCGACGGAGTAGCGGGCGTACCCGCCGGCGAGCTGGTCGTACACGCCGCCGCGGGCCATGGCGTCGAGCGTCCGGCGTGCCATGCCGAGGGCGTCGGCGTCGCCGGTGCGGGCGTGGTGCCGCAGGAGCCACTCGAGGACCATCGACGGCGGGAACTTCGGTGCGCCGCCGAACCCGCCGTCCCTGGAGTCGAACGATGCCGACAGGGCGCCCAGCGCGCGGGCGACGACGCGCTCGTCGACGCGGTCGTCACCGCTCGGGCCGTCGGTGGGACCCGGCCGCGCGGCGAGCGCGTCGGCGATCGCGTCCGCGCTCGACAGCACCTCCGCGCGGCGGCCCGTCCACGCGGCCGCCACCGCCGCGAGCACCTCGGGGAACGACGGCACCTGCTGCACGCGGCGCGGTGGGAAGTACGTGCCGCAGAAGAACGGCCGCCCGTCGGGCGTCGCGACCACCGTCATGGGCCAGCCGCCGCTGCCCGTCATCGCCTGCGTGGCCGCCATGTAGACGGCGTCGACGTCAGGGCGTTCCTCGCGGTCGACCTTCACGCAGACGAAGTGCTCGTTCATGAACGCGGCCGTCGCCGGGTCCTCGAAGGACTCGTGCGCCATGACGTGGCACCAGTGGCACGCGGCGTACCCGACGGAGATCAGCAGCGGCACGTCGCGCCGGCGGGCCTCGGCGAACGCGTCGTCGCCCCACTCCCACCAGTCGACGGGGTTGTCGGCGTGCTGCAGGAGGTAGGGGCTGGTGCTGGCGGCGAGGCGGTTGGGCATCCATCCACTGTGGCGGGCGGCGGGCGGTGGCGCGATCCGCCGCGTGCCGTCGACAAGTTTCTGGGTCACGTCCGTAACAACAAGCGCACCGGGCCTGGTCGGGGGGGAGGACCAGGCCCGGTGCGGTCTGTGGGCCGGCCCCTGTGAGGGGGCCGACGGGGACCGGGGCTCCGAAAGCGAGCCGCTCGGGGTCGTGCCGGTATGTCTAGGGATGCTACGCGAAGTCAGCGTCCCGTGGGTGAAAATTCACGGATCAAGTTGTCACGAGTGAGCCCAGTGCCGCTCCTGCGCGGCCGGGCCGGGCGCCCAGGTGTGCGGGACGACCTGGTTGGTCTCGATGTCGGTGAGCTCGGCCGCGTAGACGATGGCCTCGTACACGCCGGCCTCGACGCGCTCGAGGTGCAGGCGCTCGGCGCGCTCGATGTCGTCGCCCAGGTGCGAGATGCGGGCCACGACGTAGCGCTGCGCGTCCTGCCACTGGTCGACCACCCGCACCGAGAGGCCGTTCCAGCGGGCCGTGAGGTCGAGCTCGAACAGCTCAGTCACGTCCTCGCGGGCCACGCGGCGGTACCAGCGGCCCGACGGCGACTGGTGGAACCCGGTCTCCGCGAGCGGCGGGTTGGCCAGCGCGAGCACGACCGTGTGGCCGCCGTCGACCACGTCCGCCTCGAGGTACGCACCGTGCCACTTGGCGACCGGCCCGACGCACCGCGACAGCGACGCGAGCGCCGGCCGGGGCGCGCCCAGCTGCGTGACGGTCCAGCCCGTGCCCACGTCGCCGTAGCGGGCGAGCAGCGTGGACGTGCCGTCGTCGTGGACGCGGATGAGCTCGGCGCCCGGGGGGATGCGCGAGTGGCGCAGCCACCACAGCGGGACGATGTAGCCGGGGACGTCCCGGTACTGCAGCTGCGGCGAGGACTCGAACCGCAGGATGTCGATCGACCTGTCGTACGGGCTGAACGGCGAGCCGGGGTAGCCCAGACCGTGCACCTCGAAGAGCTGGGCGGGGGTGGTCGCGAAGGCGACGTCCTCTGCGCGGACCACGTAACCGGCGATGCGGTCGTGACCCTGCGTGAGATGAGCGTGCGCCAGCGATGGGGTGATCGCCTTCTGCATCAGTGTCACGTGAGGGCTTCCTTGCCGTATCGGACTGGAGGGGAGGATTCCGACGACACCGACGATTCTGGCTCGATCCCGGGCGTGTGTCCAGGTGTCGAAACGTATCGACAGGAACCGCTCCCACGTCGGAGCGAGCAATTAGGCCGTACGGGTGAAGCACCCGGGGGACGATCCGTCAGGCAACCGGACGAACCGGACGAAAGACTAGTCCAAGTGGGCGACCAGCGACGACGCGAGTCCGGTGTACGTCGCGGGCGAGAGGTTTCGCAGCCGCTCCGTGACGTCGGCGGGCAGCCCGAGGGAGTCGACGAAGTCGCGCATGTCCTGCGCGGTGAGGCGGTGACCGCGCGTCAGCTCCTTGAGCCGCTCGTAGGGGTTGTCCATGCCCGGGACCCCCGCGACGGACGCCGCGCGCATCGCCGACTGCACGGCCTCGCCCAGCACCTCCCAGTTGGCGTCGAGCTCGCGCGCCAGCATCGCGTCGTCCACCGCGAGGGCCCGCAGGCCCCGGCGGACGTTGTCGATCGCCAGCAGCGAGTGCCCGAACGCGGGCCCGATGTTGCGCTGCGTCGTGGAGTCCGTGAGGTCGCGCTGCAGGCGGCTCGTCACCAGGGTGGAGGCGAGGGTGTCGAGCAGCGCGCAGGAGATCTCGAGGTTCGCCTCGGCGTTCTCGAAGCGGATCGGGTTGACCTTGTGGGGCATCGTCGACGACCCGGTCGCGCCCGCGACCGGGATCTGCGTGAAGACACCGCGACTGATGTACGTCCACACGTCGGTCGCCAGGTTGTGCAGCACCCGGTTGAAGCGCGCGACGTCCGCGTACAGCTCGGCCTGCCAGTCGTGCGACTCGATCTGCGTGGTCAGCGGGTTCCACGTCAGGCCGAGGTGCTCGACGAACGTGCGCGACACGACCTGCCAGTCCGCGTCCGGCACGGCCGCCAGGTGCGCGCCGTACGTGCCCGTCGCGCCGTTGAGCTTGCCCAGGTACTCGTCGCCCGCGATGCGCGTGAGCTGGCGGCGCAGGCGGTGGGCCAGCACCGCGAGCTCCTTGCCGAGCGTCGTCGGCGTCGCCGGCTGCCCGTGCGTGAGCGCCAGCATGGGGACCGACGCGTGCTGCGCGGCCAGTGCCGCGACCTCGTCCGCCAGCGCGACGGCTGCCGGGAACCACACGTCACGCACCGCGCCGCGCACCATGAGCGCGTACGACAGGTTGTTGACGTCCTCGCTCGTGAGCGCGAAGTGCACGAGCTCGTTGACCCGCGGCAGCACGGTGTCGGCGCGCAGCGCGTCCGGCGCGGCGGCGATACGGCGCTTGAGGAAGTACTCCACGGCCTTCACGTCGTGCACCGTCGTGCGCTCGATCTCCGCGAGCTCGGCGACCTCCGCGGCGCCGAACGTCGCCACGACGTCCCGCAGGTACTGCTGCTCGTCGGGTGCGAGCTCCGGCGCGCCCGGCACCACGGCGTGCGACGTGAGGTGGACGACCCACTCGACCTCGACCTCGACGCGCGCCCGGTTGAGCGCCGCCTCCGACAGGTGGTCCACCAGCGGCGCGACCGCCGGGCGGTAGCGGCCGTCGAGCGGGCCCAGCGCGATGGCGGGCGTGACGTCGGCGAGGGGGACGCGGGTGGCGGGGGCGTCGTCGAGCGGCATGGGGGCAGTGTCCCAGAGGTGGCGGCGACGACGTGCGCGTGTCCGCCCGGCGTCCGCGCCGCCTCGCCAGGCTGCGGACCGGGTCGCGCCGGCCGCACCTCGCCCTGCGCCGCCGGACGCCTGACACGTGTGGCGGGACCCCTCACTGCGCCGTTCGGGTGACGACGATGCGTGCTTTGCGAGGTTGAGGGCCTCCCAGGGGTGAATCCGTCGCGAACCGTCACGACGAGCGTCTCGCCGCCGGTAACTTCCGCGCAGCCGTTGTGCGCAGCGGCCGGGCGCGAGGTGGTCGCGTCATGGGTTGCCGGCGCCCGGGGCGGCGGTGTGCATGAAGAGGTCGCCGTGCCCGGTCTGCTTCCCTCGTTCGGTGTGCCCGAGTCGTGGCGGCGTCGTGTCCCGCTGACGGCGCTCGTGGTGGCCGCCACGCTGCTGGGTACCGGCCTCGCGCCGGCACAGGGTGCGCCGGCGCCGCCAGTCGAGCCGGAGGCCCCCGAGGCGACGGCGCCGGTCGACGGTGAGACGCTCACCGCGCCCGACGCGGTGAGCGCCGCGACCATCGCGCGGCTCGAGGGTGTGCCGGTCGAGGTGCTCGGCGAGCGGACCGCGGACGGCTCGGTCTTCGCCATGCCCGACGGCACGTGGGCCGCGGGTCGCAGCAGCGGCCCGGTGTGGGTCCGCACCGGCGGCGACGGCACCGCCGAGGACGACTGGGCGGCCGTCGACCCCACGCTCGAGGCGGCCGACGACGGCACGCTGCGCCCGGTCGCGCACCCGGCCGACGTCGTCGTCTCCGGCGCCGTCACCGAGCCCGACGGGCTCGTGGACGTCGTCACCCTCACCACCGAGGACGGCACGACGTCCACGATCACGTGGGACGGGCCGCTGCCGGCCCCGCGCGTGGAGGGCGCGCGGGTCGTGTACGAGGACGTCCGGCCCAGCACCGACATGGTCGTCGACGTCACGGCCGCGGGTGTCGAGCAGTTCTTCGTGCTGCACGAGGCGCCCGCCGAGCCCGAGGAGCTCGCGCTGCCCGTGACGATCGACGTCGACGGCGGCGAGGCGGTGCAGCTCGAGGACGGGTCCCTCGAGGTCCGGGGACCCGAGGGCGAGGTGGCCGTGCGCGGCCCCCAGCCGATGATGTGGGACGCCACCGCCGACGCCGACCGGGTGCACCCCGTCACCGAGCCGTGGCAGCCGCTCGACGTCGACGTGCGCCGGACCCCGCCCGCCTGGCTCGTCGACGACGAGGCGAAGGACGCCCCGGCGAAGGCGCCGAAGAACGCGCCCGCCGGCAAGGGACCGAAGGCCGCCGCACCCGCAGCGGACCTGCCGCACCTCGACGGCGACGCGCCCGAGGCGCCGCAGCAGCCCGTCATGGCCGACCAGGTCGAGGTCGAGCGCGAGGTGGAGGTCGCCGACGGGCAGGTGCGCATCGACCTGCAGCCGCAGGCCGAGTTCCTCACCGACCCCGCGACGGTCTACCCCGTGGTGGTCGACCCCGAGCTCGCGCTGAACGGCGGGTTCGACACGTACGTCCAGTCGAACAGCTCGGCGAACCTGTCGACCAGCACCGAGCTGCTCATGGGCACGTGGAACGGTGGCAGCACCGTCGCCCGCAGCTTCGTCAACTTCTCCATCCCGCCGGTGCACGGCAAGAAGGTGCTCGACGCGCACTTCGTCATCTACGAGCACCACGCGTACTCGTGCCAGGCGCGGAACTGGCAGGTGTGGGACACCACCCCGGCCTCGGACGGCACGCGCTGGAGCGCGCAGCCGGCGTGGATGGGGCACTACTCGACGTCGTCGGAGACGCGCGGGTACTCGTCGGCCTGCCCGGACGGCGACGTCCGCGCGAACATCTCCGCCCTCGTCCAGCGGTGGGCCGACGCGCCGTCGGTCTCGACCGTGGGCGTGGGTCTCAAGGCGGAGAACGAGGCGGACTCCTACGGCTGGAAGAGGTTCTACTCCGCGGAGTCCGGCGCCGGTCCCTGGGTGTGGGTCAGCTACAACTCGGTGCCGAACGTGCCGACCAACCTCAACGTCTCGCCGCGCAGCGCGACGGCGTACAACGGCGTCTACTGGACGAACACGCTGACGCCGCGGCTGTCGGCCACGGTCAGCGACCCCGACGGGGAGAACCTCGACTCGAACTTCTACCTGTTCCGCGGTGCCGGCGCCCACGTGTGGGGCTGGGGCAACGGCCGCGCGTCGGGCTTCGTCACCAGCGGGACCCAGGCCGTCAAGGACGTGCCGGCCGGCACGCTCGTCGACCAGGAGACGTACTTCTTCATGGTCGCGGGCAGCGACTGGAAGCACGAGGGCAGCCCGTCGGCGCGCTTCACGTTCGGCGTCGACACCGTCGCTCCGACCGCCCCGGTCGTCACGTCGTCGGACTACCCGGACGACAACAAGTGGCGCAGGGCGCCCGGGGACGAGGGCACGTTCACGATCACGCCGTCCCAGGCCGACGGGTCGATCGTCGAGTACCGGTGGGCGCTGGACAAGGCGCCGGACCCCAACCAGAAGGTCGCCGCCGTCGGCGGCACGACGCAGAGCCTGAAGGTCAAGCCCACGACCGCCGGGCGTCACGTGCTGCAGGTCCAGGCGGTCGACCGCGCCGGGAACGTCTCACCCGTGCGCAAGTACGCGTTCAACGTCGGCCTCGCCGGCATCGTCGCGCCGGACGAGGGGACGCGTGTCGTGCGGCGCGTGCCGATCCGCGTGCAGGCGGCGGACGGGTACCGGTACGTCAGGTACGAGTGGCGGCGCGGGCCGGACTCGACCGACACGTACGCCGTGCCGCTGGGCGACCTGACGACGTCCACCGGGCGTGCGTGGACGAGCACGTGGCAGGCGCTGCCGACCGGCAACGCGTACACGACGTGGGACGCGGGTACGACGCTCGGGCACGAGGGCGGGCCCGTCCAGGTGCGGGCACAGGTGTCGAAGTCGGCCGACGGCTCCAGCCCGCAGGCCACCCAGTGGGTGACCCTCACGGTCGACCCCGACGCGGACGGCGCGGCGTCGGCGGAGGTCGGCCCCGGGTCGGTCAACCTGCTCACGGGCGACCACACGCTGTCCGTCACGGACGTCGACGAGTTCGGCATCTCGGTCGTACGGACCGCGTCGTCGCGCGAGACGCGGGCCGGCATCCAGCTCCACGGCGACCGGCTGCCGGAGGCGATCCGCGAGGGCAACGTCGCCACCGACATCGCGCAGCACAGCGCCGCCGTGACGATCGACACGCAGCGGTTCCACGCGGGGACGTCGTCGTTCAAGGTGACGTCGAAGGGCGCGGCGGACTCGTACGCGTCGATCTACGGCGACACCGGCCCCATCGCGAACAACAAGCTCGGGCTGCAGGCCGGGCGCACCTACCGCATCTCCGCGTGGGTGTACGTGCCGGCCGCCACGGGGCTGAAGCCCGACTCCGCGCGCGGTCTGGGGATCAACGTCTTCTGGCGCGTCGGCACGGGCGCCTACAGCGAGCCCGCGGGGACCGCCGCCCGCACGCCGATGCCGACGAAGACCGACCGCTGGCAGCGGGTGACCACCGACGTCACGATCCCCGCCGGCGCCACCGAGGCGTTCGCGCGCTTCTACAACGGGTTCGCCGCGACCAACAAGCCGGTGTACTTCGACAACGTCTCCATCCGCGAGACGTGGTCGCCGTTCGGCAAGGAGTGGTCGCTCGGCACGGTCGACGAGTGGGCGGGCACGGCGTACACGCACGTCTCGCGCCCGTACGACGAGGTCGCGGCCGTGCACCTCACGGGCGGTGGCCAGATCTGGTTCACGTCCGGCGACGGCCAGAAGTGGTTCCCGGAGCCGGGGGCCGAGAGCCTGACCCTGAAGCCCGAGGGCAACGGGTGGCGGCTGACCGAGCTCGACGGCACGTACAGCCTGTTCACCCGACCCGGGTCGTCCGGCGACTACTTCCTCAAGGAGACGTCGAGCACCGTTGCCGACACCGAGGCGCAGTACGTCTACGAGACCTCGACCACGGGGCCGGGACGGCTGGTGCGCATCATCGCGCCACGTGAGCCCGGGGTGACCGGCTGCACGGCCGCCACGCCCGCCGCCGGGTGCAAGGTGCTGGAGCTGGAGTACGCGACGTCGACGACCGCGGTCGGGTCGTCGGCCGGTGACTACGCCGGACAGGTCAAGGCCGTCCACCTGTGGTCGGCCGACCCGGGAGTCGCGAGCACCCGGACCACGGTCGCCCGGTACGCGTACGACGTGTCGGGCCGGTTGGAGCACGTCAACGACCCGCGGCTCGCGCGCCCGCTGGTCACCAGGTACGAGTACGACAGCAGCGGCCGCGTCACGATCGTGAAGCCGGCCGGCGAGGGCGAGGAGCCGTACCGGTTCACGTACGGGCAGGGCGGCGCGCAGAAGACCGGCGCGGGCGACTGGATCGACGCGGGTGCGCGCCTGCTGAAGGTGACGCGCGCGAGCCTCGTCCAGGGCACGACGAGCACGCGGGGGCCGGACAACACCACGACGGTCGTCTACAACGTGCCGCTGACGCGCGGCGCGGGCGGGCCGTACGACATGAACGCAGCGGCCATCGACACGTGGGCCCAGCAGGACGGCCCCACGGACGGCACGGCGGTGTTCCCGCCGCAGGTGGTGCCGAGCGTGACGACCGCGACGGCGACCCAACCCGGCAAGGACGGGTACGGGTCCGCGACGGTGCACTACCTCAACGCGTCCGGGCTCGAGGTCAACACGGCGTCCCCGAACGCGGCGGACGGCCCCGTCGAGGGCCTGGTCGACACGACCGAGTACGACGGCAAGGGCCGCGTCGTCCGGACGCTCGACGCGACGAACCGCCTGCTCGCCCTGGGCAAGCTCCCGGAGTCGGCCGAGCTCGGCGAGTGGGGCATCACCGGGACACCCGCCGCGATCGCGCAGATGCTCGACACCCGCACCTTCTACACGGCGGACGACCTGGCGGTGCACGCCACCCGTGGGCCCGCCCAGCGGCTGGCGGTGGGCAACGACCCGGACCAGCAGGTCACCGGGCACGCGGCGGTGCGTTACGCCCACGACGAGGGGCGGCCGGCGACCGTCGTCGCGTCGAAGCTCCCGACGCGCGAGCGCTCCGGGACGATCGCCCTGGGGGCGGACGTCGTCACGGCGGACTTCCTCGACAGCACCCTGACGACGTACGGCTACTCGCCGGTCGACCCGGCCGTGGCGCCGACCCACCCGTCGTCGGGCTGGATCCACAAGCAGCCGACGAGCGTGACCGTCGACGCGGAGGGACCGGAGCCGCTGCGTGCCACGACCGTGTACGACGACCGTGGTCGGCCGATCCGGTCGTCGAAGCCGGGCTCCACCGGCGCCGACGCAGGCACGACCCTGTCGATCCTCTACACCGCGGGCACGAATGCGGCCGACGCGGCGTGCGGCAACCGTCCCGAGTGGGCCGGTCAGCCGTGCGTCACCCGGTATGCCGGCGCGGTCACGGGGCACGACGCGTCGCGCATGCCCGGGCAGCTCTCGGAGAAGCGCGTCACGGAGTACAACCGCTTCGGTACCGCCACGCTGACCACGGAGACCGCGAACGGCCAGACCCGTCAGACGCGGACGACGGTGGACGCGGCGGACCGCGTCACGGCCGTGGAGATCTCCGGCAGCGCGGGTGCCGGGGCGGCCATCGCGCGGACGACCACGACGTACGACCCGCTGACGGGCGACGTGACGCGCAACGCGTCCGTGGACGCCGCGGGCAACGTGGTCGCCGCGGTGCGCAAGGAGTACGACGCGTTCGGGCGGCTCGTGCGCTACACCGACGCCCACGGCGGGTGGACCGCCACCGAGTACGACCGGTACGGCCAGCCGGTGAAGGTCACGGACTCGATCGGCACCACCCGGACGTACGAGTACGACCGCACGGTCGACCCGCGCGGCTACGTCACGCTGATGACCGACTCGGTCGCCGGCGAGGTGCGCCCGGTGTGGGGTCCGGACGGCCAGCTCAAGCACCAGTTCCTGCCCGGTGGCGTCGCCATGTCGGTGAGGTACGACGCCGCCCGGGTGCCGGTCGCCCGCACGTACACCGACTCGCAGGGCGTGGTCATCTGGCACGACTCCGTGGTGGAGAACCACCGGGGTCAGTGGGTCGAGCACACGTCGTGGACGGGGACGCGGACGTACGAGTACGACCGGTACGCGCGTCTCGTCGGCGTGAACGAGGCCCAGTTCGCCGGGGCGGAGTGCACGACCCGGAGGTACGGGTACGACCAGCGCTCCAACCGGGTGTCGTTCGCGACCGCGACCGGCGGATGGCGCGAGCCCTGCCCTGGTGCGGACATCCCCGCCACGACGACGTCCACCTACGACTCGGCGAGCCGGCTCGTGTCGACGTCCGGCGGCAACGGCGACGCATGGCGGTACGACGCGTTCGGTCGTACGACGGCCATGCCGACGGCGGACGGGTCGGGTGTGGCGTCGACGTCGTACTTCGTGAACGACCTGGTGGCCTCGCAGGAGGTGCCGGGTGTGCAGAAGGCCGTGTGGACGCTGGACCCGTTGCAGCGGTTCTCCACGCAGGAGACGTTCGCGTCGGTCAGCGGGGCGTGGGCGAGCTCGGCGACGCAGGTGATCCACTACGACGGCGACGGTGACGAGCCGGGCTGGGTCGTGGAGGACGCGACGCAGCCGGACAAGGTGACGCGCTGGGTGGAGGGTGCTGACGGGCAGGTCGCGGTGCAGACCGGTCGGACCGGTGAGCAGGTGCTGCAGCTGGTGGACCTGCACGGGGACGTGGTCGGCACGGTGCCGATTCATGACGGTGCGCCGTTGCCGTCGTGGCAGGAGCTGTCGTACGTGTCGTACGACGAGTTCGGTAACCCGCAGCCGTTGAGCGGGGGTGCGTCGTCGAACGCGCCGCCGCGGTACGGGTGGTTGGGCGCGGCGCAGCGTTCGGCGGACACCCCGACCGGTGTGGTGCTGATGGGGGTGCGGCTGTACCACCCGGGCATCGGGCGGTTCTTGCAGGTCGACCCTGTCGCTGGGGGTAGTGCGAACGCGTACGACTACTGCAACGCCGACCCGGTGAACTGCACGGACCTGGGCGGGACGATCGCCTGGGGCAAGGTGCTGGGTGCGGTGGCGACGATCGGGGAGATCGCCTCGTTCATCCCCGGGCCGATCGGTGCGGCAGCGGCGGGTATCTCCGCTGTCGCGTACGCGGCCAGTGGGAACAAGGGCAAGGCCCTGGAGATGGGGATCACCGCCGCGGCTCAGCTGGTCGGGGCGGGGATCGGGGTGCGGGCGGCGTTCAAGGCGACGTCGATCTCGGCGAAGGTGACCCAGCGTGCGCAGGCCGCGGCCTCGCGGGTGCGCAGCGCGCTGAAGCGTGGGTGCTCGTTCGTGGCGGGCACGTTGGTGCGGATGGCCGACGGGTCCTTGCGTCCCATCGAGGACCTGCAGGTCGGTGACCTGATCCTCGCGGGGAACCCCGAGACGGGTGAGACGTCGCCCGAGCCGGTCATCACCCCGCTGGTCTCGACCGGTGACAAGCGTCTGATCGCGTTGCGGTTCGACGGTGACGTCCAGGCCGTGGTCGCCACGGACAACCACCCGTACTGGGTGCAGGATCAGGGGTGGGTCGCCGCCGGTGACCTGCTCGTCGGTGACACCACCGTGGCCTCCGACGGCAGCGAACGTGTCCTGGTCCAGATCGGCGACCTGGGCGTGTTCGCGAACCAGACCGTGCACAACCTGCACGTCGCGGGGCAGCACACGTACTACGTCACGGCCGACGAGCAGCAGGCCGACCAGCTCGTCCACAACGCCGGGCCCGCTGCATGCGACATCGCAGAGGGCGCGCTGAGAAAGCACGTCAAGGGCACGAATGAGCATCGCGTTGCGTCCGCAGCAGACCGCCGAGGTAAGTCCGTATTCTTCGGGTTGGCGAGCGCGCGTACGATCGTCGCCATGGCCGTGCGACGAGGGACTCCGATCGGCAAGAGTGGCCGCAAGATCTGGCGCGCCCCGGTCGTGGTCGGCGTGACGGCAGGCGGGAGGATGACTCGTACCGTTATCGTGCAATCCTCCAAGAGAGGTTGGCATGGGTTCCCTTATTGATGAGGCGCACGTCCTCAATGTGTTCCTCGAAGGAGTGGTCGGTTCACACCGGGTGCCGTCGTGGACGCACGGTTCTGCACGTGAACTGGCTGATCGAGGCGCTTGGGATCACCTGGTTGGACTGTCGTCGCTCGAGGTGGCGACGATCACTAACTCGAACATTCATACTTCGTGTGCTTACGAGGTCCTCGCGTCTGGCAAGCCCACTGGGGTGGTCGTCTACTTGTCGACGGTGATCCCGGCGATGACAGTCTTCAACTCGCACGCTAGGAGGGCGGCAGTAAGGGCCACGCTCGACATGGGCGTTCGACAAGCGCTCGAACTTTTCGAAGCCGCCGGATTTCGTTACATGGAGGATCGACTATGCAGAACTATGAGCCCTTACGTGGACCCCGATTTCGGATACCCGCTCGTATACTTTGAAATGCTTTTCGAGTGGTTTCAAGGTGAGGAGATGTTTAGTCAGGACGAACGGTTGTCTCCGTGGGTCTCGTGACGTAAAAGCGCAGTCCCGCGCAAATGCGCCCCGCCTCCGCATCGCGAAAACACCGCAGAGCCCGGCGGCGTCGCCCTGTGCCACCCGCCACGGCGTGCGAGGTACCTGCGCTCCCGGCCCTCGGGCACGACGGTTCTTCACCTGCACGCGGTGCCCGACGCGCAGGAGGCCGCGACGGCGCTCGCGCGGCTCGCGTCGGCCGGCCTCGTCGAGGTCCGGCACGCGGGCTACGACTCGGCGAGCCGGTTGGTCTCGACGTCGGGTGGCAACGGGAGCGCGTGGCGGTACGACGCGTTCGGTCGTACGACGGCGATGCCGACGCCGGACGGGTCGGGCGTGGCATCGACGTCGTACTTCGTGAACGACCTGGTGGCCGCCCAGGAGGTGCCGGGGGTCGAGAAGGCGGCGTGGTCGTTGGACCCGTTGCAGAGGTTCTCCACGCAGGAGACGTTCGCGTGGGTGAACGGGGCGTGGGCGAACTCGACCGAGCAGGTCATCCACTACGACGGTGATGGTGACGAGCCGGGGTGGATCGTGGAGGACGCGACGCAGCCGGACAAGGTGACCCGGTGGGTGGAGGGCGCTGACGGGCAGGTCGCGGTGCAGACCGGGAAGACCGGTGAGCAGGTGCTGCAGCTGGTGGACCTGCACGGGGATGTGGTCGGGACGGTGCCGATCGGTGACGGGGCTCCGGTGCCCTCGCAGCGGGACCTGCGGTTCGTGTCGTATGACGAGTTCGGCAACCCGCAGCCGTTGAGCGGAGGTGCGACGTCCAACGCGCCGCCGCGGTACGGGTGGTTGGGTGCGGCGCAGCGTTCGTCGGACACCCCTGCGGGTGTGGTGCTGATGGGGGTGCGGCTGTACCACCCGGGCATCGGGCGGTTCTTGCAGGTCGACCCTGTGGCTGGGGGTAGTGCGAACGCGTACGACTACTGCAACGCCGACCCGGTGAACTGCACGGACCTGGGCGGGACGATCGCCTGGGGCAAGGTCCTGGGTGCGGTCGCGACGGTCGGGGAGATCGCCTCGGTCATCCCCGGCCCGATCGGGGCGGCGGCGGCGGGCGTCTCGGCGGTCGCTTACGTGGCCAGTGGTAACAAGGGCAAGGCGCTGCTCATGGGCGTGACCGCAGCGGCGGCGCTCGTGGGGGCTGGTGCGGCCGTGACGATTGGCGTTCGCGCGGTGTCTCGTGCCAGAGGCATCGTGCGTGCAGCCCGAGCTGGCCAGGAGGTTGCCACAGCAGCCAAGCCGGTCAGCCGCCTCACAGCTCGGCTCGCGGGTCGGATGTGGGTCGGAAGAGGCGCAAGATGGCATGGAGCGGGAAACAACCGGGCTCTCTACAGTCGAGACATGTCTCGGCGCTATCGCCCGGCCGTCGACAAGAGCGATGGACATCGAAAGGCAAATCTGGAGCTTACTCAGACCCCCGGAACCGCGAGGGGTGCCTGGCGACACCCGAGGCGCCTGCTGGACATCCACGTTTATGTCAAGAGGTGGAGATCGTGACTACGGCCATCATCACGCCGACTGTCGCCGCAACCTACGAGTTGAAGAAATTCCGCTGCTGGGAAGGCGCGCGATTTGGACTGCGGGGAAAGCCTTGGGGGACGGTTGTTACTGTAACCGTCAAGAACGGAAGGCGATCGCTGCCGCGAGCAATCTTATGGAGGTATGGCGGAGGAATAGGAAGGCTCGCACCCGGAACTCCGCGACTCGACATCGAGCTCTTACTGCGCGTCCGATCACCGACTTTCACGGAGTGTGACCCCCGCTTCCACTCGCCTCGCTTTGGAGACCGTGAACTAGTGCTTGAAGAATGGGATCGAGGGTGCGTCGATAGGTGGATCTATGATCGGATAGAGCGCATCCCTCCGGGCGCCTGGGGTGACATTACCAACGCAATGATGGGCACATTTTGGGTGTATGTCCCCGACGACCGTGAACTTATCGACGAGCCTGCGCCAGAAGGATTCGGCTACTGACTGCTCGTGCCTATGAGAGGTGCTACTTGATTCTTCGCGGTTCGTGACGAGCGTTCTCCGCTGGGGAGTTCTCGCGCGGCAGGTTTCGCGCCGGCGGCGAGGCGGGGGCTGCGCGGGTGCCGGCGGCTCGCGACGACGGATCGAGGATGATGTTCGGCAGGATTCGGGCCCGCACGCCACGAGCGGCGGACATGGTGACCGCGCGACGGAGATCGTCGGTGACGGTGACGAGCCGGGCTGGATCGTGGAGGACGCGACGCAGCCGGACAAGGTGACCCGCTGGGTGGAGGGCGCGGACGGGCAGGTCGCGGTGCAGACCGGTCGGACCGGTGAGCAGGTGCTGCAGCTGGTGGACCTGCACGGGGATGTGGTCGGGACGGTGCCGATCCACGACGGGGCTCCGCTGCCGTCGTGGCAGGAGCTGTCGTACGTGTCGTACGACGAGTTCGGTAACCCGCAGCCGTTGAGCGGGGGTGCGACGTCGAACGCGCCGCCGCGGTACGGGTGGTTGGGTGCGGCGCAGCGTTCGTCGGACACCCCGGCCGGTGTGGTGCTGATGGGGGTGCGGCTGTACCACCCGGGTGTGGGGCGGTTCTTGCAGGTCGACCCGGTGGCCGGGGGTAGTGCGAACGCGTAGGACTACTGCAGCGCGGACCCGGTGAACTGCACGGACCTGGGCGGGACGATCGCCTAGGGCAAGGTCCTGGGCGCGGTGGCGACGGTCGGGGAGATCGCCTCGTTCATCCCCGGGCCGGTCGGTGCTGCTGCTGCCGGTGTGTCGGCTGTCGCGTACGCGGCCAGCGGGAACAAGGGCAAGGCCCTCCTTATGGGGTTACTGCCGCTGCCACGCTGGTGGGTGCGGGCTACGCTGTCCGGGGCATCGCTCACTCTATGAAAGCGGCGAAGGCTGCTCAACGATCCGCCATGCTCAATGCGCTAAAGGCGCCAGCAAAGGGCGGTTTGACGAGGGGTGGTCGCGAGTACCAGAAGCACATGAAACACCTGGTGCCTGTCACGCCGTCAGCGAAGAATCTGGATCGCGTTGCACACGGCCTCGCACGTCGAATACTGAATCACCCCAAGAGTCGTTGGGTCACAGTGAGGGCAGGAAACTTCAAGGGTGGGACGCGGGTCATCATGCCGATACCCGGCAAGCGAGGAATCGGCGCGACTTGGGCGAAGGATGGCAGCTTCGCGTACTTTGGAAGGTATTGAGTCGATGTTCGGCATCGTTGATCGCATCCGGGCTGCAACGTCGGTGAACCTTCGCTCTCTGCACGGCGAAAAGATCCTGCGCGTGGAGTACATTCATTCTGACCCAAATTGGCCTACCAACTATCGCCTAGATCCCGATATGCACGAACCGGATGCAGCAGTTCGTCTCGCCACCTCGGCCGGCGAGTTTATCCTCGCTTGGGAGATGTATGGCGAGGATGAACTCCTCACTTTCAGTACTACACGCGAGGTTGAGGAGCGGCAAGTCAGATTTCCCGCTCATCGGAGCGATGTTTCGATGGTCGACCCGTGGCCGGCACTCATGAAACTTTCGGTGATCGATGCTTCGATCGTCGAAAACGTCTGGTCGGACGCCACCATACGTATCCACTTTGGACTGGTTGAAGTGGATATGTCGCTCGGAGAGTGGGACGTCAGCGGGTGTAGATACATTCCCAACGCGCTCTTGATCGAGTTTCTTGGTGCAGGTGATCCACTACGACGGTGATGGTGATGAGCCGGGGTGGATCGTGGAGGACGCGACGCAGCCGGAGGAGGTGACCCGGTGGGTGGAGGGCGCGGACGGGCAGGTCGCGGTGCAGACCGGGAAGACCGGTGAGCGGGTGCTGCAGCTGGTGGACCTGCACGGGGATGTGGTCGCGACGGTGCCGATCGGTGACGGGGCTGTGTTGCCGTCGCAGCGGGACCTGCGTTTCGTGTCGTACGACGAGTTCGGCAACCCGCAGCCGTTGAGCGGAGGTGCGACGTCCAACGCGCCGCCGCGGTACGGGTGGTTGGGTGCGGCGCAGCGTTCGTCGGACACCCCTGCGGGCGTGGTGCTGATGAGGGTGCGGCTGTACCACCCGGGCATCGGGCGGTTCTTGCAGGTCGACCCCGTCGCTGGGGGCAGTGCGAACGCGTACGACTACTGCAACGCCGACCCGGTGAACTGCACGGACCTGGGCGGGACGATCGCCTGGGGCAAGATCCTGGGCGCGGTCGCGGCGGTGGGATCGGTAGCCTCGTTCATCCCCGGTCCCATCGGCGCGGCCGCGGGTGCCATCTCGGCAGTCGCGTATGGGCTGAGCGGCAACACGAAGATGGTGGTCATGATGGGGGCGGTGGCCGCCGCGCAGCTCGTGGGCGCGGGGCCGGCGGCTCGCGTCGGTGCCAGCATGGCCGCACGCGCGGGTAGTGCCGCCTCGCGGGCCGCCAGTCAGGTAGCAAGGGTCACCAGAGCGACGAACGATGCCGCCAAACGAAAGGTGTCCGAGGCGCTGATCCGTCGGTGTGGTGGCGCTAATCGCGTTACGGTGCAGCAGAAGTTCGGCCGACTTATTGTGGACCTGAAGGGGCGGGTTCACCATGAGAACGGAGTTCGAATTCCCCCTCCGCACTGGAAGTTCCAAGGTTACAACCATCACTTCCGGAATGCGATTCCAGGGAAGTTTGCCAATGCGAAGAATGCCATCGTCCGACCGGCGTCATGGTCGATCATCTGGAAAGCTTTCAAGGTCATCCGAAAGAGGTGAGATGAAGTACTCTAGAATGCACCCGTGGGTGCCCGGAAGATCGTATACCGACGTGCTCCTGCCCGAAGGTTCAGTCGCGGAGCGGGTCGAGTTCGGACTGGGCTACACAGCGGGATCGATCGAGATCGACCTCGCTCACTCCGCTCTGCGGCTCCAACTGGACCCGATCGGCGGCGACGCGGAAAGTATTGGCTTCGAGTTGAGTGCGGTCACTGATTTCTACACAATCAATCAACCGCCCCAAGGGCGTGCATGCTTCGGTTACGAGCAGGCGGTCATCCACAACATCGACGTAGCTACAGGTCGAGTTGCTGAGAGCCATGTCCTGTTGTTTCAGTTCACTGGCCTAGATTTCTGCGTTGAAACCGGTGCCGTTCGGTTCGTCGAGGGGTCCCAGGCTCGCTGATCGGAATGCTGCCAAGTCGCTCGCGTGGCCCATACGTCGTGTTTCGTCCTTAAGTGGTTTGCTTTGCGGCCGGGTTGTCGAGGGCGGCCGCGAGCGGCTGCAGAGCGAGTTGCGGCAGGCGGGGGAACGATGGCGCACCCGGAGTAGGCGGGAGCTCGCCCACCCACGACCAGCAAGCACTGCTCGACGCGAATCGCCGCCCGGGCCGCAAAGCACTAAGCCGATTGACCCAACTCTGTAGCGATGAACGCTCGCGGCTCGGGCATCGCACGGTTCGAGCGCGAGTTCCGCGATTGCGATCACAGGATCGGACGACGACGCTTCGAGGCGAACCCGCGAGGCATGTCGAGCGCGACACAGGTGAGCAGGTGCTGCAGCTGGTGGACCTGCACGGGGATGTGGTCGGGACGGTGCCGATCCACGACGGGGCTGCGCTGCCGTCGTGGCAGGAGTTGTCGTACGTGTCGTACGACGAGTTCGGTCACCCGCAGCCGTTGAGCGGGGGTGCGACGTCGAACGCGCCGCCGCGGTACGGGTGGTTGGGTGCGGCGCAGCGTTCGTCGGACACGCGGTGGCTCGAGCTCGACGCAGCCACGGTGGAGGAGCGGCGCATCGAGCTGCCGCTCCGTTGTCGCGACCGTGCGAGGGCGGTGTCATAGCGTCGTAGCAACGGTCCAGGTCAGGGGGTTGCTCGGGTGCGGCGGATGGTGACGGTCGATGACAGGGTCGAGATCCTGGCGGGGCTACGCGCGAAGGAGTCGTTGCGCTCGATCGCGCGGCGGATCGGTCGGGACGCCTCGGTCGTCTCCCGGGAGGTCGCTCGGAACTCGTTGAAGACCCGCGGGTACCAGCTGGTCCATGCCGACAACACCGCCGCGGCCCGTCGCCGGCGTCCGCAGGTCGGCAAGATCGCCGCCGACGAGGTGTTGTCCGCGCGGGTCCTGGCGGACCTGAAGCACTCGCGCACACCCCGGCAGATCGCCGGACGCTTGCGCCGCGAGGCCGACGACGACACCGTGGGCCTGATGAACGGTTCGGTGCCCGCGCACGGCAAGGTCGTGTCCCACGAGGCGATCTACCGGTACATCTACGCCCTGCCCAAGGGTGAGCTCGCCCGGCACGGGATCATGCTGCGCACCAAGCGCACCCGCCGTCGTCCGCGTCGTGATCTGGGCGAACGTGGTGCCCCGATCGTGGGGATGACCAGCATCGAGGCCCGTCCGGACATCGCCGACCGGCGGGTGCCCGGGCACTGGGAAGGTGACCTGATCATCGGCGCGCACGGCAGGACCGCCGCGGCGACCCTGGTCGAGCGCACCACCCGGTTCACGGTCCTGCTCGCACTGCAGCACGGCAAGGACTCGACCGCGCTGGCCGACACCCTCATCGAGACCGTCACCGGACTGCCCGCGATGATGCGCCAGTCCCTGACCTGGGACCAGGGCACCGAGATGGCCCGCCACGGGCACCTGACCCTGGCCACCGACCTGCCGGTCTACTTCGCCCACCCCCGCTCACCATGGGAACGCGGCACGAACGAGAACACCAACGGCCTGATCCGCGAGTACCTGCCCAAGGGCACCACGATCCCCACCCACCAGCCCTACCTGACCTCGATCGCCGAAGAACTCAACGAACGCCCCCGCGCAGCACTCGGGTTCCTCACACCCCGCGAAGCCTTCGAACGACTCCTCGTTGCTTCCACGGATTGACACCGCCGAGGGCTCACCCGGAGCCGAGCAGGCGCGCGACGCGCGCGTCCACCGTCGCCCATGCCGTCTTGTCGACCCCGGGGTGCATGGCGCGGTCCACGTCGTCGAGGGCCGCGGCGAGTCGCTCGAGGGTTTCCCTCACGACCCGCGCGGCAAGGCGGGCGGCGACCCCCCAGGCGGCGGCCTCGGCCTGGAGGCGCTCGGACGTCACGTCGTCGATCTCTCGGACGCCGTCGACGTCCATCGCGGTGCGCGTCTCGGCGTGTGCATGGTGCGTGTGCATCGCCACGTCGTAGGCAGGCGCCAACCGGTGGGTGCCGTCGGGAAGGTGCAGCACGGACAGGTTCTTGGCGTGGGCGTCGGTGTTGCCGATCGCCACGTTGAACGTCGTCAGGGCGAGCAGGCCGTCCAGTGGGACGCCGAGCCGTTCGAGGCGGGTGGCGATCTCCAGCAGGGACGGCCGCCGCTTGCCGTACTGGAACTTGCGCTCCGGGTCGGTCGTGTCCAGCCCCAGCAGCTGGGCGGCATCCTCCTGGTGGACCCGCTCGGTGGTGTCCGGGCCGACGACGCGGTCGTACCGGCGCACCACGAGCGCGCGTCGGCCGGCGAACAGGCGGTGGCACGCCTCGACGTCGCCGAGCCCGCACCCCCGCGCGAGCGCGAGGGACGCCTCCTCGGTGTCGGTGAGGTCGGCCGACCGCGAGTCGGCGGGCCGGGCGACCTTCAGGATGTGCGTGGACGGACGGTCGGGCGTCGGGAGCGCGAAGCCGTGCGCCGTCGCGGTCAGGACGATCTTCGACTCCAGCCCCGCGATCGACGTCGGTTGGTCCGCCGTGCCCTGCTCGGCGGCCTCGTCGAGGAGGGCGCCGATCTCGTCGTCGTCGAGGGTGCGCAGCGGGACGCGCGGACGGTCCGGTGAGGCGCCCTCGGGGACGAGCACGAGCGCGCCGGCGGTGTCGCGCCCGTGCACGGCGAGGAACCCGACCACGTCGTCCGGGGCGACACCGGCACGACGCGCGAGGTGGCTCCGCGCCCGCCCCTCGGGCATGAGCCCACGCAGCCAGGCGCTGACGGCGGCGGGCGACGATGCGCGGTCGGACAGCGGCAGCAGACCGGACAGCACTGCCGACCCGTGCCCCCAGCGGTCGAGGGCGTCGTCGGTGAAGCGCAGGCGGACGCGGTCGTCACGGTCGCGCTCGATGTGCGCGACGAGCGTCCCGTAGAGCCAGGCATCCAGCGTCCGGACGCTCATCGCTCGTGCACCTCCATGCGCACGTCGAGCGCCCGGAGCATCGCGAAGAGCCGGCGCGTGTAGAGGGTCGGTGAGCCGGACTCGATCTGGTAGACGTACCGGCGGTCGATCCCGAGCGCGTCGGCGAGTGCGTCCTGCGAGAGGCCGCGGCGCTCGCGGACGTGGCGCAGGAAGGCGCCGAGCTCAGCGGCGCTGTTCACCGATGCCCAGGTCGGTCGCTCCTGCTCGACCATGAGACCTCCTCGGTGGGCTGATATTCGCGCATTCAACAGGTGGGAGGATATCAGCCCACCGCCCAGGGTGTGTGGATATCAGCGCATCGGAGGCCTCATGACGTCACGACCGATGGTCGCGACGGACCTGGTTCCGAGAGCCGACGTGCGTTCCGTCCCTGCTCAGGACGTGGGGTTCCACCGCTGTGCCGCGGCTCGGCTCGGGTTGGTGAACGCGGACGCCAGAACCGACCTTGCAGGGTCCTCGACACCGAAGCGCTCCGCGACGCCGGCCCAGTCACGCGTCGCCAGTTCGACCTCCGCCGCGATCGAGGCGGCACGGTCCGGACGCAGTCCGAAGGCGCGGGCGCTCTCCACGAGCTCGTCGATGGACCTCTCGGTGCGCTGCCCGCGGACACCGATCGGCGTCGACTCGACCTTCCACTCCCAGGGCCACGGATTCACGTCGAACGCCGGAGCCCACTGCCATGCGTGCTGTTCTCGCAGGATCCCGTGGTTGCGCATGTGGTCGTCGACGTCGTTCACCAGGAGGTTGAACGCGACGCGACGGAAGAGCTCCAGACGCTCGGTGTCGGGGTGTCGCATGCGGTCGCCGGCGGCGTCGACGAGCTCGACGTACGACGGCGCTTCCCCGTCCTGCTGCTCGAGCAGCGTCCGTGCCGACCAGTAGCCGACGCGGTGGCCGTGCGCGTCACGGTCGAACCGCTCGACGACGAGAACCGACGTGTCCAGGTCGACGCGGTGCAGCTCGAACGCCGGCACGCGCACGCCCGCCCGCTGTGCGAGCGTGAGCGCCGTCGCCTCCCACGCCTGGACGTCCCAGCGGTCGTCAGCAGCCGGGAGCTTGGCCAGTGCCAGACGCCCGGAGTCACGCAGGACGTTCACCTTGGGTCGAGCGCCGCCCAGCGTCGTGCCGCCCGCGACGAGCAGTCGGAGATCCGCGTCGATCGGCTCCTGGTGCGCGGTCACGCGACGTGCCGCGTCGACGAGAGCGGGAAGGTCGACGAGTGTGGGCAGCCCTGCGCGCTGCTCGGACAGGAACAGCCCGCTCACGGGGTCGCGGTAGCGAACGTTGCCGTGCCGGGTCGCATCGCTCGCGAGCAGGACGAAGTCGGCTTCGCTGAGCTGGGGGAGGGGGGCGCCGACCGCCCTGGCGTCGCGCCGGGCCGCGTCGAACAGCAACGTACGGCCCCAGCGGTCCGGCCCGCTGTCCGCGATCGCTCCGGGCAGGAGTGTCCGGCCGGCGAACGTGGCGACTCCCGAGGTCAGTGGCAGCTCCGGGCTCAGCTCGTACGCGCGGGGGTCGTCCAGCCACTCCCTCTGGTATCTCACTTCGGTCGCGACCAGGGCGCCTCCCGCGTTCGTCTCGAACGTCAGGTCCGCGACGTGCACGGGTGCGCCCGCTCGGTCGACGTGCACCTCGACAGCGCGGCGGGTCATCGGACGCGCTTCCGGTCGGCCCTGCCGGCGTGCAGGCGTCCGAACTCCGTCCTCAAGGGGTCGGCGGCGTCGACGAGCGCACCGCTGAAGCCGAGGACGCGAGCGACCGCGAGCAGCGCCTCCAGCCGCGGGCCGCCCTCCCCGGCTTCCAGGCGCACGAGCGTCCCCCGGGTGATCCCGGCACGCTCCGCCAGTTCCTGCTGGGTGAGGTCCTGGATCTTCCGGGCTGCCGCGAGGTGCGCACCGAGGGTGGCGAGGTCCCGCCGGGTGCGCGGCGATGCGACCCTCATGGCTCTCCTATGGGTCGTACGAGTGACACTAACCGGTCTAGTGTATCGAGAAAAGAACGTACTCATCGGCGCCGATGAGCCCACGCGGCTAGACGCGCAGGCAGGGCGCGTCGAGCGTGAGGACGCTCATCGCTCGTGGGGATATCAGCCCATTGCCATGATGCGTGGATGCCAGCGCGTCGGGGGCCTCATGACGTCATGGCCGATCTCCGCGTCGAGACGGTGACGGTGAACTTCGGGTCCCGACCCGCCTGCCGCGTCGGCCCGACGACCTGCTCGAGCGCCGGCCGGTAGCGCAGGTGCGAGTTCCACACGGCCCACAGCTCGCCGCCGGGGCGCAGCAGACGTGCGGCGTCGGCGAACAACGCGTGCGCGACGGCCGGCGCGACGGTCGCGCCCACGTGGAACGGCGGGTTGAGCAGCACGACGTCGGCGGACGCGTCGGGCAGGTCGTCGCCGCCGACGGCCCGCGTGACGCGCACCCGGTCCGTGACGCCGTTCACCTCGACCGTGGCCCGCGCGGAGGCGACGGCTGCCGCGGACTCGTCCGTCGCGACCACGTCGAGACCCGGACGGGACCGTGCGAGCGCGACCGCCAGCACGCCCGTGCCGCAGCCCAGGTCGACCGCGGTGCCGGTGGTCGGGCCGACCTCGTCCAGGTGGGCCAGCAGCGCGCGCGTCCCGATGTCGACGCTCGTCCCCGCGAACGCGCCGCCGTGCGCGCACACCGTGAGCCCCAGGTCCGGGTGCGGGGTGCGCTCGGGCCAGCGCGCGGCAGGGTGGTCGGCGCGCACGCCCGTCGCGACGAGCGCGCGCGACTTCTGCCGCGCCAGACGCGCCTCGACGTGCGTGAGGTGCCGCGCGAGGACGTCGTTCATCGCGACCGTCATGTGCTTCACGCGCCCACCCGCGACGACGACGACCGACGGGTCCGCGTGCGCCGCGACCAGGCCCGCGACCTCGTCGAGCGCGTCGAGCGAGCGCGGGAGCTGCAGCAGCACGAGGCGCGCCCCGGCGACGAGGTCGGGCGTCAGGCCGTGCGACGTGAACCCCTCGATGCCGAGCTGCTCGGCGTTCGCGTGCAGCGCGCGCTCGCCCGTCAGGCGGTCCTGGTGCGTGCGGACGCCGGTGACGCCGTGGCCCGAGGTCGCACCGAGCGTCAGGGCTCCGTACCGGTCGCCGATGACGACGACCGTGCCGTCCGGGGCGTCGGCGAGCAGGGGTGCGGCCTCGCCCAGGAGCAGTCGGTCGGTCGCGTCGACCGCGTGCAGGTTCGGTGCCTCGACGTCGGGGTACCGACGCAGGGCCTCGAGGACGTCGTTCATCGCAACCACCACGCGACGCTACCAACGCCCACCCGCGGGGCTGGATCGACGTCTCGCGGGGAGGGAGAGATGACTGGATTGCTCTCTCGCGGGGTGGGGGGTGGCCGGGCGGGGCCTTCCCTTCTCGGCGTGAGAGAGCAATTCGGGCTGGGGGTGCGCGCGCGGCTGCCGTTCCGGGCGTTCGTGCTCGCCGGCCCCGGGTCGGGGTCGCGGCTCGTCGTGGACGTCGCGCACCAGTGGTGCGAGACGGGCCACACCTGCTGACGCCACGAGGGTGACGCCCGCCGGGCGGGCCGGTCGTCCGGCACCCCGGCCGGCGCACGGGGATAGCCTGGCGACCCGTCCGACCACCGTGGCCAGAGGAGTGCTGTGCCGGAACGCCGTACCAGCCTGGCCACCGTCCTGGCCGCGCTGCTGGTCGTCGTGGGCGTCCTCGCCGCCGCGCTGAGCGGGCCGCTGTCGCTCGAGGCGCGGCCGTACCAGCCGCCCATGGCGACCGAGATCCCCACCGTCTTCCCGTCCGCCGAGTCCCCGCCGCCCGCGTTCGAGGACATCGAGGCCCCGCCGCCCGCGGAGTGGGCGCAGTGGTTCGTGCGCGTGGTCCAGGTGCTCGGCGCGCTGCTCGTCCTCACGGCCCTCGTGCTGCTGCTGCGCCACGCGCGCCGCGGCTGGCGCTTCGACCGGCCCGACGACCTGGACGAGGACGGCGACCCGGGTGACGACACCGGCGAGCAGCTCAGCGACACCGCCGTCGCGGCGCTGCGCGAGGGCGTGCAGGAGGCCACGCGCGCGCTCGAGGACGACGTTCCGCCCGGCGACGCCGTCATCGGCGCGTGGGTCGCCGTCGAGACGGCGGCCGCGCGCACCGGCGTCGTGCGGGACCGTGCCGAGACCGCCAGCGAGTTCGCGGTGCGGGTGCTCGACGCGACGCGCGCCGACCCCGCCGCCACGCGCGAGCTGCTGCGGCTGTACCTCGCCGCGCGGTTCGGCGCCCACGGCGTCGACGCCGCCGACGTCCGCCGCGCGCGCGACCTGCTGCGCGTCGTGGGGCAGGGCCTGGTGGCGCGCGCGGACGACGAGGTCGCGGAGCGGCCCGGTGCGCCCGGCGCGCGCCCCGCCGGCGAGGGGCGGACCGGGTGAGCGCCGCGCGCGCCCTGCTGCGCACCGTCCGGGCCGCCGTGTGGCGTCCTCTCGTGGTGGGCGCCGTCGTGGTGCTGACGATGTGGGCGCTGGGGATGCGGTGGTCGTCCGCCGCCCTCGTGGCGCTCGCGGCCGCCACGGTCGTCGCCGTCGTGCAGCGCGTCGACGGGCAGCCCGAGCCGCGCCCGGCGCCGCGCCACCACCGGTCCCACGACGGCGCGCGCGGCGAGGTGCTCGACCTCGCGTGGTCGATGGTCGGCCGCGACGGCCGCGTCGGCGAGCGCGCCCTGCGGCGCCTGCGTGAGGCCGGCGCGCGGCGCGTCGCCCGGCACGGCCTCGACCTCGCCGACCCCGACCAGGCCGACGCGCTGCGCGACCTGCTCGGCGCCCGCGCGCTGGCCACCCTCACGCACCGCACCCACCCGCTGCCGGGCGTCGGCGACCTCGTGCACGCGCTCGACGTGCTCGAGCGTCTCGGCCCCACCCGCACCCACCCCGCACCGCCGCAGGACGCCCCCGAACCGAGGAGCCCCCGATGACCCCGTCGCCCCTGCCCGTCGCCGAGGTCGCACGCCACGGACGTGCCGTGCTCGACGAGGTCGCGACGGCCGTCGTCGGCATGGAGCAGCCGCTGCGCGTGGCCCTGGCCGCGCTGCTCGCCGGCGGGCACGTGCTGTTCGAGGACGTCCCGGGCCTGGGCAAGACGCTCGCCGCGCGCAGCCTCGCGACGGCCCTCGGCCTGGACTTCCGGCGCATCCAGTGCACGCCCGACCTGCTGCCGTCCGACGTCACCGGGTCGAGCGTCTTCGACCCCGCGACGTCGCAGTTCGAGTTCCGGCCGGGCCCGGTGTTCACGGGCCTGCTGCTGGCCGACGAGATCAACCGCACCGCCCCCAAGACGCAGTCGGCGCTGCTCGAGGCGATGGCGGAGCGGCAGGTCAGCGTCGACGGCACGACGCACCGGCTGCCCGCGCCGTTCCACGTCGTCGCCACGTCCAACCCCGTCGAGTACGAGGGGACGTACCCCCTGCCCGAGGCGCAGCTCGACCGGTTCATGGTCCGACTGGCCGTCGGGTACCCCGAGCGCGCCGCGGAGGTCGACGTCCTCGCGCGGCGTCTCGCGCGCCGGCAGGAGGGCGCGACCGTGCGCCAGGTGGTCGACGTGCCGACGCTGCTGACGATGCAGGCGGGCGTCGAGGAGGTGCCGGTCGACGGCGACGTGCTCGCGTACTGCGTCGACCTGGCCGCCGCGACCCGCGACCACCGGGCCGTCGAGGTCGGCGCGTCGCCGCGCGGGTCGCAGGCCCTCGTGCTCGTGGCCCGCGCGCTCGCCGTGCTCGACGGCCGCGACTACGTGGCGCCCGAGGACGTCAAGGCCGTCGCTGCGCCCGCGCTCGCGCACCGGCTGTCCCTCACGCCGCAGGCGTGGGCCGCGGGCCTGGCGCCCGAGGCGGTGGTGGCCGAGGTGCTCGGGCGCGTCGCCGGCCCGACGACGGCCCGCCGCGGGTGAGCGTCCCCGAGCCGCCCCCGGCGCGCCCGCCGACGTGGCGGGACGACGACGCGCCGGTCGCGGCGCCGCCGGGCCCGTGGACGCCCGTGCGTGCGGTCACGTGCGCCACGGCGGTGTGCCTCGTGCTCGTCGTGCTGGGTGTGCTCATGGCCCGCCCGGACGTCGCCGTGCTCGCCGCGGGCCCGCTCGTGCTCGCCGTGCGGGCGCTACGCTCACGGCCGCAGGGTGCGGTGACCGTCGCGCTCGAGGCGTCCGACGCCGACCCCGACGCGCGCGGCGGCGCGGGGAACCTGCACGGCACGCTGCACGTCGCCGGGCCCGCGCGGTGGGCGACCGTGTCGACGACGCGGCAGGGGCGCCCGGCCGCGGACGTGCTGGTGCGCGTCGAGGGCGAGCGGCTGCTGGCCGTCGTCGCGCGGACCGTGCGGACCGGGCCGCAGGAGATCGCGACGGCCGACGTGCAGGGCGTGGGGCCGGACGGCGCGACCGTCGCCGACCCCACGCCGGCCGTCACGCGCACGACCGTGGTGCTGCCGGCCACCACCCCGCTGCTCGAGCTGCCGCTGCCGCAGCGGCTGCGTGGCCTCACCGGCCCGCACGAGTCCCGGCGCCCCGGTGAGGGCGGCGGTCTGCGCGACGTGCACCCGTGGACGCCCGGGGACCGGTTGCGGCGCATCGACTGGCGCGTGACCGCGCGCCGCTCGCCGGACCTGTCCGAGCTGTACGTGCGGCGCGAGCACGCGCAGGCCGAGGCGGTCGTCGTGCTCGTCGTCGACTCGCGCGACGACGTCGGGCCCGACCCGCGCACGTGGCGCGGGTCGGTGGCGCCGCGCCCGCAGGACGCGACGTCGCTGGACCGGGCCCGGCAGGCCGCCGCGTCGCTCGCGCGCGCCTACCTCGAGCGCGGCGACCGCGTGGGCCTGGACGACCTGGGCGTGCGGCGCCGGCCCGTCCCGCCCGGTGGCGGCCGCCGCCAGCTCGACCGCATCCGGCACGCGCTCGCGCTCACCGCGCCCGAGGGCGAGCCCGCCGCGCGCCTGCGGCCCCCGCGGCTGCCGTCGGGCGCGCTCGTCGTGGTGTTCTCGACGTTCCTCGACGACGAGTCCGCGGGTGTCGCCGCGCGGTGGCGCGACGCCGGGCACCGCGTGGTCGCCGTCGACGTGCTGCCCCGGCTGCGCGAGTCCGGGCTGTACGACCGTGAGCGCCTCGCGCTGCGGCTCATGACGCTCACGCGGGACGACCGCATGGCCGAGCTGGTCGACCAGGGCGTCGAGCTCGTGACGTGGCGCGACGAGCCGGCCGTGGCACTGCGGGTGCTCGCGCGGCGCGCGCAGCGCCGGGCCGGGGCGGGGGCGCCACGATGAGCGCGCGGTACGGGTCCGAGGGGCTCGGTGCGTGGGTGCTGGACCGGCTGGGTCCGAGCGCGCGGACACGGCGGCGGCGGGGCGAGCCGCCGGAGGTCGACGTGCGGACCGGGCGCTCGGTCGCGTCGGTGACGCTGCGTGCGGTGCTCGCGCTCGTCGGCGTCGTGACGGTGCTCGTCGCCGCGACGCTGCCGGGCCGTCCGGTGCCGGTCGGGCTGCTGGCGGTCATGGTCGTCGTCGCGCTCACGCCCGCGGTGGCGCCGCGGTGGCCGACGACGGCGCTCGTCGTGCTCGTCGTCGGGGTGCGCGTCGCGCTCGCCGAGCCCCCGTCGCCGCTGCTGCTGGCGCTGCTGGTGCTGCTGGTGCACGTGCTGCTGCGGCTCGGGGCCGTCGCCGCGCACACCGCGTGGCGCACGCGCGTGGAGGTCGCGGTGCTGCTCGACGACGGGCGGGCCGCGCTGGGCGCCCAGCTCGGGGCGCAGGCGCTCGCACTGGTCGCCGGGGCGGTGGCCGCCGGGACCGTGGACGACGCGTGGCGGCTCGCCGGCCTCGTGGCGGTGGTGGTGCTGTCGGTGCTGGCGCTGCTGCCGCCCGTGCGGCCGTGGTGGCAGCGGCGACCGGGGGACTGACGCAGGTCGGACGGCCGACCGGCGGACGCGCGCGGCGTGGGGTGTCGTGGGGCGTGGGGGTCGTGGGGCTGTGGTCGTCCTGCCGAGGCGACCACAGCCCCGGCCCGTGACGGGCTGCTCCACAGATCGCCTCCGTGCCCGCCTGCGCACCGGGCGTGGTCCCTAGCGTCGTCGCCATGTCGACCTCCGTCATCTCCGCCGCGCTCGCGGACGTGCGCGCCCAGGTGTGGGCCGCCCAGGTCGCGGTCGTGCGTGCGGGTGGGGCGACCTGGGCGGGGCGGGCGGCCGACGCGGCCGAGGGGCGGCGCGCGGACCTGCTGGGCGACCTGCGGCGCTGCCTCGACGCGCTCGACGCCGTCGACCGGCTCGTGGTGGACGCGCGACGGGCCGAGCAGCAGTGCGTCGCGGGGCGCCCGCTCACGCCGGTGGCCGGGTTCGTGCCGGCGGCCGGGCTCGCACCGGCGGTGACACCGTGGGGGTGAGGGACGGTCGGTCGCTGACCCTCGGCGCCGGGGGTGCGGTGCTCGTGGACGCGGCGGAGCTGGTCGCGGCCGGGCAGCGGCTGCGCGTCGCGGAGGAGGGGCTCGAGGCGGCAGGGGGACGGCTGGGCGCCGCGGCCTGGCAGGCGGAGCTGCTGAGCGCCGACCTGCCCGAGGCGCGCGTCCTGGCCGGCGCGCTCGAGGAGCTGTGCACCGCGAGGTGGGGGCCGCGCGCCCTGGCCCGGGACACGGGCGACCTGGCCTCGCGCCTCCGGGACGCCGCCGCGGCCTACGACCTCGCGGAGACCGACGCGCAGGCGCGCTGGGGGCGGGTGCTGGGCGCGGCCGGGATCGTCGCGGCCGCGAGCCCGCTGGGTCCGGTGCTGCTGACGAGCGCCGCCGGCGGGGTCGCCGTCGGGGACCTGCTGCTCGGCGAGGCGCGGGACCTGGTGCGCGACCCGTGGAGCGCGCTGTCGCCCGCGGGCGTGCGCGCGGACGTCGAGCGGCTGCTCGCGACGCCGCACCGGATCGTCGACGACGGACGTGCCGCGCGCACGCTGCAGCTCCTCGCGGCGGCGCTCGCGTCGCTGGGCGGGGCCGCACCCGCCGGCCTCGACCCGGTCCGCCGGTTCACCGCGCACGTCGCCCGGCTGCTCCCGGCGCGCGACGTACGGCTCGTGCCCCGCACCGACCCGCCGGCGCTGCCCGCACCCCGCGGCGTCGGGGACCTCGTCGACCTCGTCGCCCGCACCTACGACGAGGACACCCCCACCGGTGAGCCCGGCACCCCGCTCGCGACGGTCACCGTGCAGCGTCTCGACCACGCCGACGGCACCCGTGCCTGGGTGGTCGCGGTGCCCGGCACGCGCGCGGCCGGGCTCACGGGCGACGTGCCGACCGACAACGGCACCAACCTCGCGCTGGCGGGCGGTGTGCCCGACGTCATGACGCGCGCCGTCGTCGAGGCGATGGCCGACGCCGGGATCGCGGCCGACGAGCCGGTCGCGCTCGTGGGGCACAGCCAGGGCGGGATGGTCGCGACGAACGTCGCCGCGGCGACCGCGGGGGCCTACGCGGTGCGGCTCGTCGTCACCGCGGGCTCGCCCGACGTCCCGGCGGCACCCCCGCCGGGCGTCGCGACCGTCACGCTGCGGCACCGCGAGGACGCCGTGTCGGTCCTCGACGGCCGCGTCGGTGAGCGCGGTGGCCCGCGCGCGCTGTCGGTCGTGCGGGACCTCGCCGCGACGGGAGGGCCGCCGCGACCGTCCTTCGTCGAGGCGCACGCGGTCTCCGGCTACGTGCGGACCGGCGCCCTCGTCGACGACGCGCTCACCGATCTGCCCGCCGACGACCCCGTGCGGCGGGCGCTCGGCGAGGTCCTGGGGGAGGGTGCAGCGGCGGTCACGACGACCCAGGTCACGGTCGAGGTGGTCGAGGAGCCGGAGCCGACGCGTGCCGCCGCGCCGAGCCGTCCCGGGCCCCGGCTCGGTGCCCCGGCGCTCGGCGAGCCACCGCAGTGGCCACCGCGGACTCAGGTGCCGTGGTCGGCGCCGTAGAGCGTCGGGAGGTCGACGAGGTGGATGCGCTCGTCACGCGCAGCGGCGAGCAGCTCGGGGTCGAACCCGCTGCGGCTGACCAGCAGGAGCGAGGTCCCGGAGACGTCGTACCCGCGGGCTGCGACGAGGTCGCGCAGACGCTCGAGACGTCTCAGGTCCGTCACGCCTCGTGGTCGAGCCGTGGCCTTGGCCTCGCCCAGCACGAGGACCGGTGCGCCCGGCGTGAACGGTGGGACCCCACGGGGGAGCGCGACGACGTCGATCTCATGCTGGGTGCGACGCTCCGCCTCGTTGACGACGGCGGATCCGACATGGCCGACGGCGGTGCCGAAGCGGTCGCCGGCGTACTTCGCGGTCCAGACGCGCGCGGTGTGCTCGAACCGCGGGCCGACGACTCGCGAGAGGTACGACGGCTGTGCGAGCTGCCACGCCGTGGCGACGTCGCGTTCCTCGATCAGTGCCCGGTGCGGCTCGATCACCGCCTCGGTGAACGCGACGATCGGGTCGGCCAGTGCGTAGACGGGCCGTTTGCGGGTCAGGACGTCGTCGGAGCGCAGCACGAACCCGGCGGCTTCGAGGACCGCGAGAGGGTGGCGCAACCCGTTGAAGTCACGCCCGAGGACAGAGCCGATCTCCCGAGGAGTGCGGCGGCCCTCCGCGATGGCGGCCAGGATCGAGTTGTAGAGGGCGATATCGACCATCCGCGGGTCCTCGCGCAGCAGCACCGACTTCTCGCCGTAGAGCACCGAAGCGGGGTTGAGCACGGTCCGGCCCAACCACGTCGTGAGGTCCGGCGAGGCCGGCGGCCCCGGCACGAGGGCCCGGTATCCAGGCGTTCCGCCGAGGATGGCGTCGAGCTGGAACGCGGTGTCCGCGTCGGACACGTCCCAGTAGAGCGCCGAGGTGCGGTAGTCGAACGCCGGGAGCGAGAGGTCCAGCAGCGCGCGGCCGCGGAGCGGCGCCGAGCCGGTGTGGAGCTGGGACATCACCGAGAGCGACGAGCCCGACAGGATCAGAGCAGTGGATGCCCCGTCCGGGCGCGTCCGAGCCTCGTCGTGCAGGAGCTGCAGGATGCTCGGGATCTCCGGCGCGGCAGCGACGAGGTACGGCAGCTCGTCGATGACGAGGAGTCGGAGGCCCGCGGCAGGTGAGCCGCGCCGGGGCACACCGAGCGCGGCTCGCAACGCCTCCTCCCAGGTCGCGAAGCGCACCCCTCCGGGGAGCCCGAGGGCGTCGGCGACGTCCGACGCGAACTCGTCGAGGGCCTGGCCGCTGGAGAGCTCGCGCGCCTGGTGGACGAGGGTCGGTCCGGTCGAGGCCTCGGCCAGGCGGCGGAGCAGGTACGACTTGCCGACACGTCGCCGACCTGAGACGAGGGCGATGCGGAGACCCGGCGCGACCGACGACGCGAACTCGGCCAGCTCACTCCACTCGTGCTCGCGGTCGAACAGGTCAGGGGGCCGTCGGAGCACACCCACCTCCAGGAAACGTAAGTGAAGTTATCGTAACTCCACTTACGTTTCTGGTCAGTCCTTCCTCGCGCCCGTCACCGACGACAGCACGAAGCTGACGACCGACACGATGAGGGCACCGATCACCGCGGTGCCGAAGTTGTCGATCCGCAGGCCCCAGTCGGTCTGCTCGGTGATCCACGCGGTGAGCATGAGCATCAGCGCGTTGACGACGAGCGTGAACAGCCCGAGCGTGAGGATGTAGAGCGGGATGGACAGCACGGCGACGATCGGCTTGACGATCGCGTTCACCAGGCCGAACACCAGGGCGACGAGCAGGATGATGCCGACCGTCTGCGCAGTGGACTGCGCACCGACGACGGTCAGCCCGGGCAGGATCACGGTCGCCAACCAGATGGCGACCCCGTTGACGAGCACGCGCGCGAGGAATCCCATGCCGTGATCCTGCCACCGTGGCGTCGTCCGCGTGGCGGGTGCCGGCGTCATCGCGCGACACCCTCGACGTCGATGCTCGTCGATGACTTGGCATGTGACGTTGGGCACACCGTGGTCGCGCGCGCCTCGGGCCCTCGGCCCCGGAGCGACCGACGTGCCCGCGGCGATCCGCGACCTCGCGTGGACCGTGCGCACCGCAGCACCCCGCACGTCGCGGGCATCGAGCCGTTGCCGACCACGGAGCTCGCGGTGCTCATGCACGTCCTCGCGTCGCCCGGGCTGTGCGTCGGCGAGCTGTCCCGCCACCTCGGCATGCGGCAGAGCAACACGAGCGCCGCGGTCCGCACCCTGGCCGAGCGCGGCCTCCTGGCCCGTCGCCTCGACCCCGACGACCGCCGTCTCACCCAGCTCGTCCCGACCGAGCGGGCCCGCGTCGAGCACGAGGCGATCGCGGCGGCGTGGGCCGGGCCGATCGCCGACGCGCTCGCGGGGATGTCCCCCGAGCACGTCGCCGCCCTCGAGGTCGCCGCCGAGGCGCTGCAGGTGCTCGACCGCCGCGTCCGCGCCCGGCAGTCCTCCCGCACCGATGCCCACCCACCCCGTTGACCGCGCCCCGCGCACGGGAGCGCGGCACTCCGCTCGACGCAGGTCGAGTCGTCGCAGCCCGACCTCCGTCGACACGGCGGTGGGCGCCGACGTGGTGTCACGGCCGGGCACACGGCAGGAGTCCGGCCCCCGTGGGACGGGGACCGGACTCCTCGTGCTGTCAGCGGTCGCAGCCGCTGCGTGTCACCCCGCCAGGGTCACCATGGGTACATCGTCATGGCGGGGATGTAGGCGTACGGCAGCTCGTCGACGAGCCACGACCGGTCGCTCTCGAGCTCCAGCTCCAGCGTCGGAGCCAGCGTGCCGCCGTAGACGACCCCGCCGTCCGCGGTGGGCACGGTGTCGATGAAGCTCTCGACGAGCAGGTTCGGCATCACGTAGTCCGAGTAGTTCTGCAGCGGTGCGTCGGGCGGGTTGCCCAGGACCAGGCCGCTGCCGTTCAGCGGCTTGTAGTCGCTGCGCAGTCCGTGCCCGACGAAGCCGTACAGGCCGTCGGGGCCGGTGAGCCCCGGGGCGAACGTGAACATGTGGCTGATCGTCCACAGGTAGTACTTGCCCTCGTGCACGATCAGGTGCGGCCGTTCCGTCTGCTGGTTCGTGCACTCGGCCGACAGCAGCGGCGGCAGCAGCCGCCACGACGTGAAGTCGGCGTTGCGCAGCTCCATGATGCCGATGTTGCCGGTGTAGTACCGGGCGTCGTCCGGGACCACGTGGCCGCCGGGCACACGCCCGATCTCCTTGCGGTCGCACCGGTGGGAGCCGGCGACCCCACCGTTGTTGCCCTCGAAGAGCGCGTAGATCTTGCGGTCCGTCGGGTCGCGGAAGACGAACGGGTCACGGAACGCGTAGATGATCGGCCCGGCCTCCGACTGCTCGAGCGTCTGGTAGAGCCGCCCGTCGGCCTCGGCGATGATCGTGTGGTCCTCGAAGCCGGTGAAGTAGACACCGTCCGCGTCGACGTGCACGCGGCCCTCCGCGTGCGCGAGCCGCTGGAGCGCGTCGGACGGGTCGATCCCACCGTTGTCGCGACCGGACGCGGTGTAGAAGGCGTGGACCTCACCGTCGTCGGTGAGCACGGTCGAGCCGGCCCACTCACGCGACCCGAACGAGGAGCCGGCCGGGAACAGGTCGCCGCCGTAGGTCCAGTTCTGAGCGTCCTGCGAGTAGAAGTACCCGATCCTCGCCTGCCAGTGCCGGTCGCCGAAGAAGATGTCCCGCGGCGCGGTCAGGGCGAAGATGATGTTCCAGCCCTCGTAGGCGACCGGCTCCATGTCGAGGGTCGTCAACGGCCATGTGTCCCAGATCCAGACCTCGTCGGTCATGATCGGGAACTCCGCGGGGATCCGAGGCTTGGTGTTCGACGCATCCTGCCGGATCTGCAGGGCTGCGGCCCGGGTCCAGTTGGCGGTGTACGACGAGCGCGGCGAGAAGACCGCGTCGACGCTGGAACCACCACCTCTCGGCTGGAGCGTCGTGCTGCCACCGGGAAGCTCCACGGAGGGCGGAAGCTGGATGCTCGGGTCTGGTTGCTGCGCGGCACCGGACGGGAGCTGAAGTGCTCCGACCATTGCCAGTGACACGGCTGCGACGAACGTCGCGCGCATGGTGCGAGTGTTCACGAGTAGCCCCCTGTCGCACGGCCGCGGTGCTCGGCGACACTGCCGAGGCGCGGCAGATCAGCGTGTACGGACAGCACACGCCTTGTGCAGGTCGATCGTCATCGACGTGGGTGGAAGACGCGCCGTCGCGCACTCCCCCTGCGGGCCGGTCTGGTACCCGGCGCGGTCCCTGCCTACCACGAGCAAATGGTGAGAAGCAATGATCATCCTTGACACCGGTTGGTCGCACCATGTTGCGCACCACCCGACCAAGGAGAACCAGGGCGAGGTCCGCCCCGCGGAGACGTGCTGCCGTCGGTCCCCGCGGGGCGCGACCGGTCTACTGCAGCAGCTGCAGGCGGTTGGGGTCGTCGGCGAAGACCTCCTGGGCGTTCTCCTGCGTCACCACGAGGGGGTCGAGCAGGTACACGGCGACGTCCGTCTGGCCGTTGTCGACCTCCTCGTCCGGCTCCGGCAGCGCCTCGCCCTGCTGGAGGGACTGGATCAGCTCGACCGTGCGGCCGACCAGCTCGACGGTCGGCTTGGCGACCGTCGACCACTGCTGCCCCTGCCACACCGACACGACCGACTCGTTCTCGGCGTCGAGGCCGGTTACCACGGGTGTCTCCTGGCCCGCCTGCTGCGCCGACGTCATGACAGCGCGCGCGATGCCGTCGTTCGGCGACAGCACACCGTCGATCTCCTCGGCGCTGTAGAAGCCCGACAGCAGGGAGTCCATGCGTGCCTGGGCCTTGGCGTTGTCCCAGTCGGGTGTCGCGGCCTGCGTGAACTCGGTCTGGCCCGACCCGACGACCAGGGTGCCGTCGTCGATCTTCGGCTGCAGGACGGACATGGCGCCCTCGAAGAACGCCGGGGCGTTCGGGTCCGCGGGACCGCCTCCGAACAGCTCGACGTGGTACGGCGGCTCGCCCTTGCGTGCCGCGAGCCCGTCGAGGAGCGACTGCCCCTGCAGCTCGCCGGTGCGCAGGCTGCCGAACTGCACGACCGCGTCGACGGCCGGCGTGTTCTCGATGAGCCGGTCGTACCCGATCACCGCGATGCCCTCCGCGGCGGCGCGCTCGAGCACGCTGCCGAGCTGGGTGCCGTCGACGGGGCCGACGACGATCACCTCGGCGCCGCGCTCGATCATCGCCTCGATCTGCTGCTGCTGCTGGGTCACCTTGTTGTCCGCCGCCTGGACGAGCGGCTCGAAGCCGGCCTCCGTCAGCCGGGTGGTGAACATCTCCTGCGCCTCGGCCCAGTTCTGGGTACCGAGCCACGGCAGGGACACCCCGATGACGGCGTCGTCGGCGAAGCCGTCGCCCGCACCGGCGGCTGCGGCATCCGCTGTTCCTTCGCGGCCGCCGCCGCACCCGCCGAGGGCGAGGGCGCCGGCGGCGGTCAGTGCCACGAGGGCGAGGGATCTGGTGCGCATGACTGCTCCTTCTCCACGGGCGCACCCGCTGCGGGGTGCGCCTGGTCGCCCGCGGGCGGGGGTGCCCGCGGGTTCGTACGTCGGGTGGTGGGTGCGCGTCGGCGCGAGGTCGGCGCGGCGCACGTCGGGGTGGCGGTGCGTCAGGTCAGCCGGCTCGGCCCGTCGATGCCCGGTCCTCGGCGGGCACCACGGGTGCGTCGCCCTCCGGCTCGACAGGGCCGAGCGCAGGTGGCGCGGTCGCCGTGGACGCGGCCACGGCCGCCGCGGCGTCGGGGCCGCCCTGCGTCGTGCCGCCGCGCGACAGGCGCTCCCAGAGCAGGCCGGTGATCGACGGCCTGCCCTGCTGCTTGTTGTAGACGTCGAAGGCGACCGCGGCCAGGAGCACGACGCCCTTGATGACCTGCGTGCGGTCGGCGCCGACGCCCATGAGCATGAGACCGCTGTTGAGGACGGCCATGACGAGCCCGCCGACCATCGACGCGGTCACGGTGCCGATGCCGCCGGACACCGCGGCACCGCCGATGAACACGGCCGCGATGGCGTCGAGCTCCCACATGGTGCCGTCGGACGGTCCCGCGGACGTCGCACGGCCGACGAACATGATCCCGGCGAGTGCAGCGAGGAACGACATGTTCGCCATCACGAGGAAGTACGTGCGGCGGGTGTTGACGCCCGAGAGCGCCGCGGCGGCGCGGTTGCCACCCACCGCGTAGATGTGCCGGCCGAACCGCGTGCGCTGCGTGACGACGTGGTAGACGATCACGAGCCCGACGAGGATGAGGCCCGGCACCGGGAACGACGTGCCCGGGCGGCCGCTGCCGAACAGCCACGTGACGTAGGCGATGACCGCGCCCACGAGGACGACGCGCACGACCACCGGCCACAGCGGCTCGGCGCGGTCGCCCGACGCGGCTGCCCGCCGGTGCTGCGTGAGCTGGGAGTAGCCGTACACCCCGATCGCGATCAGGCCCAGCAGGAGCGTCGAGTTGTTCATCTGGGTGAACGCCGGCCCCCACTCGGGCAGGTAGCCCGACCCGAGGAACCGCAGCTCCGGCGGCACGGGGACGCTGATGGAGCCGCTGATCCAGATGACGGCGCCGCGGAAGATCATCATGCCCGCGAGGGTCGTGATGAAGCCGGGGATGCCGAGCCGCGCGAGCCAGAATCCCTGCCAGCAGCCGATGGCGGTGCCCACGGCGAGACCCACCAGCACGGCGGCCCACCACGGCAGGTTGAGGTCACGTGCGCTGAGAGCCACGACCATGCCGACGAAGCCCGCGACGGACCCGACGGACAGGTCGATCTGGCCGATCACGATGACCATGACCATGCCGATCGCCAGGATCAGGACGTACGCGTTGCCGGACAGGAGGTTCTGGAAGTTCGACGACGTGAGCATGCGTCCGCCCGACGCGACGTCGAACGCGACGAGCAGCGCGACGAGCGCGAAGACCATGGTGAACTGGCGGACGTCCCCGCCGAGGACCTGCTTGAAGGATGTCATCGTCCGCTCCCGTCGAGGGTCGGTGCGCACCGGCGCGTCATCGTGACGCCGTGGCGGTGGCGGGGGTCGTCGCGGCGCTCGTGGTCATCAGCCGCATGAGGCTCTCCTGGTCGGCGTCCCGGGCGTCGAGGACACCGGTGACCCGGCCCTCGCAGATCGTGTAGATGCGGTCGCACAGCCCGAGCAGCTCGGGCAGCTCGGAGGAGATGACGACGACCCCCTTGCCCTGGTCGGCGAGGTGCTGCACGAGCTGGTAGATCTCGTACTTCGCGCCCACGTCGATGCCCCGGGTCGGCTCGTCGAGGATCAGCACGTCCGGGTCGGGGAACATCCACTTGGCGAGGACGACCTTCTGCTGGTTGCCGCCCGACAGCGTGGTGACCCCGGCGTCGACCGTGGGGCTCTTGATCCGCAGGGAGCGCCGGTAGCCCTCGGCGACCGCGCCCTCGCGGTCGACGTCGAGGAGCCCGCGCCGCACGACCTGCCGCAGGTCGGCCGAGGTGATGGTGCGCCGGATGGTGTCGAGGAGGTTGAGCCCGAGGTTCTTGCGGTCCTCGGGGACGTAGGCCAGGCCGTGGCGGATCGCGGCCTCGACGGTCGGCAGCTGCACCGGCCGACCGTGCAGCAGCACCTCGCCGGCCAGGTACGTCCCATAGCTGCGACCGAAGACCGACCGTGCGAGCTCCGTGCGCCCGGCCCCCATGAGACCGGCGAAGCCGACGATCTCGCCGCTGCGCACGTGGAAGGCGGAGTCCTTGCAGACGCGCCGCCCGGGCGTCGTGGGATGGTCGACCTGCCACCCGCGCACCTCGAGGATCGTCTCGCCGATGGAAGGCGTGTGGTGCGGGTAGCGGTTCTCGAGCGACCGTCCCACCATGGCGCGGATGATCCGGTCCTCGTCGACCTGGCCGGACTCCACCGCGTACGTCTCCACCGTCCGCCCGTCGCGCAGCACGGTGACCGCGTCGGCGACCGCCGCGATCTCGTTGAGCTTGTGGGAGATGATGATCGAGGTGATCCCGCGGGCCTGCAGGCCGCGCAGGAGCGCGAGGAGGTTCGCGGAGTCGTCCTCGTTGAGTGCGGAGGTCGGCTCGTCGAGGATGAGCAGCCGCACGTCCTTCGACAGGGCCTTCGCGATCTCGACGAGCTGCTGCTGACCGACGCCGAGGCTCTTGACGGGCGTGGCGGGGTCGAGGTCCAGGCCGACCCGCGCGAGCAGCACGGACGTGCAGCGGCGGGTGGCGTCCCAGTCGATCAGGCCGCGGCTCATGACCTCGTTCCCGAGGAAGATGTTCTCCGCGATCGACAGCTCGGGGATGAGCGCGAGCTCCTGGTGGATGATGACGACGCCGGCCCGCTCGGACGCCTTGATGTCCTTGAAGCGGACCTCCTGGCCCTGCAGGAGCACCGTGCCGCCGTACGAACCGTGCGGGTGAACGCCGGACAGGATCTTCATCAGCGTCGACTTGCCGGCGCCGTTCTCGCCGCACACGGCGTGGACCTGCCCGGCCCGGACCGCCATCGTGACGCCGTCCAGCGCGCGCACCCCGGGGAACTCCTTGGTGATGGCGCGCATCTCGAGGACGACGGGCTGGGTGTCGGTCATGCGTGCCTCCTTCGTGCACTCGGGGGCCCGCGTGCACGGGCCGTGACAACGTTGTCTGCGAGGTGTCTACAACCGGTGGGCGAATCGGTCAACCCCGGCAGATCCCCGAGTGAACATCAAGAAGACATCGTTGTCACCTTGGACAGTCGTCCAGTCGGCTGCGTTTGACAACGTTGTCTTCGGCTGGTGACGATCGACGGGTCAGCGCCTGCGGACGGCAGCGCGCGGCCACACGATCTCGACGAGGAGACGACGTGCGACGACGCATCCGCGCCCTGGGCGCGACGGCCGCGGTGGCGCTCATGACGGGGCTGGCGGCCCCGGTGCAGGGCCAGGACGCAGCCGACCCGCACCGGCCGGTGGTCCACTTCGCCCCGCAGCGCCACTGGGTCAACGACCCCAACGGTCCCGTGTGGTACGACGGGCAGTACCACCTGTTCTTCCAGCACAACCCGCTCGGGGACACCTGGGGCCATATGTCCTGGGGCCACGCCGTCAGCACGGACCTCGTGACGTGGGAGGAGCGGCCCCTCGCGATCCCGTGGTCCGAGCGGGAGCACATCTTCTCCGGCACCGTCGTCGTGGACGAGGGGAACACGAGCGGCCTCGGCACGCCCGGCACCACCCCGCTCGTGGCCGCCTACACCTCGTGGGACCCGCTCACGGGCATCCAGTCGCAGTCGGTCGCCTCCAGCCTCGACGCCGGGGAGACGTGGACCGCGTACGAGGGCAACCCGGTCCTCGACATCGGGTCGCGCGAGTTCCGCGACCCCAAGGTGTTCCGGTACGAGGCCGGCGGGTACTGGGTGATGGCGGTGGCGCTCGCGGAGGAGCGGATCATCCGGTTCTACCGCTCGCACGACCTGATCCGCTGGACGCACCTCAGCGACTTCGGGCCGGCCGGCGCCGTCGGCGGCGTCTGGGAGATGCCCGACCTGTTCGAGCTGCCGGTCGACGGCGACCCGGCACGCACCCGGTGGGTGCTGGTCGTGAGCCTCAACCCCGGAGCCGTCGCCGGGGGGTCGGGCGCCCAGTACTTCGTCGGCGAGTTCGACGGCACCCGCTTCGTCGCCGACCCGCCCCCCGCGCCGGGTCCGGACGGCGACGTCCTCGCCGACTTCGAGGGCGGCACGTACGGCGAGGGCTGGACCACCACCGGCGACGCCTTCGGCGACGGACCGGTGTCCGGCACCCTGCCGGGTCAGCACCCCGTCACGGACTTCCGGGGCGAGGGACTCGTCAACAGCTTCCGTGGCGGAGACGCCGCCACCGGCACCCTCACGTCACCGCCGTTCACCGTCGAGCGCCGTCACCTCACGATGCTCGTCGGCGGCGGCCGGCACCCCCACCGCCCGGGCACCGGCGACGGCGCAGCGCCCGCGGGCACGGTGCTCGCGGACTTCGAGGGGACCGACTTCGGCGACTGGACGGTCGAGGGGACCGCCTTCGGGCCCGGTCCGCTCGCCGGCGACGCCCCCTGCCAGACGGGTGTGCGCGGATACCTCGGCACGCGCCTGGCCAACTCCTACCAGAACGGCCGAAGCGACCCGTGCACGCCTCCGCCCGACTCCGCCACCGGCCGGCTCGTGTCCCCGACGTTCACCGTCGACCGCCCGTGGATCAGCATGCTCGTCGGTGGTGGTGCGGGGCCCGGCACCGCCGTGCGGCTCGTCGTCGACGGGCAGGTCGTGCGCACCGCCTCCGGACGGGAGAGCGGGACGCTCGACTGGGCGACCTGGGACGTCGCCGAGCTCGCCGGGCGGCGTGCCCACCTCGAGGTCGTCGACGAGGTCACCGGGGGGTGGGGCCACATCATGGTCGACCACATCGTGCTCTCGGACGAGCCGGCGCGTCCGCGGTCGGACGAGGCGACGGTCAACCTCGTGGTGGACGGGCGGGTCGTGCGCACTGCCACCGGCCGCGACTCCGAGCAACTCGCCCCCGTCACCTGGGACGTCGGTGACCTCGTCGGGCGCACCGCGCAGCTCGTGGTGACGGACACCAGCACGGGCGGGTGGGGTCACATCCTGCTCGACCACGTCGTCGCCACGGACGCGCCGGTGCCCACCCCGCTCGAGCGCCACGCCTGGGTCGACCACGGCACGGACTTCTACGCGCCGCTGACCTTCGAGAACACCCCGGACGGCGAGCGGGTCGCCATCGCGTGGATGAACAACTGGGAGTACGCCACGTCGACGCCGACCACCGGGTGGCGGGGATCGATGACGTTCCCGCGCACCCTCGCGCTGCGCACGGTCGACGGCCGGGTCGTGCTGACCTTCCACCCCGTCGACGTGCCCGGTGCGGAACCCATCCGCCTGCGGGACCATGAGGGGGTCCTCGACGAGGGCACCGTGCGCGTCCCCGAGGCGACGCACGACGGCGCCGCGATCGTCACGGTCGAGCTCGAGGTCGGCGACGCCGAGCGGCTCGGGCTGCACGTGCGCGTCGGGGACGACGAGCGCACGGTCGTCGGCTACGACGTCGCGGCCGGACGGATGTACGTCGACCGGACACGCTCCGGCACGGTCGACTTCCATCCGGGCTTCGCCGGCGTGCACACCGCGCTGCTGCCCACCCGCGACGGACGCGTGCGGCTGCAGGTCGTCGTCGACCGGTCGTCCGTCGAGGTCTTCGGCAACGACGGGGAGGCCACGATCACGGACCTCGTCTACCCGGGCGGGGGTAGCAACGGGGTGGCACTGTTCGCCGAGGGCGGCCGTGCGACCGTGACCTCGCTCGAGGTGCGTCCGCTCGGTCCGGGGACGTCGTGGGCCGTCGTGGCACGCGGGCACGCCGCCCGCCCGTGACGTCCACGTGGCGCGTCGGTGGCGTGCCGGCGGCCGGCCCCTACCCTCGTGCCATGACGCCGTCGTCGAGCCCGGGCACCACGACCGCGGGCCCTTTCACCACGCTGCGCCGTCGAGCGACGATGCGGGACGTCGCCGCGCTCGCGGGCGTCGGGATCAAGACCGTCTCCCGTGTCGTCAACGGCGAGGCGGGCGTCTCGGCCGCCACCGCGCAGCGGGTGAACGACGCGGCCCGCGCTCTCAACTACCGCCCCGACCTCAACGCCGGGAACCTGCGACGTAGCGAGCGGCGGTCGCTGAGCATCGGTCTCGTGCTGGCCAGCGTCGACAACCCGTTCTCGGCGGCCGTGCACCGGGCCATCGAGGACGTCGCGGGCGAGCGGGGCGTGGCCGTGCTGGCCGGCAGCACCGACGAGGAGCCGGACCGCGAGCGCGCGTTCGTGGCGGCGCTGACCGCCCGACGCGTCGACGGGCTCATCATCTCGGCCGTCACCCCCGACCAGGGCTACCTGCGCTGGGAGCAGGAGTCGGGCACGCCGGTCGTGATGGTCGACCGGCGCGCGGTCGGCCTCGACGCCGACTCGGTCGTCGTCGACAACGCCGCTGGTGCTGCGCGCGCCACCCACCACCTCCTCGAGCACGGCCACCGTCGCATCGCCTACCTCGGTGACCTCGGCCGCATCGACACGGCGCGTGAGCGGCACCGCGGGTTCGTGCGGGCGCTCGCCGACGCCGGGATCCCGGCCTCGTCGGCCCCGGCCGCGAACGACATCCACTCCGAGCAGGCGGCCGAGGTCGCGGTGCGCGCGCTCCTGACCGGACCCGAGCCGCCGACGGCGCTGTTCACGAGCCAGAACCTCATCACGATCGGCGCGATCCGCGCCCTGCGTGCCCTGGGACTGCAGCACCGTGTCGCGCTCGTGGGCTTCGACGACTTCCAGCTGGCCGACCTGCTCGAGCCGCGGGTCACCGTGATCGCGCAGGACCCCGCTCGCATCGGCGCGACCGCGGCGCAGCGCGTCTTCGACCGGCTGGCGGCGCGCGACCTGCCGACCGAGACGATCGTCGTGCCCACCCGCCTCGTGCCGAGGGGGTCGGGCGAGATCCGGCCGACGTCCCCGGACGTCGGCGGGCCGTGAACGACGGGCGGGCACGCGCCGCGGCCGGCGCCGACCGCCCGCCGGCCGCCGCCTCGGTGGCATGCTGGCGCCCGTGAGCCGCGTCCCTCTCCGTCGTGCCTTCGCCGACCTGCCCGCGTACGTGCCGGGGGCGCGTGCCGCCGTCGGGTCCGCCGCCTTCAAGCTGTCCTCCAACGAGAACCCGTACCCGCCGCTGCCGTCGGTGGTCGCGGCGATCGTCGACGCGGCGGCCGACGTCAACCGCTACCCCGACACGTCCCGCCGGCGCCCGAGCCGGCCCCGTTCCCGACGGGCACGCAGCGCCTGCCGCTCGCGAAGGCCGTCAACCTCGGCCTGCGCCGCGCCCTGCGCAACGACGAGCGCGTGCTGCTCATGGGCGAGGACATCGGCCGCCTCGGCGGCGTGTTCCGCGTCACCGACGGGCTGTTCGCCGAGTTCGGCGAGGACCGCGTCGTCGACACCCCGCTCGCCGAGTCCGGCATCGTCGGCACCGCGATCGGCCTCGCGCTGCGCGGCTACCGGCCCGTCTGCGAGATCCAGTTCGACGGGTTCGTGTTCCCCGCGTTCGACCAGATCACCACGCAGCTCGCCAAGATGCACTACCGCTCGCAGGGCCGCCTGCGCCTGCCCGTCGTCATCCGCATCCCCTACGGCGGCGGCATCGGCGCGATCGAGCACCACAGCGAGTCGCCCGAGGCGCTGTTCGCGCACACGCCCGGCCTGCGCGTCGTCTCGCCGTCCACGGCCGCCGACGGCTTCACGATGATCCAGCAGGCGATCGCGTCGCCGGACCCCGTGATCTTCCTCGAGCCCAAGGGCCGCTACTGGGAGAAGGGCGACGTCGACCTCGACGCGCCCCTGCCCGCCCCGCACGGCGCCCCCGCCGACCTCGACCACGCGCGCGTCGTGCGCCCCGGCACCGACGTCACCGTCGTCGCCTACGGCCCCACGGTCGCCACCGCGCTCAAGGCCGCCGAGGCCGCGGCCGCGGAGGGCACGAGCCTGGAGGTCATCGACCTGCGCACGATCTCGCCGATCGACACCGCGACCGTCGCCGCGTCGGTGGCGCGCACCGGCCGCTGCGTCGTCGTCCACGAGGCGCCCGTGCTGTACGGCACCGGCGCCGAGGTCGCGGCGCGCGTCACCGAGGAGTGCTTCTTCCACCTGCAGGCGCCCGTGCTGCGCGTCGGGGGCTTCCACACGCCGTACCCGGTCTCCAAGGTCGAGCACGAGTACCTGCCCGGTCTCGACCGGCTGCTCGACGCCGTCGACCGCGCCCTCGCGTTCTGACCCCCGCACCACCGGAGAGCCACGCGTGCCCACGTACCAGCAGTTCCCCCTGCCCGACGCCGGCGAGGGCCCGACCGAGGCCGAGATCGTCACCTGGCTCGTCGCCGTCGGCGACCGCGTCGAGGTCAACCAGACGATCGTCGAGATCGAGACGGCCAAGTCGCTCGTCGAGCTGCCGTGCCCGTGGACGGGCGTCGTGTCGCGCCTGCTCGTCGAGCCCGGCACGACCGTCGAGGTCGGGACGCCGATCATCGAGGTCGACACCGACCCGGGTCGAGGGCCTGGCCGCTGGAGAGCTCGCGCGCCTGGTGGACGAGGGTCGGTCCGGTCGAGGCCTCGGCCAGGCGGCGGAGCAGGTACGACTTGCCGACACGTCGCCGACCTGAGACGAGGGCGATGCGGAGACCCGGCGCGACCGACGACGCGAACTCGGCCAGCTCACTCCACTCGTGCTCGCGGTCGAACAGGTCAGGGGGCCGTCGGAGCACACCCACCTCCAGGAAACGTAAGTGAAGTTATCGTAACTCCACTTACGTTTCTGGGTCAGTCCTTCCTCGCGCCCGTCACCGACGACAGCACGAAGCTGACGACCGACACGATGAGGGCACCGATCACCGCGGTGCCGAAGTTGTCGATCCGCAGGCCCCACGTGGTCTGCTCCGTGATCCACGCCGTCAGCATGAGCATCAGGGCGTTGACCACGAGCGTGAACAGGCCGAGCGTGAGGATGTACAGCGGGATCGAGATGACCGCCACGATCGGCTTCACGATCGCGTTCACCAGCCCGAACACCAGCGCGATGAGCAGGATCACCCCGACCCGCTCCGCGGTCGACTCCCCACCGACCACCTCGAGGCCGGGCAGGAGGACCGTGGCCAGCCAGATGGCGACCCCGCTGATGAGCACGCGCGCGACGAATCCCATGCCCCGATCCTGCCCCGTCGGTCCCGCCTCGCGCAGCCCCCTCGCGTCCCAGGGGTGGGGCTGGATTGCTCTCTCGCGCGGGCTGGATTGCTCTCTCGCGCCCGGGGGGTGGGGGGAGGGGGCGGGTGGGAGAGGTCAGTGGGGGGCGTGGTCGGCGGCGAACTCGAGGAAGATGTCCGTCGCCTCGCGCTCGCCGACGCTGACGCGCACGCCCTCGCCGGCGAACGGGCGCACGAGCGCACCGGCCTGCGCGCTGCGCTCCGCGAACGACGTGGTGCGGTCGCCGAGCGCGAGCCACACGAAGTTGGCCTGGCTGTCCGGCACGTCCCAGCCCTGCGCGCGCAGGCCCGTCAGCAGGCGGGTGCGTTCCTCGACGATCGCGTCGACCCGCGTCAGCAGCTCGGGCTCGGCGCGCAGCGACGCGAGCGCGGCGAGCTGCGCGACGTGCGAGACCCCGAACGGTGTCGACGCCGTGCGGATGGCCGACGCGAGCCGCGGCCGCGCGACCGCGTACCCGACGCGCAGGCCCGCCAGTCCGTACGCCTTGGAGAACGTGCGCAGGATCACGACGTTGGGGTGCGCGGCGAACAGCGCGAGCGCGTCGGGCGCCTCGGGGTCGCGGACGAACTCGACGTACGCCTCGTCGAGCACGACGAGCACGTCGCGCGGCACCGCGGCGAGGAAGTCGCGCAGCTCGGCGTCGCGCACGGCCGGACCGGTGGGGTTGTTGGGCGTGCAGACGAGCACGACGCGCGTGCGCGGGGTGACCGCCGCGGCCATGGCGGGCAGGTCGAGCCGCCCGTCCGCGGTGACAGGCACCCGCACCTGCCGCGCGTGCGCGAGCGTCACGGCGATGGGGTACGCCTCGAACGAGCGCCACGGCAGGACGACCTCGTCGCCCGCCTCGCACACCGCCGTCAGCACGTGCCCCAGCACCGCGACGGACCCGGTGCCGGCCACGACGGACTCCGGGGCGACGCCCAGGCGGTGCGCGACCGCCTCGCCGAACTCGGTCGCGTGCATGTCGGGGTACCGGTTGACGTCCACGGCCGCGTCCGCGATCGCGGCGACCACCGACGGCAGCGGCGGGAACGGGTTCTCGTTGGACGACAGCTTGTAGGCCGCGGCCCCGACGGCGGCGCGCGCCCCCGGGACGTAGGCGGGGACGTCGGCGAGGTCACGGCGCACGGGGACACGACTCACGCCGGTCAGCATGCCACCGTCCCGGGCGCGTCCGGCGCCACCGTCCACGCCTGCCCCCGGGGACGCGGGAGCCGCCCCTGACTGGTCACGTCAGTACCAGTCAGAGAGTCAGGGGTCGCATTGACGCCCGTGCGAGGGGCCGGTAGAACACACACGTCCCGCTGGTCCCACCCGTCGCGCTCGAGGAGCCACGTGCCACGTACCTCAGCGCCGCCGCGGCTCCGGCTCCTCGGTACCCCGTCCGCGCTGGTCGCCGACGGTGAGGTGGACCTGGGCGCGCCCAAGCAGCGCGCCGTCCTCGTCGCCCTCGCGCTGCGCGCCGGGCAGGCGGTCGGGCACGACACCCTCGTCGACGGGACGTGGGGCGAGGGCGCGCCCGCCAGCGCGCGGGGCAGCCTCCACACCTACGTCTCGGGGCTGCGCCGCGTGCTCGGCCCCGACGTGCTGCGCAGCACGCCCACCGGATACCTGCTCGACGTCCCGGCCGCCGCGGTCGACGCGCTCGTCGTCGAGCAGCACGCCCGCCGGGCGCGCGAGGCCCACGAGGCGTCCGACCTGCACGCCGCGCTGAGCGCGCTCGACGCGGCGCTCGACCTGTGGCCGTCGGGCGACGTGCTCCTCGGGGTCCCGGGCCCGTTCGCGGCCGACCAGCGCACGCGACTGGCCGGGCTGCGCGTGCGGATGCTCGTCGAGCGCACCGAGGTGGCCGTCGCCGCGGGCGCGGACCCGGCGTCCCTCGCCGACGCGGCCGACAGGCTCGCCGCCGAGGTCGCCGGGCACCCGTACGACGAGCGCCTGCGGTGCGCGCTCATGGCCGCGCTGCACGGCTCCGGGCGCACCGCCGCGGCCCTCGCGCAGTACGACGACCTGCGTCGGGCCCTGCGCGGCGAGCTCGGCATCGACCCGGGCGCGGCGACGCGTGCGCTGCACGCGCGGATCCTCGCCGACCCCCGCGAGCGCCCCGCCGCACGGCCCGCGCCCGCGCACCCGGCGGCGTCCACCTGGCCCCCCGGGTCGCTGTCGCTCGGCGCGCCGCGCACGGCGCCCGACGGCCCGGCCCCGATCCCGCCCCCACGTCCCCGCCCCGCCCCGCCCCCGCGACCGGCGGTCGACGCGCACGTGCTCCCCGCCCAGCTGCCGCCCGACCTGACCGCGTTCGTGGGCCGCGCGCGCGAGCTCGTCGAGGTGCTGCGGGCGGCGGGCCCGGACGGGCCGCGGGTCGTGACGGTCGTGGGTGTCGGCGGCGTCGGCAAGACGACGCTCGCGGTGCGGGCCGGCCACATGCTGCGCGACCGGTTCGCCGACGGGCAGCTCTACGTGAACCTGCGCGGCTTCGACCCCCGGCACCCGCCCGTGGACCCGACCGCGGCGCTGCGGCAGCTGCTCGCGGGCCTCGGTGTGCTGTCGGCACCGCAGCAGCACGACGAGGTCGTCGCGCTGTGGCGCAGCATGGTGGCGGACCGCCGCCTGCTCGTCGTCCTCGACAACGCCGCGTCGACCGAGCAGGTCGAGGACCTGCTGCCCGGGTCGGCGTCGTGCTTCGTGGTCGTGACGAGCCGCGAGCGCCTCGGCGGGCTCGCGGTGCGGCACGGCGCGCGCAGCGTGCGGCTCGCGCGCTTCGGGCCGGCGGAGGCCCGTGAGCTGCTGGAGGGTGCGCTCGGCGCCGACCTCGTCGCGCGCGAGACGCACGCCGCGGGCCGGCTGGTCGAGCTGTGCGACGCGCTGCCGTTCGCGCTGCGCATCGCGGCCGAGCAGGTCCACACCGGGCGCGGGTCGACGATCGGGGCGATGGTCACGCGGCTGGAGGACTCGCGGCACCGTCTCGACGCGCTCGACCTGGACGACGGCCCGTCGGCGTCGGTGCGGGGCGTGCTGGCGACGTCGACCGCCGCACTGGACCCCGAGCAGCTGCGCACGCTGTGCCTGCTCGCGGCCCTGCCGTGCCAGAGCACGACAGTGCGGGCGACCGCCGCGCTCGTCGACGTCGAGCCCGAGCGCGCGGTGCGCCTGCTGACCGACCTGTGCGAGCACCACCTGCTCGAGGTCGCCGACGGCCGGTACGTCATGCACGACCTGACGCGTGCGCACGCCGCCGAGATCGCCGGCCGGATCCCGGACGACGAGCGCGCCGCGGCCCGCCGCCGCCTGCTCACCTGGTACGTGTGCGTGCTGGCCGCGAACACCCACCACCGGCTCCTGCAGTTCGAGCCGCCGACGCCGCGGCACGAGGTGCCGGCGCTGCCCGACGGTGCGGCGCTGCTGCGCTGGACCCTCGCCGAGCTCGCCAACCTCACGGCGCTGCTCCACGAGGGGCACGCGCACGGCGACCACGAGCTCGTGTGGCAGGCGGTCGTGCTGATGTTCGAGACGTACTACGCGGCCGCGGGCTCCACGGAGTGGCTGGCCGTGCTGCGGGTCGCGGCGCGCTCGGCGCGTGCGCTGGGCGACACGCGCGCGCTCGCGGTGCTGCTGAACCACGAGAGCGTCGCGTGCTCGCGCCTCGGCCGCAACGACGCGGCCGTCGCGCGCCTGCGCGAGGCGCTCGACCTGCTCGACGGCGACCGCTGGTGGTACCGCGTGAGCGTCGTCAGCAACCTCGCCTCGACGCTGCGCGAGGCCAAGGAGTACGACGCGGCGCTCGCGGCCGCGCACGACGGGCACGCGCTCGCGGTCGAGCTGGGCGACGGCTACTACCAGGTCGCGTCGGGCGACGTGCTGTGCGAGCTGTACGCCGAGCTCGGCGACTGGCGGGCGGCGGCGCTGCACGGGGAGCGCGCGCTGGCGGTCGCGCAGGCCGAGGGGCACCAGGTGCTGGAGGCGAACCTGCTGGTCAACCTGGGTGTCGCGGCCGCCGGGCTGGGGCAGCACGACGCCGCGCAGGACCGGTTCTCCCAGGCGCTCGCCCTGTGCGCGCAGCTCGGCGACCGGTACCACGAGGGGCTCGCGCTGTTCGGGCTGGCGCGCCTGCGCGCGGCACGCGACGGCCCGGCGGGCGAGGCGGCGGCGCGGCGGGACGCGCAGGCCGCGATGGACCGCTTCCGGCAGCTCGGTGCCGAGGAGGCGGGCTCGGTGGCGATCTTCCTCGCCGGGCTGTCGGTCGGCGTCGACGACGTGCTGCGCCACGGCTAGCCGGCGAGCGCCGGACCCACCGCCTGCGCACCCGTCGGCGCGACGCCGTGCACGGACGAGCGCACGGACGGACGCTGCGCGCTGCGGGCCGACTGCCACGCGAGCACGGCCTCGACGCGGCCGTCGACGCCGAGCTTGCCGAAGATCCGGTTGACGTGGTTCTTGACGGTCTTCACGGTGACCCCGAGCTCGGCCGCGATCTCGGTGTTGCGCATGCCCCGCGCGACGCACGCCATCACCTGGCTCTCGCGCGGCGAGAGGTCCGCGACCGCGTCGTGGCCGCGGTGCGGGGCCGGGGGTGCGTCGTCGCGTGCCACGGTCGACAGCGTCAGGCGGTAGCGCGCGCTCGGGGTGACGTCCCGGCGCGGCGCGGTGCGGCGTGCCGCCGACCCCCCGACGAGGTGCTGCAGGGCGTCGCCGACGGCCGTCGGGGCGGGGCGCGGACCGGGGCCCGGCAGGACGGTCACCTCGAAGGTCGGCGGTGCGTCGGCGAGGACCACGTCGAGCCCGCGGCTCGCGAAGACCCCGCGGATCCGCGCCTCGATCTCGGGGCTGGAGATCGCGATCCGCATCCGGTAGCCGGCCGTCGGTGTGGTCGTCATGCGACGACCCTGCCGGGCCGCGCTCCAGAGCGGCTCCAGCGCCGCTCCAGACGGGCTCCAGCACGCCGGCCACGCGCCTAGACCAGCTCGAGACGGCGCGGACCGGCCTGCACGTACGCGTCCGCGTCGAGCGGCCCGCCGGTGGTGACGCCGTCGGCGTCCAGCACGAGCCGCCACCGCGCCCAGTCGCGGCCCCCGGGGCCGACGACGACCACGGTCCACGCGGGGTCGTCGGCGAGGGCGGCGAGCAGAGCGCCGTCGCGCGAGCGCGTGCTGCCGACCACGAGCACGCCGCCGCCCGCCGCACCGACCGCCGGCCCGGCCTCGTCGAGGCGCGCGTACGGCGAGCCGCCGAGACCCACCGCGACGACCGGCACGTGCCGGGACCACGGGCTGGTGGTGAGCTCGTGCACCCAGCGCTCGGCCAGCGCCGTGGCCTGCGCGGCGTCACCGTCCAGCGCGACGCCCGGGCCGGCCTGTGCGAGGTCCACCAGGACGCGCCCGTGCGCGTCGTCGCCGAGCGTCACCAGGCGGTCGAACGGCGCGACGACGTGCTCGGCGAGCGCCATGTCCTGCAGGGGGCGCATGGGGGCGACCCACGTGCGGGCCTCGTCGACGGCGGTCCAGCCGGCCGGCGGGGCCGCGTCGGGTGTGCTCAGGCGCAGCCGGACCTCGTGGTCCGAGAGCACGAGCGCGTGCACGCCCGGCACGTCGCGCCCTGCGGCGGCGCAGGCCTGCGCGAGCGCGCGCGTCGTGCGGTCGATGGTCCACGCGCCGGGGTCCTCGCGACGCACGACGGGTGCGGGCGGCGCGGCGGTCTCCGCGCGGCGGCGACGCACGGCGACGACCACACCGCCCACGACGAGCACGAGCGCGGCCGTCACGGCGGTGGCGCCCACGACGACGGTGAGGCCCTGCGTGACGTCCACCCCGCTCGTGGGTGTCGGCGCGTCCTGCCCGGCGGTGCCGCCGACCGCGGTGTCGTCGCCCGCGGTGTCGTCGCGGGTGCCCTCGTCGCGGTTGTCCTCGTCCGCGGCGTCGCGGCCCCCGGCGTCGTCGGCCGGGCCCTCCGCGGCGGCGCTGGGCGTCGGCGTCGCGCGGACGGCCCGCGGCGGCAGCGTGGGCAGCGGGCCGGTCTGCACGCCGTCGCCCTGCGCGTCGGGCGGCAGCAGCAGCACCCAGCCGGGGCGGATGACGTTCGGGTCGCTGACGACCATCCCGCCCGGCTGCTCGCGGCCCTCGTTGAGCTCGAAGATCTCCAGCGCGCGGTCACCCGTGCCGAGCAGCCGCTCCGCGATCGAGAAGAGGAACTCGGGCTGCCCCTCCCACGCGTCCTGCACGACGTAGAACTTCGTGTCCGCCGCCTGCTCGTCGACCGGTGCCGCCGCGGCGGCACCCGCGCCCACGGCCGGCAGCACCGCGAGCCCCACGCCCCACACGGCCGCCGCGAGCACGGCCCGTCCGCGCGCGGTCCGGCCCCGGCCGCGCCACCCCCGCTGTCCCATGACGCATCCCTCCGTCGCCGCCGACCGCACGCGACGCGTGCCGCGCGGGCCTCCCCCCGATCGTCGGTGCAGCGCCGTGACGTGGACAAACACGACGTGGGCCCGCGGACCCAGCCCGTCGGGCGGGTGGTGGACCGGGGTCCGGGCACGTTCCTAGCGTCGACGTCGCTGGCACCCGCGCCGTCGCCCGACCGGGCGCCCGGCTCGACCCGAAGGGACCACCGATGCCGAACCTCAACATCACCTACGCCGAGATGACGGAGAGCGCGGGCCGACTGCGCTCCAACAAGACCGAGATCGACGCGCGCCTCGAGGACAGCAAGCGCCTCGTGAACGCGCTCGTCGCCTCCGGGTTCGTCACGGACCAGGCCTCGGGGCGCTTCGACGAGGTCAACACGCAGTTCGTCACCGCGGCCAACGAGCTCATGACGAACCTCGAGACGCTCTCGACGTGGCTCGACAACGCGGTCACGGCGCTGCAGGACGTCGACTCGCAGATGGCCAGCTCGCTGCGCAGCTGACCCGCCGACCCGCCCGCGCCGCCGACCGGTGGCGCGGGCGCCCTCGTCCCACCCCGCAGGAAGAGCCTCGATGCGCCTCATGATCACGCTGGCCCGGCCGGGTGCCTGGGTGGCGGACGTCGTCGTCGACGCCGACCCGCTGACGTGCGTCCGGGACGTGGTGAAGAACGCGGTCGACGGCCTGGACCCCTCGCGCCACCCCTGCGACGGGCTCGACCTGACGACCCTGTACGTGGGGCGCACCGTCGTGGACGCCGCGGCACCGCTGAGCACGAGCGGCGTCCGCGACGGCACCGTCGTGTGGCTCGGCGGGCCGGACCCGACGACGGGGCAGGCGCCCGCGCTCGTCACGCTGCGCGTCGTCGCCGGGCCCGACGCGGGGCTCGTGTGGCACCTGGGGTCCGGGTCGCACGAGCTGGGGGTCGACGCCACGGGGGCCGTCGTCCTCGACCTCGCGCCCGTCGTGCTGGTGACGCTGCGGGTGACGCTCGACGCGCGCGTGCACGTCACGCCCTGGGACCCCGCACCGCCCGACGCGGCGCCGTGGGACCTCGAGCGCGACGGGCTCGCGGGCGCGCACGCGCTGCTCGACGGCGCCCCGCTGCCCGCCGAGGGCACGGCGTGGCACGGGTCGGCGGTGCTGCACGTCGGCGCGCGGCTGCTCGAGGTGCACCCCGCGGCGGTGCCCGACGCCGTCGTCGAGCCGTCGCCGGACGGCGAGCACCTCGACTACAACCGGCCGCCGCGCCTGCTGCCGCCGCAGCGCCGCACCGACTTCCAGCTGCCGCCCGAGCCGCGCGCCCAGCCGCCGGCGGTGCTGCCGTGGCTGACCGCGCTGCTGCCGGCCGTGGGCGCCACGGTCATCGCGCTCGTCATGCGCAACCCGATGTACCTGCTGTTCGCGGCGATGTCGCCGATCATGGTGCTGGGCAACTGGCTGTCCAACCGGCGCGGCGGACGCATCGGGCACCGGCGCCGCCTCGCCGAGCACCAGGCCGAGCTGGCGCGCGTCGAGCAGGAGGTGCTCGACGCGCTGACGACCGAGCGTGCCGACCGGCGCTCCGCGAGCCCCGACGCGGCCGAGCTGCTGCTCGTCGCGACGCAGCCGCGCGCCCGCCTGTGGGAGCGCCGGCGCACCGACCCCGACCACCTGCTCGTGCGGGTCGGCACGGCCGACCTGCCCAGCACGCTCGTCGTGACCGAGGGCGAGGGGCACACGCGCCGCCAGGAGCCGCGCACGTCCACCGACGTCCCCGCGGCGCTGTCGATCGCGCAGGCCGGCGTCGTCGGCATCGCCGGGCCCGACGACTGGCCGCGGCGCCTGGCGCGCTGGGTGGTCGCGCAGCTCGCGGTGCTGCAGAGCCCGCGCGACGTGCAGGTGTACGTGCTCACCGACCTCGAGGGGGAGCGCTGGTGGGGGTGGGCGACGTGGCTGCCGCACGTGCGCCCCCTGCTGGGCCAGCAGTCGATCGCGCTCGTCGGGTCCGACGCCGAGACCCTCGCGCGGCGCGTGGCCGAGCTGCTCGACCTCGTGCAGGGCCGGCAGCGGGCGCGGCTGGCGGCCGGTGCGCGCACCGTGCTGCCGGACCCCGACGTGGTCGTCGTGCTCGACGGCGCGCTGCGGCTGCGCGCGCTGCCGGGGGTCGTGACGATCCTGCAGGAGGGGCCCGCGGTGGGCGTGCACTGCGTGTGCGTCGACGCCGACGAGCGCACGCTGCCCGAGGAGTGCACGGCCGTCGTCGTCGGGGGTGCGGGCCGGCGGGCGACGCTGCGGCAGAACCGTGCCGCGCAGGTCGACGGCATCCGTGTCGACGAGGTCGGCGACGAGTGGTTCACGGCCGTGGGCCGCAGCCTCGCGCCGCTGCGCGACACCTCCACGACCGTCGGGGAGGCCGCGCTGCCGTCCACGGCGCGGCTCCTCGACGTCCTCGACCTCACCGAGCCCGGCCCGGCGGCGGTCGCGGCCCGGTGGGCCGGCGGGGGCAGCACGACACGTGCGGTCGTGGGGGTGTCCCTCGACGGGCCGTTCTCGCTCGACCTCGCCGAGCACGGGCCGCACGGCCTGGTCGCCGGGACCACGGGCTCGGGCAAGTCCGAGCTGCTGCAGACGGTCGTGGCGTCGCTCGCGGTGGCGAACCGCCCCGACGCCATGAACTTCGTGCTCGTCGACTACAAGGGCGGCGCCGCCTTCAAGGACTGCGTGGACCTGCCGCACACCGTCGGCATGGTCACGGATCTCGACCCGCACCTCGTCCAACGTGCGCTGACGTCGCTGGGCGCCGAGCTCGCGCACCGCGAGCGGGTCCTGGCGGCGGCGGGCGTCAAGGACCTCGACGACTACCTCACGCTGCGGGCGCGCCGCGGCGGGCTCGACCCGCTGCCGCGCCTGCTCATCGTCATCGACGAGTTCGCGTCCGTCGCGCGCGAGCTCCCGGACTTCGTCAGCGGCCTGGTGAGCATCGCGCAGCGCGGCCGCTCCCTCGGCATCCACCTGCTGCTCGCGACCCAGCGGCCCTCGGGCGTGGTCTCGGCGGAGATCCGCGCCAACACCAACCTGCGGATCGCGCTGCGCGTGACCGACGCGGGCGACAGCACCGACGTCATCGACTCGCGCGAGGCCGCGGGCATCGCGCCGAACCAGCCGGGCCGCGCGTTCGCGCGCCTCGGCCACAGCGCCCTCATCCCGTTCCAGGCCGCCCGCGTCGGCGGCCGGCGCGCGCTGCGCCGCGCGGAGGTGCCCGCACCGTTCCTGCGGCCTGTGACGTGGGCGGACCTGGGACGCCCGGTCCCCGAGCGGCCGCGCGCCGAGCAGGCCGAGGGCGAGGCGACGGACCTGTCGGTGCTGGTCCGCGCGATCGGGCTGGCCGCCGACATGCTCGGGGTCCCGCCGCAGCGTCGCCCGTGGCTCCCGGCGCTCGCCACGCGGCACGTCGCACCGCTCGCGGACGACCCGGCGGACCCGGCCGCGGGCGACCCGACGTTCGTGTGGGCGCGCCGCGACCTGCCGCAGCGGCAGCGGCAGGACGACGTCGTGGTCGACCTCGCGACCTTCGGGCACCTGCACGTCGCGGGCGCCCCCCGCTCGGGGCGCTCGCAGACCCTGCGGACCATCGCGGCGGCCGCGTGCGCCGCGGCGAGCGTCGCCGACCTGCACGTCTACGGCATCGACTGCGGCAACGGCGCCCTGCTGGCCCTCACCCGCCTGCCGCACTGCGGCGCGGTCGTGCAGCGCACCGAGACCGAGCGGGCGACGCGCCTGCTCACGCGCCTGCACGACGAGGTCCAGCGGCGCCAGCGCGTCCTCGGTGAGGGTGGCTACGCCACCATCACCGAGCAGCGCGCCGCGGCCGCGCCCGGGGCCCGGCTCGCGCACGTCCTGCTGCTCGTCGACCGGTGGGAGGGCTTCACCACGACGCTCGGCGAGCACGACGGCGGCGCGCTCACCGAGGTCGTCCACACGCTGCTGCGCGAGGGCGCCAGCGCCGGCGTGCACCTCGTCGTCGCGGGGGACCACACGCTGCTGGGCGGGCGCATCGCGTCGCTGTGCGAGGACAAGCTCGTGCTGCGGCTCGCGGACCGCACCGACGCGACCCTCGCGGGGCTCAACGCCCGGTCGTTCCCGGAGAACCTGCCGCCGGGACGCGGCCTGCGCGTCCCCGGCGCGGTCGAGACGCAGGTCGCGCTCCTCGCCGACGACCCGTCCGGTCCCGCGCAGGTCGCCGCGCTGCACGCGCTCGCCGACCGGCTCGTCGCCCGCGAGGCGCACGTGCCGCGCGCGGCCCGCCCGCCGCGCATCGCGGCCATGCCCGCGCGGCTGACGTTCGAGGACGCGTGGCCGCTCGTCGAACCGCGTCCGCTGTGGGCGCTGCTGGGCGTCGGCGGGGACGAGCTCGAGCCCGTCGGCGCCGACCTCGCGCACGACGCCCCGACGTTCCTCGTCGCCGGCCCCGGCCGCTCGGGGCGCAGCACGCTGCTCGCGGTGATGGCGGAGTCGCTGCTGCGCGCGGGCGTCGAGCTGGTCGTCGGTGCGCCGCAGCGCTCACCGCTGCGCGACCTCGCCGGGCGCCCCGGTGTGCGGGCGGTCCTGCTCGACGAGGCCCCCGACGAGGCGCTGCTCGCGCCGCTCGTCGACGACGGCGACGGGCCCGTCGTGCTGCTCGACGACGACGCCGAGGTGTGGCGCGACGCGCCCGCGCGCGAGTGGCTGCGGCGCCTCGTGCGGCGCGCGCAGCACGACCGCCGCGGCGTCGTGCTCGGCGGTGACGTCGCGAGCGTCGGCTCCGGCTTCACCGGGTGGCAGGCCGACGTCAAGAAGAACCGGCGCGGCGCGCTGCTCTCGCCGCAGAACCTCGCCGACGGCGACCTCGCGGGTGCGCGCCTGACCCGGTCGCAGCTGCCCGCGCGCGTCGTGCCCGGCACCGCGCTCGTCCACCTCGGCGACGGCACGTACGTCACGACCCAGGTGCCCACGGCACCGCTCGCACCACGGAAGGAGCTGGTCTGATGGCCGACCTCGTCGTCCGCGCCGACCTCGCGGACCTCGCCCGGGAGCTCGACACCCTCATCGGGGAGTTCAAGGGCGCGCTGGACCTGGAGCACGACACGGGCAAGGTGTGGGGCCAGGCCAACGCCAACTCGTCCATGAACGACTTCGCCGACAACTGGACCGCGCACCGCGACGAGCTCGTCATCGACATGGAGAAGCTCCGCGACGCCGTGCGCAAGGTCGACGAGAACTGGCTCGAGGTCGACACCAGCCTCGCCGCGGACCTCGGGAGCCCCTCGTGAGCGGGTGGTTCGCGCAGCACAGCGACTGGCTCGTCGTCGGGTTCACGGACGACCCCCTCGAGGGGGCGAACCTCGACCGCGTCGAGGAGGCCAGGCGCCGGTACACGGGCGTCGCGCAGACCATCGAGAGCGCCGTGGCACGCCTCGAGAAGCTCACCGCCAGCGAGGACCAGCTGCGCGGGGAGTACGCCGACGCGCTGCGCGAGGGCGCCGAGAAGGTCCACGAGCAGCTCGCCAAGGCGGCGGTCCGCTACGCGGACGTCGCGCGCGAGGTGGCGGTCTACCAGCCCGAGCTGACCGACGCGCGCGCCGAGACGAACGCCGGCCTCGCCGAGGGCCAGGCCGCCGCCGACGCCCTGCGGGCCGCCCAGGCGCTGCCCGACGGCGAGCCGGACGACGAGGGCGTGCTCGACGACGCCGCGCTCGCGGCCGACGCGGACAAGGCCAACCGGGTCGGGACGGCGGAGCAGGCCCTCGCGGCCGCGAAGAAGCGCGTGCGGACCGCGTTCGACGGCCTGCAGGTCGCGGGCAGGCGCCTGGGCGACGCGGTCACCGCGCGCAACTACGACGACGGCCTCACCGACTCGGGGTGGGACAAGGCGCTCGCGGTGCTCAAGCGCATCAGCAAGGTCCTCGCGATCATCGGCATGGTCCTGGCCGTGCTGTGCTTCATCTTCCCGGGGGTCGCGGTGCTGGTCGCGCTGAGCGTGGTCGTCGCGGTGTCCGCGCTCGTCGTGGGGTCGATCCTGTACGCCAAGGGCGAGGAGGGCCTGCCGGACCTGATCTTCGCCGTGCTCGGCGTCGCGCTGCTCGGCGTCGGGACGATCGCGACGATCGTGGGCCGCAACATCGGGCACGCCGCCCGCGCGGCCCGCACCGGCATCGGCGACACACTCGGCGGCATCGCGATGAACTCCTTCGGGCCCGGTGGGCGCATCGTGCCGCGCATCGGCCAGACCGCGCACGGGTGGAAGAGCCAGTCCGACTGGTTCGACCCGCTGACGAAGTGGTTCTTCCGTGGTGGGGCGGGCAAGTCGTCGCCGTGGGTGCCCGAGGTGGGGTTCTGGCGGTCGTCGTGGGAGCAGATGAAGTCCGCGGGCGGCATGTGGGGCAACCTCTTCAAGGGCAACTTCTCGACCTTCGGCAAGGACTGGGCCGGGGTCGTCGGCGGCTGGAGCGGGTTCCGCAGCGTCGCCGGACTGCAGCAGATCACCGGGCAGAGGACCAACCCGCTGTGGTGGGTGTGGGGCGTCGGCAACTCGGTCTTCACCATCGGCACCGGGCTGATCTGGACCGGCGGTCGCACCGAGTGGCGTGACTGGCGTGACCAGTGGATCCCGGACTACGGCGCGCTGGGCGGTGACGACGAGTGATCGACGCGCTCGTCCTGCCCGAGGTCGCGTGGCGCTGGGAGTGGGTGCCGACACCGGACACCCCCGCGGCCGACGCCGAGGCCTGGCTGCTGCGGACCGCCGACCTGCTCGGCGGGTGGGCGGACCTGCCGCCCGCGCTGCTCGAGGAGCTGCCGCCGCAGGAGCGCGCGCTGGCCACCGGTGAGACGGTCGGCCGGTCCGCCGCGCTGTGGCTGCTGGCGCGCGCGGCGCGCTGCCCGGCCGGCACGGGCCTCGCGTGGGGCGCGGGCCACCTGACGCCGGACCGCCCGCGCTGGGGGCCGGTGCCGGTGCTCGTCGACTTCCGCGTGCCGGTCGCGCAGGACGCGTCGTACCTCATGGCGGAGGTCGGCGCAGCCGGCGACGAGGACGACGCGCGTCCGCCCGTCGTCGACTACGTGACGACCGACGGGGGCGACGGCGTGCGCGTCATGGCGCTCGTGCGCGGTGCGGCCGGAGCCGTGACGTGCCGCGTCGACGCCGCGATGCGCGTCGACGTGCCCGCGTACGGCGACGTGCCGGTGACGAGCGTCGACGTGGTGCTGTCGACGCGCACCGACGACCTGACGGCCGCCGCCGTGCTCGGCGGGGGCGTCGAGGAGCTCATGCACCGCATCGCCGCCGAGCTGCTGCCCGGCACGGACGGGGTGCCGCGGCTCGTGCTGGCCGGCACCGGGGAGGGGACCGCGTGATCGACGTCGAGGTGCTGCTGCCGCAGGGCTGGCTGCGCGTGCCGACCGCACCGGGGACGCAGCGCCTGCGCGCGCGCGTCGTCGAGGAGGTCGTGCAGCGGTACGTGCCGGACTCGCTGCCGCGGGACAAGGCCGGGCCGTGGCGCCGCGAGCTGCGCCGCTCGCTGACGGAGGCCGTCGAGCAGGCCGCGGACAACGGCGCGCACTCGGTGCTGCTGCCGCTGACCGAGTACGGGGGCCTGCGGCTGCCCGGCTCGCTGCTGCTCACGGTGCTCGAGGACGACCCGACCGTGCCCGCCCAGGACCTGCTGGACGACGTGCTGCTGGACGCCGGCGAGGACGGCGAGGCCGTCGAGCTCGGCGGCGGGCGGGGCGCGCGGGTCGAGGAGGTCGTCGACGCCCGGCCGGTGGGGCGCTCGCAGCCGTCGGTGCGGGTCGTGTACTACGCGGCGCACCCGCAGGAGCCGGGCGTGTGGGGCCTGCTGACGTACACGGTGCTCACGGACGGCGACCCGATGGCGCCGGTCGTGCGGGCGGTGGTCGCGATGTTCGACGCGGTCGTGGGGACGCTGCAGTGGGTCGAGCACGACGGCGGCCCGTCGGAGCAGGAGGTGCTCGCACAGCTGGAGGCGCTCGCGCCCGCCCCGGTCAGAGGCTGACCGGGCCGGCCGAGCGTGGCCGGGGTGCGAGGGCGTGCCACCGCAGGGTGGGGCCGGACGTGGGCGTTCCGCGTGCGGGACCTGCCGCCCTGCGGCACGCTGCGAGCCGGTGCAGGGGTCCGACAACCGCACCGGGTGAGGGTGGCGGCTCCGCCACCGTGGTTCCGCGGCGACGTGCCGGTCAGACGCCCATCGCCTTCCGCAGCAGCGTGGCGAGCCGTTCGCCCTCGGCGGCGGTCAGGTGGGCCGCGGCGATCCTCGGGAACGCGAACGTCCCCTCGAACGCACCGTAGAGGGCGTCGCCGCTCGGCGTGCGCACGATGCGGCGGGACCGGCGGTCCTCCGGGTCGGGCTCACGGCGGACGAGGTCGCGGGCCTCGAGCCGGGTGACGATCTGCGTGATGTTGGAGGCGTCGCAGCGCAGCTCCTCCGCGAGCTCACCCATGGTCGGCCGGGTCTCGACGCGTCCCAGCACGCAGGCGTGCGCGGTGCTGAGGCCGTGCTCGCTCGCCGCGGCGTCCCATGCCTGGTTGTAGGCGTCGACGAACGCGAGCATCACCTGCTCGAGGTCGTTCGACGCGCGCGGGGGGACCGAAGGCACAGCCACCTGGTGAAGGTACGGCATGTGCTTGAGGCGATCAAGGGCTCAAAATGCTTGATTCGGTCAAGGAGGAGTGCCAGGGTTTCTCTTGAGTCACTCAAGCAATTCGCGCCTCGGCGCGCGAGCACCTCGACGAGGAGAAACCGTGAGCACCCTGTTCGACCCCGTGACCGTCGGCGCCCTGCGGCTGCCGTCACGCCTGGTGATGGCCCCGATGACGCGCAACCGCGCGACCCCCGAGGGCGTCGTCACCCCCGCGACCGCGGAGTACTACGCGCAGCGGGCAGGTGCGGGCCTGATCGTCTCCGAGAGCATCCAGCCGAGCGTGCAGGGGCAGGGCTACGTCCTGACCCCGGGCCTGCACAGCGCCGAGCAGGTCGCCGCCTGGCGCACCGTCACCACCGCGGTGCACGACAGGGGCGGGCGCATCGTCGCGCAGCTGACGCACTGCGGCCGGATCGGGCACCCGTCCCTCTACCCGGACGGTGGGCTGCCCGTCGCGCCGTCGGCCGTGGCGTCCGGCGAGCAACTGATCGGCCTCGACGGCCCGGTGGACCACCCGGTGCCGCGCGAGCTGACCACGGCGGAGGTCGCCGACGTCGTCGAGGAGCTCGCGCAGGCGGCGCGCAACGCCGTCGAGGCCGGCTTCGACGGCGTCGAGGTCCACGGCGGCAACGGCTTCCTGGTGCACCAGTTCCTCGCGGACAACACCAACCTGCGCAGCGACGCGTACGGCGGGTCCGTCGAGAACCGCACCCGCTTCGCGGTCGAGGTCGTCCGCGCCGTGTCCGACGCCGTCGGTGCCGACCGCGTCGGCATCCGGATCTCGCCCGGCAGCCCCTACAACGGCATCGTCGAGGCCGACCCGGTCCCCGTGTACACCGCGCTGCTCGAGGAGCTCGCGGTCCTCGGCATCGCCTACCTGCACGTCGTCGAGATGGGCACGCGCGACCTGACCGAGCGGCTGCGGGCCGTCTGGCCGGGCACGCTCGTCCTCAACCCGCACGGCACGGCGGCCGACTTCCCCGCCACTCCCGACGCCGCGCACGCGGCCCTGGCGTCCGGCGTCGCGGACGCGGTGTCGCTCGGGGTGCTGTGGCTCGCCAACCCCGACCTCGACGAGCGCCTGCGGGCAGGCGGCCCGCTCAACGTGCCGGACCCGGCGACCTTCTACGGCGGGGACCACGTCGGGTACACCGACTACCCGACGCTCGAGCACGCCGGGCGGCACGCATGAGCCGCACCGTGCTCGTCACCGGGGCCCGCGGCAAGACCGGCCGCGAGGTGGTGTCCCAGCTCGTCGGTCGCGGTGGCGCCGAGGTCCGCGGCGGGTCCTCGCGGCCCCCGCAGGCGCCGACCACCGTCCGCTTCGACTGGCACGACCCGTCGACGTGGCCGGCGGCGGTCGACGGCGTCGACGCGATCTACCTGGCGCGCCCGGACGTCCAGGACGCCCCGGGTCTGGTCGAGCGGCTCGTCGCCGCGGCGCCGGACGCCCACGTCGTGCTCCTCTCCGAGCAGGGGGCGGAGCGGGTCGCACCCGACGGCTGGGTGCGGCAGGTCGAGGACGCCGTCACCGGCAACGCGCGCCGGTGGACGATCCTGCGCCCGTCGTGGTTCCAGCAGGTGCTGACCGACCCGCGCTACTTCCTCGAGGCGATCCGTCAGGGGCGGACCATCAGCCTGCCCACCGACGGTGCGCCGATCGCCTGGGTCGACACCCGCGACATCGCGGCCGTCGCCGTGCAGGCGATCGCCGACCCGGCGTCGCACCACGGCCTCGCGCACACGATCACCGGCCCGCAGGCCGTCACCACCTCCCGGATCGCGGCCGAGATCTCCGCCGCGACCGGCATCGAGGTGACCGCCCACGTCCCGGCGCTGTCCCAGGCGCTGCCGGACGACCCGTGGCTCGCCGGCGTCCTCGAGGAGATGTTCGGCCGGGTGCACGACGGCACGTTCGCGGACGTCACCGACACCGTCGAGCGCGTGACGGGGCGCACCCCGCGCACGATCGAGGCGTTCGTCGCCGAGCACGCGGCTCTCTGGCGCTGACGTCGCCACGCGCACTGCGCCCGTCGCCGCCGCCCGCCGAGGCAGCCGTGCCTCGGCGGGCGTGGGTGTGAAGCGTTCGAGTCGCCTGGTGTCGTGAACGCTTCACGCCCGCGGGTGTCGTGCCGCGACGGGTGTGGGTGTGAAGCGTTGGAGACGGCCGGTGTCCTGAACGCTTCACGCCCGCGGGTGGGCCTGGTGCCGCGCCTCGACGGGTGTGGGTGTGAAGCGTTGGGGACGGCTGGTGTCCTGAGTGCTTCACGCCCGCGGGTGCCGCGCCTCGACGGGTGTGGGTGTGAAGCGTTCGAGTCGGCCGGTGTCGTGAGTGCTTCGCACCGTGGGTGCCGGCGGCGGGCGCGTTGCCCGTGCGTGACGCGCCGGGGTGCGGCACTCTGCGAAGCGGTGTGGGGATCCGACAACCGCACCGGGTGAGGGTTGTCGGTGTCTCCTCGTCAACCTACGGATGCGTAGCCTACGCTGACGTAGGTTCGCATACCGACGCGAAGGAGAACCGCGTGAGCTCGACCGCCTCCGCGGCCACCGGCCCGCTCACCGACGAGGACCTCGTCCAGCTGCTCACCCCGGCAGGCGAGCGCGTCGCGCACCCCGAGTACGACGCGTGGGCCGCCGACCTCGACGCCGACCGGCTGCGCGCGATGTACCGCGACATGGTGCTGACCAGGCGTTTCGACCTCGAGGCGACGTCGCTGCAGCGGCAGGGCGAGCTCGGCCTGTGGGCGCAGTCGCTCGGCCAGGAGGGCGCCGCCGTCGGCTCGGGCCACGCGCTCGCACCGCAGGACCACGTGTTCCCGTCGTACCGCGAGCACGGCGTCGCGTTCGTCCGCGGCCTGGAGATGACGGACCTGCTGCGGCTGTTCCGGGGCGTGGACCACGGCGGCTGGGACCCCGCGGCCCACAACTTCCACCTGTTCACGCTGGTCATCGGCTCGCACACGCTGCACGCCACCGGCTACGCGATGGGCGTGCAGCGCGACGGCCTCGTCGGCACGGGCGACCCGGCGCGCGACACCGCGGTCGTCGCGTACTTCGGCGACGGCGCCACCGCGCAGGGCGACGTCAACGAGGCGCTCGTCTTCGCCTCGGTCAACCAGGCGCCCGTCGTGCTGTTCTGCCAGAACAACCAGTTCGCGATCTCCGAGCCGACGACGCGCCAGGCGCGCGTGCCGCTCGCGAACCGCGCGCCGGGGTTCGGCATCCCGTCCGTGCGCGTCGACGGCAACGACGTGCTCGCCACGTACGCCGTGACCCGCCAGGCGCTCGACCGCGCGCGCAGCGGCGGCGGCCCGACGTTCGTCGAGGCGTTCACCTACCGCATGGGCGCGCACACCACGTCGGACGACCCCACCCGCTACCGCACGGCGGAGCAGGAGGAGCACTGGCGCCGCCGCGACCCGATCGACCGGCTGCGCACGTACCTCGAGCGCACCGACGAGCTGCCCGAGGTGTTCCAGGCGCAGCTCGCCGCCGAGGCCGACGCGTTCGGCGAGCACGTCCGCACCACCGTGCGCGGCATGGGCCGCCCCGCCCCGAGCACGATGTTCGACCACGTCTACGCCACGCCGCACGCCGTCGTCGACGCCGAGCGGGCCTGGTTCACGCAGTACGAGCAGTCCTTCGTCGACGACGGCCGCGAGACGGCAGGAGGCCACCGATGACCGTCACCACCGACCGCGCCACCGCGCGCACCGACGTCCCGCCGGCGCCCGAGCCGGCCCCGTTCCCGACGGGCACGCAGCGCCTGCCGCTCGCGAAGGCCGTCAACCTCGGCCTGCGCCGCGCCCTGCGCAACGACGAGCGCGTGCTGCTCATGGGCGAGGACATCGGCCGCCTCGGCGGCGTGTTCCGCGTCACCGACGGGCTGTTCGCCGAGTTCGGCGAGGACCGCGTCGTCGACACCCCGCTCGCCGAGTCCGGCATCGTCGGCACCGCGATCGGCCTCGCGCTGCGCGGCTACCGGCCCGTCTGCGAGATCCAGTTCGACGGGTTCGTGTTCCCCGCGTTCGACCAGATCACCACGCAGCTCGCCAAGATGCACTACCGCTCGCAGGGCCGCCTGCGCCTGCCCGTCGTCATCCGCATCCCCTACGGCGGCGGCATCGGCGCGATCGAGCACCACAGCGAGTCGCCCGAGGCGCTGTTCGCGCACACGCCCGGCCTGCGCGTCGTCTCGCCGTCCACGGCCGCCGACGGCTTCACGATGATCCAGCAGGCGATCGCGTCGCCGGACCCCGTGATCTTCCTCGAGCCCAAGGGCCGCTACTGGGAGAAGGGCGACGTCGACCTCGACGCGCCCCTGCCCGCCCCGCACGGCGCCCCCGCCGACCTCGACCACGCGCGCGTCGTGCGCCCCGGCACCGACGTCACCGTCGTCGCCTACGGCCCCACGGTCGCCACCGCGCTCAAGGCCGCCGAGGCCGCGGCCGCGGAGGGCACGAGCCTGGAGGTCATCGACCTGCGCACGATCTCGCCGATCGACACCGCGACCGTCGCCGCGTCGGTGGCGCGCACCGGCCGCTGCGTCGTCGTCCACGAGGCGCCCGTGCTGTACGGCACCGGCGCCGAGGTCGCGGCGCGCGTCACCGAGGAGTGCTTCTTCCACCTGCAGGCGCCCGTGCTGCGCGTCGGGGGCTTCCACACGCCGTACCCGGTCTCCAAGGTCGAGCACGAGTACCTGCCCGGTCTCGACCGGCTGCTCGACGCCGTCGACCGCGCCCTCGCGTTCTGACCCCCGCACCACCGGAGAGCCACGCGTGCCCACGTACCAGCAGTTCCCCCTGCCCGACGCCGGCGAGGGCCTGACCGAGGCCGAGATCGTCACCTGGCTCGTCGCCGTCGGCGACCGCGTCGAGGTCAACCAGACGATCGTCGAGATCGAGACGGCCAAGTCGCTCGTCGAGCTGCCGTGCCCGTGGACGGGCGTCGTGTCGCGCCTGCTCGTCGAGCCCGGCACGACCGTCGAGGTCGGGACGCCGATCATCGAGGTCGACACCGACCCGGACGGCCCGGCGCCCGCGGCGGGTGCCGAGGGCGCGGGACAGCCCGGTGTGCGGGCGCGGCACCCGCACGAGAGCCGTGCGTCGAGCGAGCCGGGCGGTGCCGACGAGGTCGGTGCGGCGCGCGACGAGCTGCACGCGGCGTCGGGGGAGCCTGCCGGGTCCGGGGCGGTGCTCGTCGGGTACGGCGTGGCCGAGGGCGGTGCCGCGCGGCGGCGGCGCGTGGAGCCGGCTGCGGACGGTGCTGCGCCGGCACCGGCGCCGGCGCCGCTGCCCCCGTCGTCCCGCACGACGCACGCGCTCGCCAAGCCGCCCGTCCGCAAGCTCGCACGCGACCTGGGCGTCGACCTCGACGCCGTCACCCCGACGGGCCCCGGGGGGATCGTCACGCGCGAGGACGTGCTGGCGCACTCGGTGCGCGCGGAGGGCCGCGAGCTCGCGACGTACCCGGGCGACGACCGTCCGTGGGCCGCCGGCGGAGTGGTCAGCCCCGACGGCCGCCAGACGCGTGTGCCCGTGAAGTCCGTGCGCAAGCGCACCGCCGAGGCGATGGTGTCGAGCGCGTTCAGCGCACCGCACGTCACGGTGTTCCACACGGTCGACGTCACGCGGACCATGAAGCTCGTCGAGCGGCTGCGCGGCGACCGGGAGTTCACGGACGTGCGCGTGACGCCGCTGCTGATCGCCGCCAAGGCGCTGCTGCTCGCGGTCGACCGGCACCCGGAGATCAACGCGTCCTGGGACGAGGACGCGCGGGAGATCGTCTACAAGCACTACGTGAACCTCGGGATCGCGGCGGCGACCCCGCGCGGGCTCGTCGTGCCGAACATCAAGGACGCGCACCGGCTCGACCTGCTGGGCCTCGCCCGCGGGCTCGGTGAGCTCACGGCCACCGCCCGGGCGGGCCGCACGTCGCCCGCCGACATGTCGGACGGCACGATCACGATCACCAACGTCGGGGTCTTCGGCATCGACACCGGCACGCCCATCCTCAACCCGGGCGAGGCCGCCATCCTCGCCTTCGGGGCCATCCGGCTGCAGCCGTGGGTGCACAAGGGCAAGGTCAGGCCGCGGCACGTCACGCAGCTCGCCCTGAGCTTCGACCACCGGCTCGTCGACGGCGAGCTCGGCAGCCGCGTGCTGGCCGACGTCGCCGCGGTCCTCGCCGACCCGGCCCAGGCCCTCGTCTGGGGCTGACCCCCACCTCCGCCCCCCCCCGCCTTCTCGGTTGGTGAGACGGGGCGCGCGCGAGACCGGGCGGGGATCGCTCCTGCGGTGCGATGACCGACGCGAGCCCGGTGTCGCGGGGTGGGTGTCCCGGTAGGTGGGACGCGAGTCGCGCGCGGACGGCTGCTGAACCGTTTCGGTGCCTGGACCGGTGTCCGTGTGCGGGCGATGTTCGGCGGGTGCCGCCCGATGCGTCCTCACCGCAGCGGCCCGCGACGACGGCCCCTCGGGCGGCGTCGCCGGGCGGCTGGGGCGTGCCCGGTGACACGCGGCGGCGCCCCGAGGTGCTCGCCCGGGGTTCCGGGCTGACCGCCGCGGTGCTAGCGGGCGCACTCGTCGGGCACTGCCTCGCCGGCGGGCACGTGCCCGGACCGGCGGTCCTCGCGGCGATCGCGGCGCTGCTGCTGGTGGTCGGCGTGCTCGGCGCGCGCAGCGCGGGTGGTGGGCGTCGCGCGAGGACCCGTCCGCGCGTCGTCACCGTGCTCGCGTCCGCGGGGCTGGCCGTCGCGCTGCACCCCGTGCTGGCGATGCTCGCGACGGCACCGGCGGCCGCGCTCGTCGACCCCCACGCGTCGCACGGCGCCCCCGCGGGACCCGCCGCTCCCGCGGCGACGGAGGCGGTCGACCTCTCCGCCTACGTGGCGGCCGGGATCGACCTCGACGCCGTGCGTGCCGCCGGCACGGACCTCGACGCGCTCGTCGCGGCGGGCCTCGACCCCCCGACGCTCGCCGCCGCGGGCCTCGACCCGGCCGACCCCCACGCCCCCCACACGGTGGCCGCGCTCGTCGCCGCCGCGGACCGTGCGGCCGCCGCGGCGAGCGACGGCCCGGCCGGGTCCGGGTCGACGCCGGGCACCTCGACGGGCGCCCGACCCGCCGCCGACGCCGCCGCGACCGGGGCGGGCCTGACGGTCGCCGGCCTCCGCCTCCCCGAGGTCGGTCGGCAGGCCGCGACCGGTGTCACCCTGCTGGTCACCGTGCTGCTCGCGGGCGGCGCGCTCGCACTACCCGCGGACGGCCGGCGGCGGCTCGGCGCGTCCACGCCGAGCGGTCCGCGCGCCGCATGAGGCCGGCCGTCCCCGTCCGGCCCCCGGACGTCCGGGCCGCCCCGTGGACGGACGTCCGACCCGGTTGGCCCGAGCGGGTGCGGACGTGATAGGATCGGGCCGGTCCGTCCCCGAGGAGAGGTGGTCGTCGTGCCGTCCGTCGTCCCGTCCGTCGGTCCGCGCGCTGCGCGCCGCGTCGGCGCACTCGCTGCGCTCGTCCTGCTGCTGGCGGTGCTGGGTGCCTCGCCCGCGTCGGCGCACAACACGCTGCGGTCCAGCGACCCCGCCGACGGTGCGACCGTGGCCACGGTGCCGCCGCAGGTGACGCTGACGTTCGACCAGGAGGCGCTCGACCTGGGCACGCAGGTCGTCGTGACCGGCCCCGACGGCGTCGTCGTGAGCGACGGCCCGGTGCAGCTCGTCGACACGTCGGTGGTGCAGCCGCTCGTCGCGACGCTCCCGGCGGGTGCGTACACGGTCGAGTGGCGGGTGACGTCCGCCGACGGGCACCCGCTGTCGGGGGCCCTGACGTTCACCGCGAGCGAGGCGGCGGGCGCCGTCGCGGCGCCGGCCCCGGACGTGCCTGCCGAGGACCCCGCCGCCGGGCCGACCGAGGCTGCGACGACCGCCGCCGGGCCGTCGCCGGACGCGACGGCGACCGCCGACGCGCCCGTCGTGGACGGCGACGACCTCGGGGGTGCGGCGGACGACGTCGTGACGACCGCCGGGCCGGCCATCTCCCAGGAGGGCGTGTCGCCGGGGGTGTGGATCGCCGTCGCGATGGGCACGCTCGCCGCGGTCGGTGGCGGGGTCGCGGCGATGGTCGCCACGCAGCGCCGGGCGGACGCGGCCGACCGTGCGGGCGGTGACCGTACGGCCGCCGCCGCCGGCTCGGCTCCCGGCGGCACGGCCGCCGACGGTCCCGGGGTCGCGGGCTCGTCCGGCGACGGCGCCGACGGCCACCCGGCCGGTGGTGCGGACGGCGGGACCTCGACGAGCGACTGACGGGCGCGTCGTCGTGACGCACGCCGGGCGCCGGGCGCCGGGTCGCGCCCGCGCCGGCCGGCGACGACGTCCGCCGAGGGCCGCACCGCGCGGTGCGGCCCTCGGCGTCCACGTCAGGCGGGGCAGCAGACGGGCGCCGCGGGGCGCGCGAGGACGCCCAGCCACGCCCGGAACGCCGCGGCCATCTCGGCGGACCGCCGGCGTGCCCGCACGACGCAGCCGGCGCACGCCCGCGCCGCGCGGCGCAGCTCGGCCTCGCGTGCGAGCTCGCGCTCGCGCTGGTGGTGCAGGGCCAGGTGCATCTCGGGGTGCATCACACCTCCTGCGGCCTGCGGGCCCGCACGATCGCGCCGTGCATGCCGTCGGCGACCTGGTGCGTGAACTCGACCTCGGCGTCGACGAACCCGGCCGCGACGAGGCCCTCGAGGTACTCGGTGCGTGACAGGGCGCCGGCGATGCACCCGACGTACGAGCCGCGCTCGGCGCGCTGCTCGGGGGCGAGGTGGTCCTCGGCGACCACGTCGGAGATGCCGAACCGTCCGCCGGGGGCCAGGACGCGGAACGCCTCTGCGAGCACGGCGGGCTTGTCGGGGGAGAGGTTGACGACGCAGTTGGAGATGACGACGTCGACGGACGCGTCGTCGAGCGGCAGCTCCTCGATCGTGCCCTTGCGGAACTCGACGTTGGTGGCGCCGGCCCGGGCGGCGTTGGCGCGAGCGAGGTCGAGCATCTCGTCGGTCATGTCGACGCCGTAGGCGAACCCGGTCGGCCCGACCCGGCGTGCGGACAGCAGCACGTCGATGCCACCGCCGGACCCCAGGTCGAGGACGCGCTCGCCCTCGCGGAGCTCGGCGACCATCAGCGGGTTGCCGCAGCCCAGGGACGCGGCCAGCGCCTCGGCCGGCACCGCGGCGGCGTCGTCCGCGTCGTACAGGGCCGCGCCGAAGCGCTCGTCGACGACGATCGCGTCGCTCGGGCCGCACCTGCCCACGTCGTCGCCGCCGCAGCAGCCGGCGTCCCCGGTGCCCTGCAGCGCGGCCAGTGCGTACCGCTGGCGGACCTGCTCCCGGATGTCCTCGACCATGACTCCTCCTCGTATCGATGCCTGTCGATACGGAGGACTCTGGAGCAAGAGATCGACACCTGTCAATAGCGACATCTGTCGATCCGTGGGGCATCATGGCCGGATGCCGTCCGACCTGCTGCCCGTCACCGCGACCCGCCCGGCGACCGCGCCGGCGCCCGGGTGCTGCGCGCCGGCCGTCGAGACCGCGATGGCGAGCGACGACGCCGAGCGCACCGCCCGCACCCTCAAGGCCCTGGCCGACCCCGCACGGCTGCGCCTGCTGTCGATCATCGCCGCGCACGACGGCGGCCAGGCCTGCGTCTGCGACCTCGTGGAGCCGGTCGGCCTGTCCCAGCCGACCGTGTCGCACCACCTCAAGGTCCTCACCGAGGCCGGCTTCGTCACGCGCGAGAAGCGCGGCGTGTGGGCGTACTACACGCTCGTGCCCGCCGCGGTGCAGCAGCTCGCGGCGCACCTCGGCACGCACCTGCTCCCGGCTCGCGACGCCTGAGGCGCCCGTGCCGCCCGCCGGCCGGGCCACCCGGCGCGACGCCTAGGCTGTCGGCGTGGACGAGTCCGTGACCCTGGTGCGCCGTGGTGCGCTCGGCGTGCTCGCCGCGGCCGGCGTCGTGGCGGTGCTCGTGGGCGTCGCCTTCACGGGAGCGACCGCCGCCGTCGCCGTCGGTGACCCCGGCGCCCTCGTGCGCTGGGGGCTGCCCGCCGTCGAGACGCTCACCGAGCTCGCGGCCGCGCTCACCCTCGGTGCCCTGCTGCTCGCGGTCGCGGTGCTCCCGCGGCGCGGGCCCGGCCCGGCCGCGCCGACCGCCACCCCCGCCCGCAGCGCCTCCGACCGCACCGCCGCCGACGGCTCGGCCTGGCCCCGCAGCCTCGTGCTCGCCGGCGTCGCCGCCGGCGCGTGGACCGTGCTGTCGGTCGTCCACCTCGTCCTGGCGTACGCGTCGGTCGCGGGCGCGTCGCCCGCCGCCCCCGGCTTCGGCGACGAGCTCGCGGTGTTCGTCACGCAGATCGACCTCGGGCGCACGCTGCTGTCCGTGACCACGGTGGCCGCCGTGGTCACCGCCCTCGCGCTCGTCGTCGCGACGCCCACCGGCGCCGGCTGGACGGCCGCGCTCGCGCTGGTCGCGCTGTGGCAGCTCGGGCAGACGGGCCACGCCGCCGGTGCGGCGAGCCACGAGCTGGCGACGTCCGCGATGGTCCTGCACCTGGTGAGCGCCGCGGTGTGGATCGGCGCGCTCGCGGCGCTCGCGCTGCTCGAGCGGCGCCTGGGCACCGACGTCGTCCCGGCGGTCGCGCGGTACTCCGTGGTGGCCGGCTGGTGCGTCGCGGGCGTCGCGGTCTCCGGGGTCGTCAACAGCGTCCTGCGGCTCGGCGGCCTCGAGGGCCTGTCGACGCGGTACGGCCTGCTGCTCGTCGTGAAGGTCCTGCTGTTCGGCGCGCTCGCGCTCCTGGGCCTGGCCCACCGCCGCGTGACGATCCCGCGCCTGGGCGGCGCGCGCGGCGGGCTGCTGTTCTGGCGCGTCGTGCTCGTCGAGCTCGCGGTCATGGGCGCCGTCTCCGGCGTGGCCGTCGCGCTCGGCTCGTCCCCGCCGCCCGTCCCGGACGTCGCCGTGACCGACACGTCGCCCGCCTACGTCCTGACGGGCCACGCGCTGCCGCCCGAGCCGACGGCGCTGCGCTGGCTCACCGAGTGGCGCTGGGACGTGCTCATGGCGTGCGCCGCGGCCGCCGGGATCGTCGTCTACCTGCGCTGGGTGCGGCGCCTGCACCGCCGCGGTGACGCGTGGCCCTGGCCGCGCACCGTGTCGTGGGTGCTGGGCATGCTGCTGTTCGCGTGGACGACGTCCGGCGGCCCGTCCGTCTACGGCCACGTCCTGTTCAGCGCGCACATGATCCAGCACATGGTGCTCGTCATGGTCGTGCCGCTGTTCGTCGCGACCTCGGCGCCGGTCACGCTCCTGCTGCGCGCGGTGCCGGCCCGCGCCGCCACGCTCCCGGGTGACACGTCGCGCGGTCCGCGCGAGTGGGTGCTCACGCTCGTGCACAGCCACGTCGGGCGGTTCGTGGCGCACCCCGTGGTCGCCGCGGTGAACTTCGCCGGGTCGATGGTGCTCTTCTACTACTCGGGGATGTTCGAGTGGTCCCTGCGCTCGCAGGTGGGCCACCTGTTCATGGTCGTGCACTTCACGCTCGCCGGGTACCTGTTCGTCAACGCGCTCGCGGGCGTCGACCCGGGTCCGTCGCGCCCGCCGTACCCGATGCGGCTGCTGCTGCTGTTCGCGACCATGGCGTTCCACGCGTTCTTCGGCGTCGCGCTCGTCGGCGGGGAGGGCCTGCTGGTGGCGGACTGGTTCGGCCTCACGGGCCGGCCGTGGGGGCCGTCGGCGATCCGCGACCAGCAGCTCGGCGGCTCGATCGCGTGGGGCATCGGGGAGATCCCGACGCTCGCGCTGGCGATCGTCGTGGCCGTGCAGTGGACGCGCGACGACGAGCGCACGGCACGTCGTCGCGACCGCCGCGCCGATCGCGACGGCGACGCCGAGATGGCGGAGTACAACGCCATGCTCGGCCGGCTGGCCGAGCGTGACGCCCCGCGCTGACGACGCCCGCGCGAGCGGAGAGTTCACCCACCCGTCGCCCCGTCGACACCGCACGCCCGCGTGCCCGGTTCGTCGGGTTGCCAGGCTGACGCCCGTCTCCGCCGACGCCGCGACCGACGAGGTGTGCCATGACGACCACGACCCCGCACGACCACGCCGGAGCGGGCACGCCCGGCCCGGGCCGTCGCGCCCTCCTGCCGTTCCTGCCGATGGCGGGACGCACGCACGGCCGGCGCTCCCCGGTGACGTGCCACCTGCGGTGCGGGGACGCGTGCGCACAGCCGGTGCCCAACACCAGCGGCAACGCGTACTTCCGGGACGTGGCCGACGCGGCGCTGACCCGGCGGTCGGTGCTGGCCGGCGCGCTGGTCGCGGCGACGGCGGTGGCGGTGGGGGCGGACGTGCTGCAGGCCCCGCCCGCCGCAGCCCGCGGCTACGGCCCGGGGCGCGGGCACGGGCACCTGCCGTTCCGTCCGATCGCCCCCGTGCCGGCGGCGAGCGACGCGTTCACCGTGCCGCAGGGCTACCGCTGGGCGCCGCTCGTGCGCTGGGGCGACCCGCTGTTCTCGACGCGCGACGTGTTCGACCCCGCGAGGCTCACGCCCGAGGTCGCGGAGCGGCTCGTCGGCTACAACTGCGACTACGTCGACCTGCTCGAGGACCCGCGCGGCCGCGACGCGCTGGTCGTCGTGAACCACGAGTACACGAACGAGGGGATCATGTTCCCGCCGGCGGCGACGCCGCAGGAGCTCGAGCGGCAGCGGCGCGTGGCGATGGCGTCGCACGGCATGTCGGTGGTCGCGCTGCGGCGGTCCCGGCCGGGGCGTCCGTGGGCGCCGCGTGTCGGGGCGCGCGAGAACCGCCGCGTCACGGCGACGACGCCCTGCACGTTCGACGGGCCCGCGGCCGGCTCGCCGCTGCTGCGGACGGCCGCGGACCCGGCGGGCTCGACGGTGCTGGGCACGCTGAACAACTGCGCGGGCGGCACGACGCCGTGGGGCACGGTGCTGTCCGGCGAGGAGAACGTCAACCAGTACTTCCGCACGCCCGGGACGAGCGCGGCGGACCGCCGGTACGGGTTCGCCGACAAGGCGACGTCGCGCGGCTGGGAGCAGGTCGACCCGCGCTTCGACACCCGGACCCCGGGGCAGGAGAACGAGCACCACCGGTTCGGGTGGGTCGTCGAGCTGGACCCCGCGGACCCGTCGGCGCCGCCCGTGAAGCACACGGCGCTGGGGCGCTTCAAGCACGAGGGTGCGAACGTCGTGGTCGGGCGCACGGGGCACGTCGCGGCCTACATGGGCGACGACGAGCGGTTCGACTACGTCTACAAGTTCGTCAGCTCGCAGCGGTACCGGCCCGGGCCGCGGCACCGCGAGCACAACAAGCGCCTGCTGTCCGCCGGGTCCCTGTACGTCGCGCGGTTCGGGGACGACACCGGGGTGGCGCAGGTGGCGGCGACGGGCGCGCGCCCGTCGGGCGGGCAGTTCGACGGCGCGGGCGAGTGGCTGCCGCTCGTCGTCGACGGCGTCAGCCAGGTGCCGGGCTTCACGACCGACGAGGTGCTCGTGCACACGCGTTTGGCGGCCGACGCGGTCGGGGCGACGAAGATGGACCGGCCGGAGGACGTCGAGCCGCACCCGACGACCGGCCGGGTGTACGTCGCGTGCACCAACAACACCGACCGCGGGGCTGCCGGCAAGGAGGGCGCCACGGCCCCGAACCCGCGCACGGCCAACCGGCACGGGCACGTCGTCGAGCTGACGGAGGCCGGTGACGACGTCACGGCGACCACGTTCGGCTGGAGCATCCTGCTGCTGTGCGGCGACCCGGCGACGACGTCCGACACGTACTTCGCGGGGTTCCCGCCCGAGAAGGTCTCGCCGATCTCCTGCCCGGACAACGTCGCGTTCGACTCCGCGGGCGACCTGTGGATCTCGACCGACGGCCAGCCGGGCGCGATCGGCTACGGCGACGGGCTGTTCAAGGTGCCGCTCACCGGGCCCGAGCGCGGGCGGGTGCAGCAGTTCCTCGCCGTGCCGGCCGGCGCCGAGACGTGCGGGCCGGTGGTGCGGGACCGCGACGGCATGGTCTACGTCGCGGTGCAGCACCCGGGGGAGGACGGCACCTGGGACGCCCAGCAGTCGTTCTTCCCGGACTACGTCGCGCCCGGGTCCGTGTCACGCGGACGCTGGGGCGGGCCGCGCCCGAGCGTCGTGCAGGTCTGGCGCGACTGACGGCGGACGCCCGGTCCTGCACGTCACACGCAGGTCATCGAGCCGTGCCGTCACCCGAAACACGTGCGCGCCACGATGCTCACGTCGCGCCCGCCACCGTCGAGGGGAAGTGGTCCAGCCGTGCTCAAGATCTCCCGTCCCACCCTGTCCGGCACCCGCACGCTGACGTTCGCGCTGCCGGCGGCCGCGCTGGACGGCCCGGTCAGCGTCGTGGGGTCGTTCAACGACTGGACCCCCGGTGCGCACCCGCTGCGCCGCCGCTCCAACGGCACGGTCAGCGCGCGCGTCGTGGTGCCGGTCGGCTCCACCGTGCGGTTCCGGTACCTGGGTGACCGGGGCCGGTGGTTCGACGACGCGGACGCGGACGAGATCACCGCGGAGGGCGGTGTGGTCCGGGCCTGAGGCGTCCGCCCGGGCCGGACCACCCGCCGGCGTGCGACGCGGCGGTGTCCGACAGGCGGGCGTGGTCGTGCAGATCACCCGGGTCAAGCGCAGGGCTGAGGCAGGGCAGGAGCGTGCCGGGTGGGAGCGTGGCCGCGCACGTACCGAGGAGCTGCCTGGGTGTCGCGCGCCGCACGTGTGACCGGATGATGGCGTGGGCTTTGCCCGGGGTGCCGGCGGGGACGCGGGACCCCTGTCCGAACGAGTGAAAAGCGCTGGCCACGGCCGATCGTATCGATACGATCGACTCCTGACGCGACCCGGCACGACCGACCACCGCGCGCACCACCCAGCCCCACCGAAGCGCGGAGCACCCTCTTGTCCAAAGCACTCACCACCGGCAGCCCCTGGCGCGTCATCGCCGCCTTCTCGGTGCCGCTGCTCATCGGCAACGTCGTCCAGCAGCTCTACCACTTCGTCGACGCCGTCGTCGTCGGGCGGGTGCTGGGCGTCGGGTCGCTCGCCGCCGTCGGCGCCACCGGCAGCCTGCTCTTCCTGCTCATCGGCTTCGCCTGGGGTATGACGTCCGGCTTCGCGATCCCCACGGCGCAGGCGTTCGGCGCCGGGGACGGTGCCGCTGTGCGCCGCTCGGTCGCCACCGGTGCGATCCTCACGGGCGTCGTCACCGCCGTGCTCACCGTCGCCGCGCCCTTCCTCGCGGAGCCCGCGCTGCGCCTGCTGCGCACACCCGAGGAGCTCATGCCCGAGGCCACGACCTTCGCCGTCATCAGCTTCCTCGGTGCCGCGTCCACGATGTTCTTCAACTTCCTGTCCTCGGTGATCCGCGCCATCGGCGACTCCCGCACGCCCCTGGTGTTCCTCACCGTGAGCTGCGGGATCAACATCGCGCTCGTCGCCGCGCTCGTCGGCGGCCTGGGCACCGGGGTCGGCGGGGCCGCGGTGGCGACGGTCGCGTCGCAGGGCGTCGCCGTGGCGCTGTGCCTGCTGTACGTGTGGCGGCGCGTGCCCGTCCTGCACGTGCGTCGCGAGGACTGGCGCGTGAGCAGGGACGACGTCGCCCGCCACCTGCACCTCGGTCTGCCCATGGGCTTCCAGGCGTCGATCATCGCCATCGGCACGCTCGCCGTGCAGGTGCGCCTCAACTCGCTCGGCCCCGAGGCGGTCGCCGCGTACACCACCGCGACCCGCGTCGACATGCTCGCCGTGACGCTCCTGGCGTCGCTCGGGCTGGCGATGTCGATGTTCGTCGCGCAGAACCTCGGCGGCGGGCGGCCCGACCGCATCCGCGCCGGCACGGTCCAGGGCGTGTGGATGGCGGTGGGCGCGTCGGTGTTCCTCGGTGCCGTGCTCGTGCTCGGCGGCGGCCTGCTCGTCCGGCTGTTCGTCGGCGAGGCCGAGCAGCACGTCGTCGAACTCGCGTCCTACCTGCTGCTCGTCAACGGCTCGCTGTACGTCGTGCTCGGTGTGCTCATGGTGCTGCGCGGCTCGCTGCAGGGCCTCGGGCACACGGTCGTGCCGACCGTCACCGGGCTCGTCGAGCTCGTCATGCGCGTCGGCGCCGCCGTCGTCCTGGGCGCGTCCTTCGGGTTCCAGGGCGTCGTGTGGGGCAACCCGCTCGCGTGGGTCGGCGCCGTGGTCATCCTGGTCCCGGCGTACGTGCGGGCGCACAGGCGGCTCGCGCACGCGCCCGTCGCGCCGCTCGCGCAGGTCGCGGCGACCCCGGAGCCGGTCGCTCTCGAGGGGCCGTCCGACGGCTCGCAGGTCGTCGACGCCGTCGTGCCGCAGCCACGGGCCGACCGCGCGCAGGACGAGAGCGTGCGGCAGGTCTGCGAGACGCACTGACGCGGGCGCCCCGCGCGGACCCGGTCAGCCGAGACCGAGCGGCGCGGTGGTGAAGACCCAGGCGAGCCACACGGTGCTCACCACGACGCACGCCCGCAGCGCCAGGCCGAGGGCGGTGCTGCGCGCGACGTCCGGCGGGGCGGCGGCGGTCAGCGGGCCGACGGCCCGGCGACGCGTGACGCGCCGGTCGGTCTCCAGGGCGTGCGTCGTCAGCACGTCGGGCGGCAGCGCGAGCGCGAGGTCCAGGTGCTGCGCGAGCCCGGCGACGTCCTGCGCGTGCAGCCGCGCCGGCAGCGCGCGCAGCCACGCGGTCAGACCTTCCTGACCTGCGACGACGGCGCCGGCCGCACCCGCGCCGGGGTGCGCGCCGGCTGCGACGGCGTCGCGGACCACGTCGCCTCCGGGCCGCGAGCCGTCCACGAGGCACACCACGGAACGCACGGCCGAGCGGTGCCGGGGTGCCAGGAGCGACGTGACGACCGCCGCGGACCGGGCCGCGGCCTGCTCGCCCTCCGCCACCGCCGCGGCGTCGTGCCGCCGCCCCGCGGCCGGCCGCACGTCCACCACGACGACACCACCGGGTCCGACGAGCACGTGGCCCGTCGCACCCGTGGCGCCTCCGGGGTGCCGCGTGTCGTCCAGCGTCGTCCAGCCGTCGCGCGCCACGCCGTGCAGCAGGCCCGCGACGGCGACCGTGCCGCCCGTGTGCCGCGCCCACGACGGGAGGCCGTGACGCGCTGCGGACCGCCCCCGGCGCACGTCGGCGTGCTCGTGCGTGCTCACCTCGCCACCATGCCCCCGGTATCGGCCCCGGCGCGCGCCGACCTGAGCACCGGTGCCCGGCTTGCCGGACCTTGCCACCCGCAACTCACCCGCGGACCCGGGACGAAGGGGTGCGGGCCGTCACCGACGCGTCGTAGGGTCGTGCCACCGCACCGGCGACAGGGGGTCCGATGCAGCAGGCCGCGCACCGACGCGCACGTGTGGCTGTCGGCGCCACGTACGCCGCCCAGGGGTTCGGGTACGCGACGATCGTCACGGCGTTGCCCGGGCTCAAGGCCCGCACCGGCATCGAGGACGACACCATCGCGCTCGTGCTGCTCCTGGGTGCGCTGCTCGCCGCCGGGGGGTCGGTCACGGCCGAGCGTCTCGCGCGCCGCTGGGGCAGCCGCACCGTCGTCGTGCTCGGCCTGCTCGCGCAGGCCGTCGGGCTCGCGTGCGTCGCCGTCTCGACGAGCGTGCCCACGCTCGTCGCGTCGTTCGTGGTGTTCGCGGTCGGCCTGGGCATGGTCGACGCGTCGTGCAACATGCAGGGCGTCGCGCTGCAGCACCGCGTCGGGCGCGCGATCCTCTCGACGCTGTTCGCGTGCCTGACCGTCGCGGCGATCGTCGCCGCGCTCACGCAGTCCGGGCTGGCGAACCTCGGTACCGTGACCGGTGCCGTGACCGCCCTCGTCGTCGCCGTCGTGGTGGCCACGGGCGTCGCGCTGACCGTGCGGCCGTCTCTCGTGCACGGTGGGGCGGCAGGCGAGGCCGCGTCGCAGGCCACACCGGCCGACGCCCCCGCGGCGGTGCACGACGCGGGCACGCACGACGCGGGCACGCACGACCACCCCGTCCACACCGACGGCATCGTCCCCGGCGCGCGCACGGGTGTCGTCCCGCCCGACCACCTCGACGTCCCCGCCCGCCGCCCGCTGCCCCGCGTCGGCATCTGGCTGTTCGGCGCGCTCGTCGCCGTCGCGTTCGTCGTCGACTCCGCCGTCAGCAGCTGGAGCACCGTCTACCTGCACGACGAGCTGCGCGCGTCCGCGTCGGTCGCGCCGCTCGGCTACGCGGCGTACCAGGGCGCCGTGCTCGTCGCACGGCTCGCGGGCGACCCGCTCGTGCAGCGCCACGGCCGGGTCCGGGTCGCCCTGCCCGCGGCGGTGCTCGCCCTCGTCGGGCTGCTGGTCGTGGCGCTCGTTCCCAGCCCGATCACGGCCGTCGCCGGGTTCGCGCTCGCGGGCGTCGGTGCCGGCGCGCTCGTGCCGCTCGCGTTCTCCGCGGCCGGCGAGCTCGCCCCGGAGCGTCTGGACGACGTCGTCGCGCGCATCAACCTCTTCAACTACGCCGGTGCGATCCTCGGCGCGGTCGCGTTGGGGCTCCTCTCGGAGGCGATCGGGCTGGGACCCGCATTCCTCGTGCCGGCGCTCCTGCTGGTCCCCGCGATCGCGATCGTCCCACGCATGGGTGCACCGCGCGCCCTGCGCGCCGACGTCTGACCAGGGGGTCGTCGCCCGATTCCTCACGCGCGGGAGCGCGACCTCATGGACGCACGCTTTCCGGCCGATAGAGAAGAGTCCGACCGGGAGGGACGTCACGCCATGCCAGCAGGGGACTCCGCCGCGCAGGAGCAGAGCCGACAGCTCGCGCTCGCCGCCGCGCACGAACGCGCCGCGGCGGACGCACGCGCCACGGCGTCGCGCTACGGCGTGGCGTCCGCGACCGAGCAGCGCACGGCCGCGGCACTCGCGCCGCTCGCCGCCGCCGGCTACCACCTGCTGGCCGACCGTCGCTGGCCGGGCAGTCGTCGCGCGCAGGTCGACATGGTCGTCGTCGGCCCCGCCGGCGTGTTCATCGTCGACACCAAGGCCTGGGCGGACGTCCGCATGGCCGAGGACCGCATCTTCCGCGGCCAGGAGGACGTCACCGACGAGCTCATGGCGCTGGCCGACCTCGCCTACCGCACCGAGGGTGAGCTCGTCGAGGTCGGGCTCGCGCCCGGCGAGGTCCACGCCGTCGCCGTGCTGGCGGGGCGCTCCGGGGTCGACGAGCGCGTCGGACCCGTGCGCGTCCTGGGGGACCGCGACGTGCTGCGGCAGATCGCCCGCCGCGGCGCGCGCCTGGGCCAGGAGCAGGTGGACGCGGTCCTCGCGCGGTGCCTGTCGTGGTTCACGCACGTCGACGCAGCGGCGCCGATCAGCACGACGCTGCCCGAGCCCGTCCTGCCCGGACCGCGCGGCCCCGTCCTGCTGGCACCCGACGAGGACGGCGCGCCCGACACGGTCGTGCCCGAGCCGCGTCCCGCCCCGGACCTCCCGACGCCGCTGCTCAGCGAGGGTGAGGTGCAGCGCGCCATGCTCGAGGGGCTCATGGCCGAGCCCGTCGAGGAGTGGATGTCGTTCCTGCACCCCGCACAGGCGCGCGTGGTCCGGCGCAGCTACAACGGCCCGGCGCGCATCCGCGGGGCGGCGGGCACCGGCAAGACCGTCGTCGGCCTGCACCGCGCCGCCTACCTCGCGCGCACGCAGCAGGGCAAGGTCCTGGTCACCACGTACATCCGCACGCTGCCCGACGTGCTGCGCCAGCAGCTCACGCGTCTCGCGCCGGACGTCGTCGACCGCGTCGAGTTCGCCGGCGTCCACGAGACCGCCAAGCGGATCCTCGACGAGCGCGGCGTGAGCGTACGCATCGACGGCAAGCAGATCGCGTCCGCGTGGACCGCCGCGTGGGGCAGGGTGGCCGGTGGCAGTGCGATCGACACCGACCGGCACGAGCAGGAGTACTGGCACGACGAGGTCAGCTACGTCATCAAGGGCCGCGGTCTGACCCGCTGGGAGGAGTACGCGGCGCTGCCGCGCCTGGGCCGCCGGCACCGGCTGGGCATGCAGCAGCGACGGGTCGTGTGGGACCTGTACGAGGCGTACGACAAGGAGCTGCGGGACCGCGGCGTGCACGACTTCGCCGACCAGATCGCGCTCGCCGAGGCCGAGCTGCGGCGCGAGCCCCTGGCCGAGCGGTACACCGCCGTGGTGGTCGACGAGGCGCAGGACCTCACGTGCGTCATGATCCGCATGCTGCACGCGCTGGTGGGCGACGCGCCCGACGGGTTCACGCTCATCGGCGACGGGCAGCAGACGATCTACCCGGGCGGCTTCACGCTCGCCGAGGCGGGCGTCTCCGTCGCGGGCCGCGGCACCGTGCTCGACGTCAACTACCGCAACACCCGCGAGATCCTGCAGTTCGCGTCCCTGCTGGTGAAGGACGACGAGTACGCGGACATCGAGGGCGCGACCGCGCGCGGCGACCGGCCCACCGAGGTGCCGCGCCGCGGCCCGAAACCGGTGTACGTGCGGTGCCAGAACGAGGCCGACCGGCAGCGTCGCATGGTCCTGCGCGTGCACGAGGTCGTCGCCGAGGTCGGCACCAACTTCGGGGACGTGGGTGTGCTGTCGCTCTCGCGACGCGGCGTGGAGTCGGCCACCGAGGCGCTGAAGAAGGCGGGCGTGCCCGTCGTCAACCTCGAGCAGTACGACGGCGTGCCCGTGAACCGCGTGAAGGTCGGCACGATCAAGCGCGCCAAGGGCCTGGAGTTCAAGCAGGTGCTGGTCGTCGACCCGTTCGCGTCGTGGCTCACCGAGAAGGCCGAGGAGCTCGACGAGGTCGACCGCGAGCGCCGCGAGTTCCGCCTGCGCGAGCTGTACGTCGCGATGACGCGTGCGCGGGACGGCCTGTGGGTCGCGTCGATCTGACGTCGGCGCGTCGTCGCTGTGCCGTTCGCGGTGGGGCGACGGTACGTTCGGCGTCGTGACCGACCTCCCGCCGCCCGTCCCCGCGCCCCGGCGCACGTCCCTGACCGGGCCCGTGACCGTGACGGCGGTGGGGGTGCTGCTGCTCGTGGGCGCACTGGTCGCCGCGGTCGTCACGGCCGGGGGGTTCGTCGGCGCGCTGCGCACCGACGTGCTGACGCGTGACGGCGAGCCGGGGCCCGCGGTGCTGGCGTGGACGGCCGCGCCGGGTGCGGTGCAGGTGCAGCTCGACGGCGGTGAGCGGTACGCCGTGTACCTCGTCGTGCGCGCGGACGACGCGCCGGAGGGCGAGCGGCCGCGCCTCGAGCAGGACGTGCTGCTGCAGGCGCCGTCGGGCGAGGTCGTGGCTGCGGACGGCGCACCGGGCGTGAACATGCGCACCGCGGCCGGTGGCCGGGTCGCGGCGACCGTGGGGGCGTTCACCGCCCTCGAGGACGGGACGTACACGCTGGCGGCGCCTCCCGCGGGGTTCGACGACGCGTGGGTCGCGGTGGCGTCCGACAAGCCGTTCGTGCCGTTCTTCTCGGCGATCTGGGGGACGGTGCTCGGCGTGTTCGTCGTGATCGGCCTGGGGATCGGCGGCGGTGGGGCGTTGGTCGGGGGCGTGGTCTGGTGGGTGCTGCGGGCGCGGGCTCGCCGCGGCGTCGGCCCCGGTGGCGGCCCCGCAGGCCCGCCGCCGGGCGCGCGGCAGGCCCCCGGCGCCGCGTGACGCGCGTCAGACGGACGCGACGGAGCCCCGCGCCCGCAGCGGCAGCGGCAGGCGGTGCACCTCGTGCCCACCGGGGCCGCGGGTGATCTCGGCGAGCAGCAGCTCGACCGCGCGCCGCCCGAGGGCCTCGTGCGGGATCGCGTACGACGACACCCCGGGGCGCAGCCAGTCGGCCATGGGGTAGTTGTCGAACGACACGACCGAGACGTCGTCGGGGATGCGCAGGCCTGCCTCCTGCAGCGCCTGGTAGGTGCCGAACGCGAGGCGGTCGTTGAAGCAGACGATGGCGCGCGGGTGCGGGTGCGCCGCGAGCAGGTCGTGCGTGGCCGCCCAGCCCTGCGGCGGTACCCAGTCGGTGCACAGGTGACCCGACGTGGGCTCCAGGCCCGCGTCGCGCAGCACCTCGCGGATGCCGGCGAGGCGCTCGACGCCGGCGACGGTGTCGGGCGGGACGTCGTCGGGGCCCGGGCCGGCGCCGACGAGGTGGATGTCGCGGTGCCCGGCGTCGAGCAGGAGCCGGGCGGCGGCGCGCCCGGCCGCGGCCTCGTCGGGGACGACGGCGGGTGCGCGCGTGGGGCCGTCGGGCAGGGTGTTGAGCAGGACGGTGGGCAGGCGCTCGAGGGCCGAGGGCACGGGGCGGGTGCGCGTGAACATCGACGTGAGCATGATCCCGTCGACGCGCCGGTCGGTCATGGCGTCGATGAGGTCGGACTCGATGCCGGGGTCGCCCTCGGTCTCGCCGATGAAGAGCATGTAGCCGTGGTCGCGGGCGGCCTCGATGGCGCCCTTGATCATGTCGCCGGCCATCTGGCCCGTGGCGATGGTGTCGGAGACGAGGCCGAGGGTGCGCGTCGTGCCCTTGCGCAGCCCGACGGACACGGCGTTGGGCCGGTAGCCGAGCTCGGCGGCCGCGGCGCGGACGCGGTCCTGCACGCCGGGGGAGATCCGCAGCTCGGGCCCTCGTCCGGACAGCACGAGGGAGGCGGTGCTCGACGAGACGCCGGCGCTGCGGGCGACGTCGGCGAGCGTCACACGTCGGGTCACGTCGGTCCTCTCGGTCGGCAGGATCCTAGGCCGCGAGGGCGCGCTCGCGCGGCGGCCGGGCGACGTGCCCGACTCCTCCCGGTCGGCGTCGCGCCGTCACCGATCCGTGACCTGCTCCGGCTTGACAGCCCTGGCCCGCATGGCGAGCATGGCACTGCTAACACGATTTAGCCATGGGTCCGAGCCCCCCGGACCCTGGCCCGATGACCAAGGGAGACACCGGTGTCTCGATCCACTGGAAGGAACGCGGCCGCAGCCACGTCGCTGTTCCTCGCAAGCATCCTGGCCCTCACGGCGTGCAGCGCTCCCGGCGCCGACAGCACCGCCGACGACGCGGCCGACGACGGCGCCACCACCGCCGCCGACGGCGACTGGACCTGCGGCACGGACGACGTCACGCTCGACGCGTACCTCGAGACCGGCTTCCCGCTGTCCGCCGCGCTGTTCGAGGAGTTCGAGAAGCAGTACCCGAACGTCACGTTCGACGTCCGCGAGGACCAGTTCGCCGTCATCACCCAGAACGCGCCCCGCGTGCTGGCCGACAACCCGCCGGACCTCATGCGCCTGCCGCAGATGTCCGACCTCGTCGGCGACGGCCTGCTCTACAACCTCGACGAGGCCGCCGCGCACTTCGGCTGGGACGAGTGGCCGGCCTCGCAGCTCGCGCAGATGCGGGTCGACGACGAGGGCCGCCGCGGCGACGGACCCCTGTACGCGATGGGCAAGAACTACTCGATGACCGGCGTCTTCTACAACACCGAGCTCGCCGAGCAGATCGGCATCACCGAGCCCCCGGCCACGCTGGCCGAGCTCGACGACATGATGCAGAAGGCCAAGGACGCCGGCATCACGCCGTCCGACCAGTTCAACGGTGGCGCCACCGGCGGCCTGGCGTTCCCGCTGCAGCTCCTCATGGCGTCCTACGGCTCCGTCGACCCGATCAACGACTGGACCTTCCAGAAGCCGGGCGCGCGCATCGACACCGAGGACAACATCAAGGCCGCCGAGCACCTCAAGAAGTGGATCGACGCCGGCTACTTCGCCGACGACATCAACTCGCTCGACTACTCGCAGATGATGGGCCGCTTCATCGACGGCAAGAGCCTGCTGATCTTCAACGGCGACTGGGAGTCGGGCAACCTCGACACCCAGATGGCGGGCAAGGCCGGCTTCTTCCTCATGCCCCCGCTCGAGGAGGGTGGCAAGGTCGGCGCCATGTCGGCCCCGCTGACGTTCGGCATCTCGTCCAAGGCGGAGAACCCCGAGTGCGCGGCGTTCTTCTTCGACTGGATCGCCACGAACGACGAGGCGCGCACGATCGCCGTCGAGATCGGTGGCTCGCACCCCATGGGCCCGGCCGACGCCTTCATGCCCGAGGTCGACGCCGACTCCGTGACGGGTCAGACGCTCGCCGCCGGTGCCACCATCGCCGACGACAACGGCGCGATGGAGTTCATCGCCAACGCGACGGGTGCCATCTACGCCAAGAGCTGGACGCCGAACCTGCAGAAGCTCGCCGCCGGCGAGCAGACGGCCGAGGGCCTCCTCACCGCCGTGCAGGCCGACTACGAGAACGACGTCAACGGCTGATGAACGCGACGCGGACGACCGCTGCACCCGGTCGCCGCGAGGTCGTCGCGACTGCGTCGACCAGCCTCGAGGCCAGGCGCCGCGCCCTCAAGGCGCGGCGCCTGCGCCGGGGCTGGGCCGCTCTCGGCCTCGTGGTCCCGGCTGCCTTCTTCTACGTGGTGTTCGTGCTGCGCCCGCTGGCCCTCACGGTGCAGTACTCGCTCTACGACTGGAACGGTGTGGGCGCCTCGACGTTCGTCGGGGTCGACAACTACACCCGGCTCGTCGAGCAGCCCGAGCTGCTCGGCTCGACCGTCAACGCGCTCGAGCTGATCATCTACTTCAGCTTCGTCCCGGTGATCCTCGGCCTGCTCACCGCGGCCACGATCCGCAAGTTCGCGGCGAGCCGGCTCGCGCTGGCCGCGCGCACGGTGCTGTTCCTCCCGCAGGTCATCCCGCTCGTCGCCGCGGGCATCATGTGGACGTGGCTGCTCGCCACGGACGGCCTGGTCAACGAGCTGATGCGGATGCTCGGCCTGGGCTCGGTGACGCGCGCCTGGCTGGGTGACACCAGTACCGCGCTGGGCGCCGTCGGCGTCATCGGCGCGTGGGTCGCCCTCGGCCTGTGCCTCCTGCTGCTGCTGTCCGGCATGACGAAGATCGACCCGGCGCTGTACGAGGCCGCGCGCATCGACGGCGCCGGCGCGGTCCGCGAGTTCTTCGCGATCACCCTGCCGAGCGTGCGTCAGGAGATCGGCGTGTGCGTCACCGTCACCGTCATCGCCGCGCTCGCCGCGTTCGACATCGTCTACATCTCCACGCAGGGCGGCCCCGCGAACTCCACGCTCGTGCCCGGCCTGGAGATCTACTACCTCGGCTTCTTCTCCCGCGAGGTCGGCCAGGCGTCCGCACTGGCCGTGGTCTTCATGGTCCTCGTGCTGGCCGTGGTCCTGCCGATCCAGCGCCTGACGAAGGAGGAGGACTGATGATCGTCTCCCGCCGGGAACGGTGGCTCGGCCACGCCCTGCTGATCCTGCTGATGGCCGTCACGGTCGTCCCCTTCGTCAGTCTGTTCGTCACCGCGCTGCACCAGCCCGGGACGTACCCGTCGGGCCTCGCGTGGCCCGAGACGCCGTACTGGTCGAACTTCGTCGACGCCTTCCAGGCCGCCGACATGTGGGCGCTGCTGTGGTCGAGCTTCCTCATCGAGCTCGGCGTGGTGCCCGCGGCGCTGCTCATCGCGACGCTCGCCGGGTTCTCCCTGGGGCACCTGCGCCCGCCCGGCCACCGCTGGATCTTCCTGGGCTTCGTGCTCGGCCTGACCCTGCCGTTCCAGGCGATCATCGTCCCGCTGTACTACCAGATGCGGGACCTGCAGCTGCTCAACACCCGGTGGGCGATCATCCTGCCGCTGCTGGGCCTGTACATGCCGTTCGCGGTCATGTGGATGCGCGCGCACTTCGTCACGATGCCGCCGGACCTCTCGGAGGCCGCGCGCATCGACGGCGCGAACACGTGGAACCTGTTCACGCGCGTGCACGTGCCGCTGTCGAGGCCCGCGCTGTCGTCCCTCGGGATCCTCATGTTCCTGTGGACGTGGAACCAGTTCCTCCTCGCGGTCGTGCTCGTCGACGACCCGAAGAACCGCACGATGGCCGGGGCCCTGGGTGCGTTCCAGGGGCAGTGGGGCACCGACATCCCGCTGCTGTGCGCGGGCTCGCTGCTGATCCTCACCCCGACCCTCATCGTGTTCCTCGCGTTCCAGCGGCAGTTCGTCAGCGCGCTCATGCAGGGGGCGCTGAAGGGATGACCGCCACCCGCCCGCCGTTCGACCCCGCGATCGCCGCCGCGCTCGTGGCCCGGGCCGCCGACGTCGTCACGACGCTGGCGCCCGACGGCATCGCGCCGCTGCGTGCGCGCACCGTGCCACCGGACCTCGACGAGGTCGCGCGGTCGTGCGGGCGCACGCTGACGTGGCACACCGTGCCGGGATCCGGGGCGAGCCCGGACGGCGACGTGCGCGTCGCGCTGCTGCGCCCACCCGGTGCCGGCCCGGCGCCGCTGCTGCTGCACCTGCACGGCGGTGGCCTGGTGCTCGGCACGGTGGCGGACGACGTGGCCGTGGTCGCGTCGTCGGCGCCCGGGTGGGCGATCGCGTCGGTCGACTACCGGCTCGCGCCCGAGCACCCGTACCCGGCGGCCGTCGAGGACGCGTACGCGGGGCTGCTGGGCGTCGTCGCGCAGGCGGACGAGCTCGGGCTCGACGCGGGCTGTGTCGTCGTCACCGGGGTCAGCGCCGGCGCCGGGCTCGCGGCCGCGCTCGCGCTGCTGGTGCGGGACCGCGGCGGCCCGGGCCTGGCCGGCCAGCTGCTCGTGTGCCCCATGCTCGACGACCGCAACGACAGCGCCTCGGGGCACCAGATGGCCGGCGTCGGCACCTGGGACCGCACCGCCAACGCCACCGGCTGGGCCGCGTACCTGCCGGGCGCAGCCGGCGGGCCCGGCACACCGCCGTACGCGTCCGCCGCACGCGCCGCGTCGCTCGCCGGGCTGCCGCCCACCTACGTCGACGTCGGGTCCGCCGAGACGTTCCGCGACGAGTGCGTCGCGTACGCCGCACGCCTCTGGGCCGACGGCGGCGACGCCGAGCTGCACGTGTGGCCCGGCGGTTGCCATGGGTTCGACGGGCTCGTGCCCGACGCGCCCGTGTCCCGCGATGCGCGGCACGCCCGTGCCCGCTGGCTCGCGCGGCTGCGCGAGCGACCCGCGTCGGACGCCCCACCGCCCGCCGCCCCCTGACCGCCGCGCCGCCCCGAGAGCCCCCTGCCGGGGCGGCGCGGCCTCCACCTCCGTGCGACCGCACCCACGACGGGAGTCCACCGTGACCCACGGCCCGCAGCTCATCACCTACGCCGACCGCCTCGCCGGGGACCTGCCCGGCCTGCGCGCGCTCCTCGACGGGCCGCTTGCCGGCGCGTTCGGCGGCGTGCACGTGCTGCCGTTCTACCCGCCGTTCGACGGCGCCGACGCCGGGTTCGACCCGCGCGACCACACCCAGGTCGACCCCCGCCTGGGCACGTGGGACGACGTCCGCGCGCTCGGCGCCGGCCGTGAGGTGATGGCCGACGTCATCGTCAACCACGTCTCTGCGGACTCCGCGCAGTTCCGCGACGTGCGCGAGCGCGGCGACGCCTCCCCGCACGCGCCGATGTTCCTCACGCTCGGTGCCGTGTTCCCCGACGGCGCGTCGGAGGAGGACCTCGCGCGCATCTACCGCCCGCGCCCGGGCCTGCCGTTCACCGTGATGACCCTCGGCGGTCGCAGGCGTCTGGTGTGGACGACGTTCACGCCCGACCAGGTCGACCTCGACCTGCGGACCCCGCAGGCGTGGGAGTACCTGACGGCCGTCGTCGACGCGCTCACCGCGGGCGGTGTGACCATGCTGCGGCTCGACGCCGTCGGGTACACCGGCAAGGAGGCGGGCACCGACTGCTTCATGACGCCCGCGACCGACGCGTACACCGAGCGGATCGTGTCGCTGGCACGCGCGCGCGGCGCGCAGGTGCTCGTCGAGGTGCACGGGCACCACACGCAGCAGATCGAGATCGCCCGCAAGGTCGACCTCGTCTACGACTTCGCGCTGCCGCCGCTCGTGCTGCACGCGCTCACCGCGGCCGACCTCGAGCCGCTCGCCGGGTGGCTGGCGATCCGGCCGGCCAACGCCGTGACCGTGCTCGACACGCACGACGGCATCGGCATCGTCGACGTGGGCCCGTCCGACCTGCGCCCCGGCGAGCCCGGCCTGCTGGCGCCGGAGAAGATCGACGCGCTCGTCGAGACGATGCACGAGAACTCCGGCGGCACGTCGCGCCAGGCCACCGGCGCGGCCGCGTCGAACCTCGACCTCTACCAGGTCAACTGCACGTTCTACGACGCGCTCGCGCGCGACGACCGCCGCTACCTGCTCGCGCGGCTGCTGCAGCTCTTCGTCCCCGGGATCCCGCAGGTCTACTACGTGGGCCTGCTCGCGGGGTCCAACGACATGGAGCTGCTGGCCGCCACGGGTGTGGGACGCGACGTCAACCGGCACCACTACACGGACGGCGAGGTGGCCGACGCCCTGGCGCGGCCCGTGGTGCGGGCGCAGCTCGCGGCACTGCGGCTGCGGGCGTCGCACGCGGCGTTCGGCGGCGCGTTCGAGTGGGACCTCGACGGCACGCGCGGCTGTCTCGCGTGGACGGCGGGCGACGAGCGCGCGGTCCTGACGTTCGACGTGGCCGACGCGTCGTTCACGGTGCACGCGACGGGCCCGGACGGCGAGGAGGCGGTCCTCACCGACGCGGCCGTCGCACCCTGACCTCGTCGTCCGACCCCGTCGTCCAGGCCCCCGTCGCCCGGTCTCACCCTCCGGGACGCGTGCCCCCCGAGACCGGGCTCAGGTGGCGCAACCGCGCCGTTCGGTGACCTGAGCCCGGTCTCGATCGGCGGCCGTCTCACGACGTGGGACCGAGGGCGGTCGACCACCACCGCCCGAAGGTGCAGGATGCGGGCGTGGACCCGAGCGCACCCGACGTCATCCGGTACGTCGCCACCGCCCCCGCCGCCCCCACCGTCGCGCTCACGTTCGACGACGGCCCGAACCCGCCCGACACCGTCGCGCTGCTCGACCTGCTGGCGCGCGAGGGCGTGCGGGCGGTGTTCTGCCTGGTCGGCGTGCAGGTCGAGCAGCACCCGGACCTCGTGCGGCGCGTCGTCGACGACGGGCACGTGCTCGCCAACCACTCGTGGCAGCACGACGACCTCGCGGAGCTCCCGGCCGCCGCGGTGCGTGCCGACCTGCAGCGCACCCTCGACGCGATCCACGCGGTCGTCCCCGGCGTGCCCGTGCCGTTCTTCCGCGCACCGTACGGGCGCTGGGGCCGCACGGTCGACGTCGCCGCGTCGCTCGGCATGCGCTCTCTCGAGTGGCAGCTCGCGGTCGAGGACTGGGACCCGGCGCCACCGGCGGACGTGCTGGTCGAGCGGCTCGGCGCCGTCGAGCCCGGGGGCGTCGTCCTGCTGCACGACGGCGGCGGCGACCGCAGCGCGACGGTCGAGGCGGTGCGGCGCGTGGTCCCGGCGCTGCGCGCGGCCGGCTGGACGTTCACCGTCCCGACCTGACCTGCCGCGCCCGCGTCGTGCGTGACGGAACGACCAGGTCACGCGGTCCCCGTCCCGACCCCCGGGCCGCGAGGATGGGTCCATGACGACGCCGTCCCTCGGGGTGCTCCTGCCGCGCGACCTGCCGGCCGCGCACGTCCTGCCGTTCGCCCGCCGCGCCGACGAGCTCGGGTTCGACGAGCTGTGGGTCGTCGAGGACCTCGGCTTCCGGGGCGGTGCCGCCCAGGCCGCCGCCGTGCTCGCGGCCACCGAGCGCATCCACGTCGGCATCGGGATCGTCCCGGCCGCCGCGCGCAGCGTCGTGTTCGCCGCGATGGACGCCGCGACGCTCGCGCGGCTGTTCCCGGGGCGCGTGACGTTCGGCGTCGGGCACGGCATGCCGGGCTGGATGCGGTCCGCCGGGTCGTGGCCCGCACGCCCCCTGACGTACCTCGAGGCGTACACGCGCGCGCTGCGGGACCTCCTGCGCGGCGCGACCGTGACGACGCACCCCGACGCGCCCGTCCCGCTCGACGGCGCCGCACTCGACCCGTCGTCCCTCCCCGAGGTCGTCCCCGACGTGGTGCTGGGCGTGCGCGGCCCGCGGTCGCTCGCCGCCGCCGGGCGCGTGGCCGACGGCGTCGTTCTCGCCGAGCCCTGCGCGCCGCCGTACGTGCGCGAGTCGGTCGCGCTGGTGGCGGCGCCCGGTGCCCGCGTCGTGACCTACGACGTCGGGTCCGTCGACGACGACGAGGCCGCGGCACTCGCCCGCGCCCGGTCCGGCCTCGCGTGGATCGGCGAGCCCGACTGGGCGCCGCACGTCGCGCCGCTGCCGTTCGCCGCGGACCTCGCCGCGCTGCGGGCCCGGTCCGCCTCGCCCGACGAGTTCGCCGCCGCCCTGCCCGACGCGTGGGTGCGCGAGCTCGCGCTCGCCGGCACCCCCGAGGGCGTCCGCGCAGGGGTGGCGGCCCGCGGGGCCGCGGGGGCGACGACGTGCGTGCTGTTCCCGGCGGGGCCGGACCCGCTCGCGGCCCTGGACGAGCTCGCGCGCGCCCGCTGACCCGGCGCGGGGACCCAGCGGGCGCGCCCGTCGTGGTCACAGGCCGGAGCGCCCGTCGTGGTCACCGGTGCGACCACGTCCCCAGCCCGGCGCGCGAGACGTGACCACGTCCCGGGCACCCACCCCGTGCCCGGCACCCCGGTCGTGTTCACTGGGACGGTGCGACGCGTGCTGGTGCTCGGCGGGACGGGGTGGCTGGGGTCCGCGGTGGCGCGGGCTGCGCTCGCGGACGGTGCGCAGGTCGTGTGCCTCGCGCGGGGGGAGTCCGGCGACGTGCCCGACGGCGCCCGCCTCGTGCGCGCCGACCGGACCGCGCCCGGCGCGTACGACGCGCTGACGGGCGACTGGGACGAGGTCGTCGAGATCACCTCCGAGCCCGCGCTCGTCGCCGGCGCGCTCGACGCGCTCGCGGACCGGGCGCAGCACTGGACGCTCGTGTCGACGGTGTCGGTGTACGCGCGCCACGACGTCCCGGGCGCCGACGAGTCGGCGGAGCTCGTCGAGCCCCGCGACCTCACCGCGTACCCGGACGCGAAGGTCGCGGCCGAGCGGGCCACCGCCGCGCGCCTCGGGGACCGCGTGCTCGTCGCGCGGCCGGGGCTGATCGTCGGGCCCGGTGACCCCTCCGACCGGTTCGGCTACTGGCCGGCTCGTCTGCACCGTGGCGGGCGCGTGCTCGTCCCGGCACCGGAGGGCCGGTTCGTGCAGGTCATCGACGTCGACGACCTCGCGGCGTGGCTGGTCGCGGCCGGGCGCGCCGGCGTGACGGGTGCGGTGAACGCCGTCGGTACGCCTGTCACCTGGGCGGACTTCCTCGCGCTCGTGCAGGACGTCACGGCCGTGGACGTCGAGACCGTCGCCGTCGACGACGCCACGCTGCTCGCGCACGACGTGCGCCACTGGGCCGGTCCGCGCTCCCTCCCGCTGTGGATCCCCGTCGCCGACGCGGGCTTCGCGCAGCGCGACGGGTCGGCGTACCGCGCTGCGGGCGGCACCCTGCGGCCGCTGCGCGAGACGACCGCCCGGGCGCTGGCCGACGAGGTCGCGCGCGGCATCGACCGGCCCCGGCGCTCGGGGCTGACCGCCGCCGAGGAGCGGGCGGTGCTGGGGGCGGTCCGAGCGGCCTCCCGGACCGGTGGGGCGTGGCGGTGACGACCGCGGCGCCGCCTCGGGGGAGGCGCCGCGGTCGTCGTCCGTCCGGCGTCGTGGCGACGTCGGACCGCCGTCACCCTGCCGAGCGGGCGCCGTCGATCAGCCAGAGCTGCCCGGAGACGTGCGAGGCCTCGTCGGACGCGAGGAACGCGGCGACGTTCGCCATCTCGGCGGGTTCCCCGATGCGACCCTGCGGAACCTGCGCCGCGAGCTGGGCGACGAGGTCGGGGTCGAGGCGGTCGATCCACGGGGTCCGCGTGATCCCGGGGCCGATCGCATTGACGCGGATGTTCTCCTGCGCGTACTCCAGCGCGGCGGTCTGCACCATCGAGCGCAGCGCGCCCTTGCTGATGATGTACGCCGACGCCGCGGGCGTCGCACGCTCGGCGCCGATGGACGACGTCGTGACGATCGACCCGCCGCCGCCCTCGAGCATGAGCGTGAGCCCGACCTGCTGGATGCGGAACGCGCCGCGCACGTTGACGCGCCAGACCATGTCGAACCCGTCCATCGGGTACTCGTGGCTGCGCGCCGGCGGCCCGTTGGTGCCGGCGTTGTTCGCCAGCACGTCCAGCCCGCCGAGCCGCTCGCGCAGCACGTCCGCGAGCCCGTCGACGGCCGCGTCGTCGGTGACGTCGAGCTGCAGCGCGCTCGCGCGCTCACCGAGCTCGGCGGCCAGCGCCGTCACCGCGTCCTCGTTCACGTCCGCGAGCACCACGCGCGCACCCTCGGCGACGAACTTGCGTGCGATCGCCTTCCCGATCCCGGACCCGGCACCCGTGACCAGTGCTCGCTTGCCTTCGAGCCTGCCCGACATGACGACCTCCAGCCCGGGCCGCGAAGCGCCTCGAGGCGCTCGGCATGCGCAGCCACCCGGACCTCCTCTTTACCCCCGGATCACCGGCGCCCGGTGAGCCCTTGGTCCTCGACGTGCGACTGACCAGGGACGAACCGGGCGGCGTCGGCGTGCAGGGCGGGTGCCGGGATCAGCCGCCGAGCGCCTCGCGCGTCGTGATCTCGTCGGGCCCGGGCGCGACGACGGGCGCCGCGGCACCCCAGTTCGACGTCGTCATGACGCCCTCGATCCCGAGGATCTCGTACGACACCTCCCGCACGTGGCCGTCGGCGTCGATGTCGTAGGTGTACGTGAGGGTCGCGGGGACCTCGGCGCCCTCCGGCAGGTTGCTCTCGAGCTCGGCCATCCGCTCGGGCATCTGGCGCGGGTCGATCACGACCTCGTACGTCCGCACCGGCACGCCGTCGACCTCCGTGGCCTCGCCGACCGGGGTCACGCTGACGATCGCGGCCTCGTGCTCCTTCAGCCCCATGGACGGGTCGGCCTGGTCCATCGAGTCGGCGAACGCCTCCGCGAACGGGTCGGTCGGGTCGGTGGGGTCGACGGCGAGGAACTTGCCGCCGCTGAGCTCGCCGAGGCTCACGTATCCCAGGCCGTCGACGGCGCGCATCCGCATCTCCAGGCCCATCATCGTCATCGCCATGTCGTACGACGGCACGTCGCCGAGGTGCATCGAGCCCGCGACGTCGCCCAGCGCCCCGTCCTCGCCCATGACGAGCGTGAAGTCGTAGCTTCCCGCCTCCTGGTACGCCGCGATGATCGTGGCGACGAGGTCGTCCTTGGTGAGCACCGGACCGCCGTCGGCCTCGGGCGCCGGGCTCGCCGTGGCGGACCTGGACGCCGACGGGCTCGGGGCGGTCTCCGCCGGCGAGGAGCTGCACGCGGGGAGCGCGCACAGCAGCGCGACGAGGGACGGGACGACGACGGCACGACGGCGCGACAGCACGGCAGACCTCCGGGGTGTGGCCTCGGGGTCGAGCCGGTCGGCTCGTCTCTCACGCGGGACCGCGGGAATCCTGGCATGGCGGGGCCGTGATGCGCCCAGGCATTCCACAACGGATGCCTCACCCGCGGTTGGCGCGCGTGCGGGACCGGACAGCGACCCGAGATTCGCCGTCCCGCATTCCCGGCACGGTGGCCGACGTGCTCCTGCGCACGGGGGCCGTCGGGCGGAGTCGAGGAGACAGGCGATGGGACCTGGTCGTCGGCGGCCACGGGCCGCTCCTGGCCGGTGCCGCGCTGCGGCACGCGTGACGCCGGACGTGCCCGCCCTGACCGGGGGCGGGCGCGGGGTGCGCCGTAGCGCTCGGGAGCCGGGGTCACGCATATCCCACAACCATGTATGGAGTGGTATTCTTGCCCTATGAGTGGGACATATGCCGTCACGATGGGAGATCGGGGTCGCCTCGTCGTCCCCGCCGAGGTGCGCGCCCATGCCGGCCTGGACGCGGGCGTCCCGCTGATCCTCCTCGAGACCCCCGGGGGCCTGGTGGTCATGACGCGCGAGCAGGCGCGCGACCACGTGCGCGGCCAGCTGGCAGGGGCGGACCTCGTCGCGAACCTGCTCGCCGAACGCCGCGCCGCCGCCGACCGCGAGGATGCCGCGTGACCACGGTCCTCGACGCCTCCGCGATCCTCGCTTACCTGGGTGGGGAGACCGGCGCCGACGTCGCGGAGCAGGCACTGACCGACGGTGCGGTCTGCTCCGCGGTGAACTGGTCCGAGGCCGCACAGAAGGTCCGCGCGGCCGGCGGGGACTGGTCCGTCGCCGCAGCGCTCCTGTCCAGCTACGGACTCACCGTGCACGACGCGACCACGACCGACGCCGAGCGCGCGGCGAGCAGGTGGGTGCGCGGGGACGGGCTGTCCCTGGGCGACCGCTTCTGCCTCGCGCTGGGCGACCGCCTCGACGCGACGGTCCTCACCGCAGACCGGGCATGGGCCGCCGAGCCGCGTGTCCGCTTGATCCGCTGAGAGGTCGCGGGCTCGGCGATCACCAGGCGACGCCCCGCGGCGGGGACGCCCGAGCGCACGGAGACCCCGCACCGCCCGCCGACGTCCTCGTCGAGCGACTGGGTGGCATCGCGCCCGGCGGGATCGTGCTGCTGCCCGACGGCGGCGGCGACCGCAGCCGCACCGTCGAGGCGGTGCGGCGGGTGATCCCGCGGCTGCGGTCCGACGGGTGGACGTTCACCGTCCCGCGGTAGCCGGCGACGCACGACGGGCCGCCGAGTCGCCCGCCGCGAGCGGCGTGCCGTCGAGCATGTACGTCACGCCGGTGGCGGCGGGGACCGTGACCACGTCGAGCGCCGTGCCGGGGTTGTCCGTCGCGGTGGGCGCGGGCGGTGTCACGTGCTCGAGGTCGGTGAACGTGAACGCGTGCGTCGTGCTGCCCGTCAGCTCGTGACCGGGTGCCGCGGTCGCGACCAGCGTGACCGTGCCGCTGCCGGGGTGCGTGCCGGGTGCCAGGACGTCGCCGTCGCGCGTCCAGACCACGCCGTCGACCTCCGGGAGCGTGAACGTGTCGTCGGCGGTCCCGTCGACGTCGTGCCACGTGGGCGGCTCGACCGTGGTGAGCGTGATGTCGGTGAACACGAGCGTGAACTGCGACGGGCCCGCGCGGGCGGTCGACGTCGTCCTCGGAATCGGCACGCGGGCCCCGAAGATGGACGAATGGCGAGGAAGTGGTTCGGTCGAGGACCGGATCGTCCCGGTGCGCTCGATCTCACGGCGTGCAGCGCGCACAGTGAGCCCTGTCCCTGCTCGCGCTCGCGCTGGCCGGCGTCACGCAGATCGCCGTCAACCGGGTCGCAGCCACCCACGACGCCGGCGGCCGGATCCTCGGCTCCGGCCGGGGCGATCGCGGACGCCGTGCCGGCCTGACGCCGGACGGCACCCGCAGCCCGGTCCCGCCCGGTGTCAGGCCGGCACCGCCGCCCACGTCGCGGCCGTCACCTGCTCCAGGATCCGGTCGAGCACGACGCCCCGGTCGAAGCGCAGTGCGTACTCGCGCGCACGCTCGGACCAGGCCGCCCGCTCCGCGCGGTCCATCGCGAGCACCTGGTCGATCGCGCCGGCGATCGCGTCCGGGGCGTCGACGGGCACGATGAGCGCCGTGTCGCCGACGGCCTCGCCGATGCCGCCGGTGACGGTCGTGATGACCGGCCCGCCGCCGGAGAGCATCTTCTCGACCAGCGCGATGCCGAACGTCTCGACGAACTCCGGGCGCGGCTTGGACGGCAGCACGAACGCGGTGCAGCCTGCCATGAGGTGAGCCTTCTCGTCGTCCGGCACGTCGTGCAGGAAGGTGATGAGGTCGCCCAGGCCCGTCGCGGCGGCGTGCGCGTGCAGCTCGTCGGCCTGCGGCCCGTTGCCCGCGATGACGAGGCGGCGCCCGGCGGCCGGTGCGCCGGAGCGCGCGTAGCCGTCGATGAGGTCGTCGACGCCCTTGGCGTGCGCGAGGCGCGACAGGAACAGCACGTACCCGTCGCGCGTCAGGCCGCGGGCCGCGAGCGCGCGGTCGGTCGCGTCCTCGTCGCGCGCCAGGTACGTGGCGACGTCGATCGCGGGGTAGGACACCGCGACGCGGGCGGCGCACTCCTCGGCGAACCGCGTGCCGTAGCGCGCGTCGATCGCGGCGGCCTCGGTGACGACCAGGTCGCGCGTGTACTGCGACACGGCGAGCACGACGTCGTGGGCGAGGTACTGCGCGAGCACGTGCGCCGCGGCGCCGAACCGGTCCTCCTGCACGCACGCCCGCACGACGTTGGTGACGTCCGACCCGACGGCCTCGGCCACGGTGACCACGTCGACGGGCAGGCCCGTGCGGCGCGCGACCGCGACCGCGTCGGCCACCGCCGTGGCGTGCGGCGACAGGTACAGCGACATCGCGACGGTGGGGACGCCGTCGGTGAACAGCTCGACGAGCCGGCCCGTGAGCCCCGCCAGGTAGCGGCCGTCGGGGACCTTGTAGTCGCCGACGGGCTCGGGCCGCTCCACGACGATCCCCGGGGAGTACGGCAGCACGCCGTCCAACGGCTTGAGCGGCAGGCCGGCCTCCTGCAGCCGGTCGACGGGCCACGTGACGATGCGGACCTCGTCGAAACCCCGCTGCAGCGCCGCCTCGGCGAGGTTACGGGCTTCGCCCGAGTGACCGCAGATCACCGGATCGGCGCGCACGACGATGACCAGGCGGCGGTCGGGGCTCGCGGCAGGAGCGTTCACGGCGTCGTCCTCTCGGGGCTGGTTCGACCTCTCGCGGGGAGAGGGGTGGGGCTGGTTCGACGTGTCGCGGGGGGACGGGTGGGGTGGGGCTGGTTCGACGTGTCGCGGGGTGGGTGGGGCTGGGTCGACCGCTCGCGCCACGGGTTGCGGGGGCTCCGGCGGGTCGGCGCCCCTCCCCCTGGTGGCGAGACGTCGATCCAGCCCCGTCAGGGTCGGGCGAGGCGGGGGAGCGGGACGTCGACGTGCGGCGCGGGGGCGCTGGGTGGTCGGTGCTGGGTGCCCCACCCGGACGGCTCCGGGCCGAGACCGATGAGCAGCCGGCCCCCGGAGTGCAGCTCGCCGCCGGTGAGGAACGGGCGGTCGAGCGGGACGCCGTCGAGGTGGACCGACTGCACGTGCTGGACCGGGCCGCCGGGCTCGGGCTCGACGAATCCGGTCGTCTCCATCGTGAACGGCCGGCCGCCCACGTCGATGCGTGCCTCGCGCCACGCGGGCGCGTTGAGCAGGTACAGGTTCTGCCCCGCGACGGGGAAGAGTCCCAGGGTCGCCCACACGTACCAGGACGACAACCCGCCGGAGTCGTCGTTGCCCGGCAGCCCACCGCGGCCCGTCCCGAACTGCTGCTGCACGACGTCGTGGACGACCTGCGCGGTGCGGTCCGGGCGGCCCGCGTACATGTACGCCCAGGGCGCCTCCATGTCGGGCTCGTTGTTGAGACCCTCGAAGCGGTGAAGCGCGTACCCGGCGGCCATCTCGTCGACGTCGGGGTGCAGACCGGGCTGCTTGACGGGGTCCGCGCCGAAGCCGAAGAACTGGTCGAGCATCGTCGTGAACTCGTCGTCCCCGCCGGCCAGCGCGATGCGCGACGCCATGTCGTGCAGCAGGCGGAACGAGTAGTTCCACCGCCCGCCCTCGTAGTACGTGGAGTCGACGAGAAGGCCCGTGCCGGGGTCGAACGCGTTGCGCCACCGCGCGGCCAGCGGGCCGAACTGCTCGACGAGCGTCAGGTCGCCCACGCGCCCCGCGACGATCGCCGTGCACCAGTACCCGAACGCCAGGTCGAGGGTGTGGCTGATGGGGTGGGTGCGGCCGTGCAGCAGGAACTCCTCGCCGTACGTGCGGCGCAGGTCGTCGTGCATGTGCACCAGGGCCCAGTCCCAGTCGACACCGGGCAGGCCCAGCGCGCACAGGTCCGCGAGGAACGTGTGGGCGAGCGCCGAGCCCTGCCGGCTGAACCGGTCCGCGCCGCGCGCCATGCGGTAGCCGATCGGCAGGTTGCCCTCCTCCTCGGCGATCTGCAGCAGCGCGTTCGCGAGCTCGACGGACCTGTCCGGGACGAGCGCCGTCATGAGCGGCAGGTGCGTGCGGTAGATGTCCCACATCGTCGACAGGTCGAACGCGAACGGCCCGGGCGTGGGCCAGAACGGCGACTCGTCGGGGGCCAGGCACGGCTTGATGAGCGAGTGGTACAGCGCGGTGCCGAAGACGGTCGCCTTCTCGGGCGTCGGCGCGTCGACCTGCACCTTGCCGAGGTGCTCGCGCCACACGGCCTGCGTCGTGGCGCGTCGGCGCTCGAAGGAGTGCCGCGGGTCCGGCCCGCACTCGCGCTCCAGGGTCCGCGCGGCCTGCTCGACGCCCCGCAGCGAGAACCCGAAGCGCAGCTCGACGACCTGCCCGGGCTCGGTCGGGCCCGCCCACATGAGACCGAAGGGCCGCAGCGTCGTGGGGCGGATACGGTCGAAGTCCAGGCGCGTGCCGCCGGGCATGAGGCGGCGGTCGTACCAGAGCATCTGCCGCCAGTGCTGCGCGTCGCACTCGACGCGCGCGGCCAGTGGGGCGCCCTCGACGACGATCTCACCCTCCGCGCAGCCGGGGTTGACGGTCCCCAGGTGCGCGCGCAGCGGCACGGTCCGCCCGTACGGGATGTCGAGGCCGCCCAGGGAGAAGTCGATGACGAGCCGCGCGTCGTGGTGCGCGGGGAACGTGTACCGGTGCACCGCGGACTTCGGCCCCACGGTGATCTCGGCGCGGATGCCCGACTCCAGGGTGGCGGCGTAGTAGCCCGGCTCGGCGACCTCGTCGACGATCTCCCACGGCCAGTCCAGGTCGTCCAGCGGGCCCAGCATCGGCGTCACCCGGAAGTAGTTGTAGTACTTGCGGATCGCGCCCGTGCCCGACTGCTGGAAGTGCGTGAAGCCGGTCGCGACGAGCCGGTCGTGCAGCACCGGCGGGCGGCCCTCGGTCGACAGGTCGTACCGTCCGTAGCCCGTCGGGTACGCCCCGGAGTACGCGCACGCCGACACCATGCCGAACGGGTACGTCGCGCCCGGGTGCGTGTTGCCGACCTGCGGCTTGGGCCACCACCACGTCGCCGCCAGGCCGGACGGCTCGGGCAGGTCGGTCGCCTCGGTGCCGATGAACGGGTCGACGTGGTCGAACATCCCGGTCTCCTCGCGTCGTGGCGTCCTGCCGTGCACCGGGTCGGGTGCGGGTCCGCGCGGCCTCGTGAGCCGGGTGCACCCAGAGTGGCGTGGCCCGCCCGACCTGTCCACGGGTGCGGTGGGCGACGTTACGAGCCGGGTGTGTCAGGGGTGTTGCGGGCAGGTCACGCCTGGTCCGCCGCGGGTGGGACGAGGGCGGCGCGGAGGGCGGCGGCGTGCGCGTCGAGCTCGGCACCCGACGGGTTCGAGCCCCACCGCGCGTCGATCCGGAACCCGTCGTCGGCGAACCGCGGGAACACGTGCAGGTGCGCGTGGAAGACCTCCTGGAACGCGGCCTCGCCGTCGGCGTAGAACAGGTTGACGCCCTCGCACCGCAGCGGGGAGCGGCGCAGCGCCGCCGCGACCGAGCGCGCGACGGCGAACATCTCCGCACCCACGTCGTCGTCGAGGTCCGCCAGCTCCGGCAGGTGGGCGCGTGGGACGACGAGCACGTGGCCCGGCGTCACAGGGTCGATGTCCATGAACGCCAGCACGGTCGGCGACTCGTGCACCACCGACGCCCCGAGCTCACCCGCGACGATCCCGCAGAACACGCACCCGTCGTCCGTCATCCCCCGATCCTCGCGGCGACCGCCGCCCGGCACGACCCCTTTCCCCGCGAGCCGTCGATCCAGCCCCGCCCGCTCCGCCGACGAGGCGTCGCTCCGGCCCGCGTTCAGCAGGTGCCGCGGTGCTCGCTGACGTCGAGCCGGACGTCGTCCGGGCGGACCGTGGTGCGCACGTGGACGAGGATCGACACGACCGTGACCACCGCGGGCTCCACGCAGCCGTCGCCGAGCCGCTCCGAGTCGACGTGCACGACCCACGTGCCGTCCCGGTCGCGGACGGACGTCACCTCCGGCCGGCGGATCGCGCCGCTGGTGAGCAGCAGCGCGACGTGGCCGTCGGGGAGGTCGAGCGCGGGGCCGCCGGCGGCGGCCCAGCCCTGGGCCACCTCGTCGGGGTCGACGGTCACCGACGCCTCCCCGCCCGGGCCGCCCGTGACGCTCCCCGCCACCGTGTGCTCGAGAGGCGTCCCGTCCGTGCACCCGGTGGTGACGGCGACGACGACCACCGCGGCGAAGGACGACCACCGCGCGGCAGCCCCGTGACGGCTCCCGCCCACGTGACCTCCCGCTCGCTCCGCTCGTGCGCCGGGCCCGCCCCGACGCGTCCTCACGCGAGCGGCCCGAGCGCCGCGCGCGGCGTCGCGTCGAGCGCGAGCTCCGCGAGGACGGGCAGCAGGCGCTTCTCCTCGTACCGGAAGTGCGTCTCCATGACGGCCTCGATGCCGTCGAGGTGCCGGTGCAGCGCGGCGGGGTCGTGGACGCCCGCGGCGTGGCCGGTGTCGACGGCCCGCTGCAGCTCGCCGAGCAGCTGCGACAGCACCGAGTGGTCCCGCACCAGCTGGCTCACGACGTCCGCGAGCTCGGGGGCCGCGCCGAGCAGCCCCGGGAAGACGACGTCGTCCTCGCCGCGATGGTGCCCGTCGAGCGCCGCGCAGAACCCGGTGCAGAACAGCAGCAGGTCCCGCGTCGGGGCGTCCGGGCCGCCTGCCGCGACGTCCTCGACGGACTCCCGCGCGACCTGCAGGCTGTCGCGCAGCCGCGCGTGCACGGCACGCAGCTCTCGGTCCCAGGCGACGAGCCGGGCGGGGTCGGTGGTGGACATCCGCTCCGACCGTACCGGTGCCGCGTCGAGCCGGTCGACCCCCTCGCGGGCGGACGGGCCGGATCGACGGCTCGCGGGGTGGGGGGATCGATCCCGATGCTGGCTCGGGGTGGCGCGGCAGGGGTCGTGGACGCTATTTTGGTGTTTCACGAAATATGGAGGAAGCCATGGCGGACGGGGTGTTCGCCGCGCTGTCGCACCCCACGCGGCGCGCGGTGCTGCGCGAGCTGGCGCGACGGGACTGGATGCTCGTCGGCGAGCTCGCCGACGCGCTGGACGTCGCCGGCCCGACGCTGTCGGGTCACCTGCGGATCCTGCGTGAGGCCGACCTCGTGGTGGCCGAACGGCGGGGCACGACGATCCGCTACTCGGCCAACGCGTCCGTCGTCGAGTCGGCGTTCGCGGCCTTCCTCCACTCGCTCGGCGTGGGCCGCGCGGCTCCACCGACCGACTGAGCACGTGCGACCGAGCACGTCCGACCCGGCACGTCCGACCGAGCAAGGGGGCACCATGCATCACGAGACGACCACCGCGGGCGACGCGGCACGAGAGCTGCCCGTACGCGGGATCCTGGTCTCCGCCTTCGGCCTGCTGGTCATGGCGGCCGTGTCCGTGTACGCCTGGGGCCAGCTGCCCTGGGTGCTGACGCTCGAGGACGGCGGCAAGGACGGTGCCGACGCGTACGTCCCCAAGCTGGTGCTCGTCACGCTGCCGTCGCTGCTGCTCGTCGGCATCGGCGCCGTCGGGGTGGCCGCGCAGCCGGTCCGCGAGCGCATCGCCCGCACGGGCGTGGTGCCGCTGTGGCGGACGCGCGAGACCGACCGCCGCTCGATCGACACGGCGTTGTCGATCCTCACCCCCGTCCTCGTGGCGATCCACGCCTACTTCCTGAGCTACGCCACCGGGGACGAGCGCACCGGCCGCGTGGTCCTGGCGGCGGCCGTCGCCCTGGTGGCCGTCGTCATCGGCAACGGCCTGCCCAAGGCGCCGGTGCCGGACGACGCGCAGCGGCAGGCGCTGCGGCTCGACGAGAGCCCCGAGCTCGACCGGCTCGTCATGACGGCGCGTCGCGGACAGCGCCGGGCGGGGCCGGTCGTCCTCGTGCTCGGCCTGGTGGCGTTCGTGCTCGCATTCGTCCAGCCGACGGTGTCGCTGGGGGTCTCGGTGCTCGCCGTGGTCGCGATGGGGGCCGTCACGGGCTTCGTGGTGCTGTGGTCCGCGCTCCGTCGGTCGCGCGCCTGATCGGGTGCCCGCACGGCGGGCCGGGGCGTCACACGGGACGGACGACTCCCAGCCCGATGAGCGCACGCCAGCCGATCGCGCTCGTCAGCGGGTCGTCCCAGCCCGCCCACCCGGTGGCCAGGGCGAGGCCGACGCCGCGGGCGCGTGCGGCCGTCGCGGGGGACAGCCCGCCGCATGCGTCGTACGCCGCCGCGACCCCGGCCGCCGGCAGGTCCAGCCACAGGAAACCGAGGTCGGTGGCCGGGTCGCCCTCGGCGACGTCGGCCCAGTCGAGGATCCCGCCGAACCGCCCGTCGACGCTCACGAGGTTGTGCGGGTGCAGGTCCGCGTGGATCCAGGTGCGTGGGACGTCGACGGGTGCGGCCAGGGCGTCGGCCCACGTCCGCTCCGCAAGTGCGCGGTCGAGCCGCAGGCCGCGCGCCGGCCCCTCCCGCTCGACGTGCGCGAGGGACGCGACCACGCCGGCGGAACGGTCGGCGAGCGGGATCGACTGCTCGTCGTTGTACGGCGCGTCGGTGGGCGCGGGCACGTGCACCTGCCGCAGCGCACGGCCCAGCGGCGGGCCCGCGGACGCGGCGAGCGGCACCTCCGCAGCCGTCACGCCCGGCAGCCAGGTGACGACCGCCCACGGCCACGGGTACCCGGCGCCCGGCACGCCGACGCGCACCACGCGCTGCGTCGGGAACGTCCACCCCACGGCCAGCTCGCGCACCCACCGCAGCTCGGAGCGCATCGACCCGACGGACGCTGCGGTGCGCGGCAGCCGCACGGCGAGGTCGTCACCCAGCGGGTACATCGCCATGTCCCAGCCGGCGTACCGGCGGCCCAGCGGCAGCGGCACCAGGTCGGGGTGCTGCTCGGCGAGCAGCGCGCGCACGACGTCGGGGTCGATCGGGACCTCGTCGGGCGGTGCCGCCACGGCTGCTCCTCACGTCGGGGTCGTCACGTCGGGGTCGTCACGCCGGGCCGCAGGTCCCCGCGGCGTCGAGAGGACTCGCCGCGTCCTCGTCGGTCACGGGCCGCGTGGCGGGTCGGTGGTGTCGCGTTCGACGCGCGCGGTCCCCGGGCCTTTCGTAGCGTGGACGGCTCCGAGCACCGACACCAGGGGGCACGATGCGAGGCAGGCTCAGCACGACCACGCTCACGATCGCCGCACTCGCGGCACTCACCGCGTGCGGCGACGCGGACCAGGAGCAGCCGGCCGCAGGGGGTGAGCCGGCCGCCACGACGGCAGCCACCCCGGACGACCGGGACGACGACCTCGAGGTCTCGCTCGTCGACGCGACGGGTGCGCAGGTCGGCACCGTGTCGCTGGACGAGGACGACGACGCGCTCGAGATCGAGGTGGCCGTGGACGGGCTGGACCCCGGCTTCCACGGGTTCCACGTGCACGCCGTCGGCCGGTGCGAGCCGGCCAGCCCGGACCCGTCGGACCCCGCGAAGATCGGCGACTTCCTGTCCGCCGGCGGGCACCTGGGGGCCGACGCGGGCGACCACGGCGAGCACGCGGGCGACCTGCCGCCGCTGCTGGTCGACGCGTCGGGGTCGGCCGAGCTCACGGTGACGACGGACGCGCTGACGCTCGCCGACCTGACCGACGACGACGGCTCGGCCGTGATGGTCCACGCGGGCCGCGACAACCTCGCGCACGTGCCCGAGCGCTACGCACCCGACGGCCCCGACGAGGCGACGCGGAAGACCGGTGACGCGGGCGACCGCGTCGCGTGCGGCGTCGTCGGCGGCTGACGGGCGCCGCTGCCCGACCCCCCGGACCTCGTCACCTCGGGTGGCGGGGTCCGGGTGAGGGCCGCAGGGTGGAGGGATGAGCGAGGACACGGTCCACCCGGCATCCCAGCGGCCCGAGACGCAGGACCCGGAGAACCAGCCGCTGCCCGGAGCGACCGGCCCGGACACGCAGCCGCCCCCGGGCGACAACCAGGACACGGCCACGCGCCGCCTGTACCCGTCCGACCCGACGGGCCAGGACCCGACGCCCTGAGCGCCCCGCCGCCGACCGCCGCCGGCGTCGCTCGACGGTGCGCGTGGTGGTCACACCTGGCGGTGCCGGAGCGGGAAGTGGTCGCACCTGTGACCACTGTTCGCGACGGGCGGGCCGGGTGGGGTCAGCGGGGGAGCTGGAGGGTGATCGTCGTGCCCCCGCCCGGGGTCGGCACCGCCGCGACCGTGCCCCCGTGGGCGTGCGCGATCGCCGCGACGATCGACAGGCCCAGCCCGGCGCCACCCGTCGCGCGTGCCCGGCCCGCGTCCGCGCGGTAGAACCGCTCGAACACGTGCTCGCGGTGCTCGGGGGCCAGGCCCGGCCCGTCGTCGGCGACGTGCAGCACGGCGTGCGGGCCGTCGGCACGCACCCGCACGGTCGCGCGCGTGCCCGGCGGGGTGTGCCGCGTGACGTTCGTCAGCAGGTTCGCGAGCACTTGGCGCAGCGCGGCCTCGTCGCCGAGCACCACCACCGGCCCGTCCTCGTCGACCACCACGGTGCGCTCGCCGTCCGCGGCGCGTGCGTCCATCGCGGCGTCGTGCGCGAGCACGGTCAGGTCGACCGGCCCGTGCTCGAGCTCGCGCTCCGCGTCGAGCCGCGCCAGCAGCACCAGGTCGTCGACGAGGTCGCCCATGCGCTCGGCCTCCGAGCGGATGCGGCTGAGCACCTTCGGCAGCTCCTGCGGGTCGTCGCGTGCGCCGCGGTCGAACAGCTCGGCGTACCCGCGGATCGTCGTCACCGGCGTGCGCAGCTCGTGCGCCGCGTCCGCGACGAACGTGCGCAGCCGCTGCTCCGACTCGGCGCGCGCCGCGAGCGCCGCGTCGAGCCGGTCGAGCATGGCGTCCAGCGACGTGGCGAGCCGGGCGACCTCCGCCGGCTGGTCGCCTGCGGCCACGCGCCGGTCCGTCACGCGGTCGGGTGCCGCACCGATCTCCTCGGCGGCACGCGCGATGCCCTCCAGCGGCCGCAGCGCGCGGCGCACCCCGTGCCAGGACAGCAGCGCGACGGCCACCAGCGCCACGCCCGCCGACGTCAGCGCGGCGGCCCGCACCCGCTGCTGCAGCTCCGCGAGCGAGCCGGCGTCCCCGCGCCAGTCGTTCACGGCCGCGAGCGTCCCCCCGAGCGCCGCGAGCAGCCCGACCGCGAGCAGGCACGTGACCAGCACCGTCAGCCGCACCCGCAGCGAGCGGGCCGGCCGCGGGCGCGTCGCCGCCGCGCTCACCTGCCCCGCTCGCGCCGCCGCGCCGCCCCGGCCTGCGTGCGCATCACGTAACCCACGCGCGGGATCGTGTGGATCAGCGGCGGCGGGTACACGTCGACCTTGCGCCGCAGGTACGAGACGTAGGTCTGCACGACGCCGTCGTTGCCGTTGAAGTCGTACTCCCACACGTGGTCGAGGATCTGCCGCTTCGACAGCACGCGTCCCGCGTTCGCCGTGAAGTACCGCAGCAGCTTGAACTCCGTCGGCGTGAGGTCGATGAGCTCGCCCGCGCGTCGCGCCGCGTGCGCCGCGACGTCGACCTCGAGGTCCGCGAAGCGCAGCACGTCCCCGTCGGCGTCGGGCGACGGGACGCCCGTGCGGCGCAGCACCGCGCGCACCCGCAGCACGAGCTCGTCGAGGCTGAACGGCTTGGTCACGTAGTCGTCGCCACCGACCGTCAGGCCCGCGATGCGGTCGGCCTGCGCGTCGCGCGCCGTGAGGAACACGACCGGTGCGTCCAGCCCCAGGCGCCGCAGCTCACGGCACGTCTCGAGGCCCGAGCGGTCGGGGAGCATGACGTCGAGCACGACGAGGTCCGGGTCGAACGTCTGCGCGCTGGCCACGGCCTGCGCCGACGTGCCCGCCGTCTGCGTCTCGAAGCCCTCGTAGCGCAGCGCCGTGGCCACGAAGTCGGCGAGGAACGCCTCGTCGTCGACGACGAGGACGCGCGGTGGGGCAACGGTGGTCACCTGGGCAGTCTGCCCCGGTGCGTCCCCCGGCCGCGAGGTGCCCACGCCGGTTCTCAGACTTTCCCCAGATCTCCCGCACGGCCACGGAAGACCGCTCTGGTGCCCTGGTGGCATGGAGAGACTCTCGAGACACGTCCTGGGGCACCGGCGCACCGTGCGCCTGGTGCTCGTGCTGCTGTTCCTCGCCAGCGGCGGCGCGATCGCGCTGCTCCTGCCGAACATGACCGAGGCCAACCAGTACCCCGGCCTGCCCGCCTACGAGGCGAACCAGCAGATCCTCGACACCTACGGCACCGGCGGGTACGAGCGCCCGTTCGTGCCGGTGGTGACGCTGCCGCCCGGCACGGACGTCGAGGACGTGCGCGACGACCTCGCCGACGCGTTCGCCGCGGCCGGCACGGCCGCCGGTGCGCGCGTCGTCTCGTGGGCCGACACCGGCGACCCCGCGTTCGTCGGCGACGACGGGCGCACGACGTTCGGCCTGGTGTTCGGCGGGCCCGTCGAGCAGGGCGGGCTGCCCGGCAGCGCGCTCGGCGAGGGCGGCCAGCTCACCGAGGTCGTCGTCGACGCCATGACACCGCTGCTGCCGCCCGGGGCGACCCTGCAGGTCACCGGCCTGGACCCGCTCGCCACCGGCACGGACGCCGGCGGGCTCAACGTGCCCGTCAAGCTCGCGCTCACGGTGCTGGCCGCGCTCGTGGTGCTCGCGTGGGCGTTCCGCTCGTGGCTCGCGCTCGTGCCGCTGCTCACCGCGTTCACCGCGATCCCGATCTCCTACATCGGGCTGCTGCTCGTCAGCCCGTTCGTCACCGTGCACGAGACGACCGTCATCATGCTGCCGCTGCTGGGCATCGGCATCGCGATCGACTACGCGCTGCTCGTCGTCGCGCGCTGGCGCGAGGAACGGGCCCGCGGGACCCTCGGTGACGAGGCCGTGCACGCCGCGATGCGCACGGCCGGGCACGCGGTCGCGTTCTCCTCCGGCGCCGTCGCCATCGGCCTGCTGACGATGATCGTGCTGCCCATCCCGCTGCTGCGCAGCCTCGGTATCGGCGGCACCATCGTCACCGCCACGTCCGCGCTGGTGTCGGTCACGATGCTCCCGCTCCTGCTGTCCTGGGTGGGCCGGCGCACGCACGGCGCGTCCGTGCGGACCAGCCGCCTGGACCGTGACGGCAGCGGCGCGTGGACCCGGTGGGTCGAGGGCGTCGTGCACCGGCGCTGGCCCGCGATGATCGCCTCGACGCTGCTGCTCCTGCTGCTCGGTGGCGTCGCCGTCAACCTCAACCTCGACGTGCCCGCGTCCGACGACCTCGCGTCCGCCGGCCCCGGGCGCGACGGCCTCGACACGCTCACCGGTGCCGGCGTGCCCAGCGGCACGCTCGCGTCGTTCGACGTGTACGTGCCGCCGGGCACCGACCCCGACGCGCTCGCGGACGACCTGCGGGCGCTGCCCGGGGTCCACGGCGTGGCCGCCCCCGACGACGACGCGTGGCGCCGCGACGGCTCGGCCGTGCTCACCGTGCTGCCCGTCGAGGAGTCGGGCACCCCCGGCGGGCGGGCCACGATCGACGCGGTCGTCGACACCGTGCCCGACGGCGTCCTGGTCGGCGGCAACGCCACGCAGCAGATCGGGTACGTGGACGTCACCTACGGCACGTTCCTGTGGATGCTCGGCCTCGTCGCGCTCGTCAGCTACGTCATGCTGGCCCGCGCGTTCCGGTCGCTGCTGCTGCCGCTGAAGGCCATCGTCATGAACCTGCTGTCGTTCGCGGCCGTGCTGGGCGCGATGGTGCTGGTGTGGCAGTGGGGCTGGGGCACGCAGGCGCTGCTGGGGATCCAGGCGGACGGCGCGATCGGCACGTTCGTGCCCGTGACGCTCTTCGCGTTCCTGTTCGGCCTGACGATGGACTACGAGGTGTTCATCCTGTCCCGCGTGCGCGAGGAGTACGACCGCACCGGGGACACGCGCCTCGCCGTCGTGCGCGGCGTGGCCCGCACCGGGCGGCTGGTGACCTACGCGGCGCTCATCCTGTTCTTCTCGTTCGCGTCGATGGCGTCCGGCGGTGAGCTCGACGTCGCGATCTTCGCGTCCGGCATCGCGCTCGGCATCCTGCTCGACGCGACGATCGTGCGCTCGGTCCTCGTGCCGGCGACCGTCGTCATGATGGGTCGTTGGAACTGGTGGCTGCCGGTGTGGGCGGCGCGTCTGCTGCGCGTCGAGCCGTCGCCGCTCGCGCCGCACGGTCACCCCACGACGCCCGAGCCCGTGGCGGAGCCCGGCAGGGTCGGCGTCGGGACGGGCGCGTGACCCAGGCCCGTCGGACGCGCCCGGCCCGCGCGACGCACGTCGTCGCGCGGGCCGGGCGCAGGTCCGGGCAGCCGGCCGGGCAGGTGGCCGGGCGGCCGGTGCGGTCAGGGCGCCGCGGCACCCCGGGCCACGCCCGTGCCCCACGCCTCGGGCGCACCCGGCGTCCAGCGGTAGAACGGCGTGGCGGTCGCGTCCGCGGGGGAGCGCCACGTCGCCGGGTCGTACGGCCGGACGTACGGCTCGAGGTCCGCGCTCAGGCGCCGGAAGTCCGCGCGGTCACGGGCCCGGGCCATCGCCGCGTCCGGGCTGCCCGCGAACTCCACGTGGTGGAAGTACAGCCCCTGGTACGCGTACAGGTCGCGCCGCACGACGCCCAGGTCGTGCGGCAGGTCCGAGGCGTCGGACTCCGCGAACAGCCCGGCGACGTCGGACCACGCGCCGGGGTCCATGCGGGCGACGATCAGCAGACGGTGGGTCACGGTGCGCTCCTCGGCGACGGTGCGGTCAGGACCTGACCGACGCTACGGAGCAGGCCGCCACGCGTCGTCCCCCGCGGACCGGAGCACGCGGGTCCCCCGCGGGACCGTCCCTCCCCCGGGCGGGGGAGACGTGCGGTCCACCAGCCCGTGCTCGTACGCGTAGATGACGGCCTGCACGCGGTCCCGCACCCCGAGCTTGCGGTACAGGCTCTGCACGTGGGACTTCACGGTGGAGTCGCCCAGCGTGAGCCGCTCGGCGGCCTCCGCGGTGCTCAGGCCCTGCACGAGCAGCCGGAACACGTCACGCTCCCGCGCCGTGAGCTCGGCCGGGCCGTCGGTGGCCTCCATCCGCACCGTCGGGCGGCGCGCGAACTCCTCGATGAGGCGGCGCGTGACGCTCGGCGACAGCAGGCTGTCGCCGGCTGCGGCCGCGTGGATGGCGGCGACGAGCTCCGAGGTGGGGGCGTCCTTGAGGACGAGCCCGCGCGCCCCGGCGCGCAGCGCCTCGAACACGTGCTCGTCCTGGTCGTACATGGTGAGCACCACGACGCTCGTCGGCGGGTCGTCGTCCGCGCAGATCACGCGCGTCGCCTCGACGCCGTCCATGCCGGGCATCTGCACGTCCATGAGCGTGACGTCGGGACGCAGGCGGCGCGCGGTGCGCACGGCGCTGTGGCCGTCGTGCGCCTCGCCGACCACCTCGACTCCCGGTTGCCCCCGCAGCACGGCGCGGATGCCCTGTCGGATCAACGGCTGGTCGTCGACCACCAGGACCGTGGTGGCGGACCGCGGATGGCCGTCAGGCACGGGAGCGCGCCGCCCCCGGCGCGAGGTCGAACGTGGCGCGCAGCGTGAACCGGCCGTCGGGCGCGTGCGCCGCGTGGAACGTGCCGCCGCGCTCCTCGACGCGGCGTCGCATCGCGTGCAGACCGTGCCCCCCGGAGGGAGGCAGCGGCGAGGCCTGCGCGTCGGCGTGCCACGTGGTGTTGCGGACGTCGACGACGAGCGCGTCGGCGAGGTGCACGACGACGTCCACGCGCCCGGTGCCGTGCCGCACGGCGTTGACGATGCCCTCGGCGGCCACGTGCGCGGCTGCGAGCGCGACCTCGGCGGGCAGCGCCGGCGACGGCACGGGGTGCCGCACGTCGAGGCGCACGCGGTCGTCGGGGAACGACGCCGCGAGCTCGGCGAGGTGCGTGGTGAGGCACGGCAGCGCGTCGTCGACGGCGGTGGGCACGGGTTGCCGGTGGGGCGCGCGCGTGGGTGCGTGCAACGTGCCGACGAGCGTGCGGACCTCCGACATCATCTGCTGCACGAGGTGGTCGAGGCGGCGTGACGTGTCGCGGACCTCGGCGTCCGGGTGGTCGGCGAGCCGCCGCGCCTGCAGCAGCAGCGCGACGAGCCGGACCCCCAGCACGTCGTGGAGCTCGTCGGCGATGCGGCGGCGCTCGGCGTGCGTGCCGGGTCCCGCGTCGGCCAGGCACGGGTGCCCGGGTCCGTGGGAGGCTCCGTGGCCTCCTGGGTGCCCGGCCCGTGCCGGCGCCGTGCTGCGCACCTGCCCCCGGTACGTGATCGTCGCTGTCGTGTCCATGACGCTCCCCCCTAGCGGTCGTGGCCCGAATCGGATGATTCCGGGCACATGGGAAGCCCGTCAACGTCCTTTCAGGCTTTTCCGAGGATTCGCAGGGGATGCCCACATCTCTCACAGAACTCCGTGACGCGCCGTGCACGGGGCGTCCGTCGACGTGTCACCCCGACGGCTCGGTCGCCGAGCGCGCGACGTGGTCCGACCGCTCTCGCGCGCCCGCAGACGCCACGAGATCGCCCTCTCACCGTCGGGTGAGAGGGCGATCCCGTCACGCACCGCCGGGGTCAGGGCTCCGGGGTGCGCAGGACGGCGGCGGCGTTGAAGCCGCCGTGGCCGCGGGCGACGACGAGGGCCGTGCGCAGGCCCGTGCCCGCGCGGGGCTCGGTGACCAGGTCGAGCGCGGGGTCGGGCCCGACGCCCACGGACGGCGGGACCACGTCGTGGTGCAGCGCGAGCGCCGCCCACGCGAGGTCCAGCGCCGCGCCGCCCGAGCACAGCCGGCCCGTCATGGTCTTCGGCACGCTCACGGGCACGCCGCGCGTGCCGAACACCTCGACGAGCGCGGCACGCTCGGCCGCGTCGCCCGCGGGGTCGCCCGCGCCGTCGGCGAGGACGACGTCGACGTCCGACGCGCGCAGCCCCGCGCGCTGCAGGGCCAGCACGACGGCGCGCACGAGCTGCCCGTGGTCGCCCGTGCCGGGGGCCGTCGTGCGCCCGTCGTGCGTCGATGCGGTCGCGACGACCTGCGCGTACGCGCGTCCCGCACCGCGCCGGGCGGCGAAGGCGGGCGACTCCAGGACGAGCATCGCGCCGCCCTCACCGGGCACGTACCCGCCCGCGTCGGGCGCGAACGGCCGGTACGCCCGGCGCGGGTCGGGGTCGGTGCTCCACGTGCGGCGCCCCGCCTGGCACGCGAGCGCGTACGGGGACACCGCCGCCTCCGTGCCGCCGACGACGACCGCGTCGGTGCCGCGGCGCAGCAGCCGGTTGGCCGTCGCGGCCGCGTCGACGCCCCCGGCGCCGTCGGACACGACGACCCCGCACTGGCCCTTGAGCTGGTCGCGGATCGAGACCTGCCCGCTGCTGGCGGCGTAGAACCAGCCGATCGACTGGTACGCGCTCACCGACTCCGGGCCCTGGCCCCACAGGGCGTGGATCTCCCGCTGCCCGAACGCGTTGCCGCCCGAGCCGCTGGCCGTCACGACGGACAGGCCGTACGGGTCGTGGTCGGCGGGGTCGAGCCCGGCGTCCTCGAGCGCCAGCTGCGTCGCGGCCAGCGCCATCCACGTCCACCGGTCGGTCTGCACCTGGATGCGGCTCTCGACGAACGCGTCCTCGTCGAACCCCTCGACCAGGCCGGCGACCTGCGTCGTCAGGCCCGCGTACGCGCGCTCGGCCGGCACGTGCCCCAGGCGGGACTCCCCGGCGAGGGTCGCCCGCCAGTGCGCGTCGGTCCCGATGCCCGTGGGCGCGACCACGCCGATGCCGGTGATCAGCCCGCCGGCCAGGCGTGCCGCGTCCTGCGCGCTCGTCGCGCCCTGCTGCGTCGTCACCGTCATCACGCACCACCCACCCGGGAGAAGACCATCGCGGACTGGAACCCGCCGAACCCGCTGCCGACCGACAGCGCGTGCGCCACGTCCGCCTCACGGCTGTGCAGCGGCGTGTAGTCGAGGTCGCACTCGGGGTCGGGCGTCGTGAGGTTCGCGGTCGGCGGGACGACGCCCCGGTCGATCGCGAGCGCGCACGCCGCCATCTCGATGGAGCCGATGGCGCCCAGCGAGTGCCCGACCACCGACTTGATCGAGCTGATCGGCGTGGTCCACGCCGCCTCGCCCAGCGCCCGCTTGTACGCGGCGGTCTCGTGCCGGTCGTTCTGGACCGTGCCCGAGCCGTGCGCGCTGATGTACCCGAGGTCGTCGGGCGCGACGGCGGCCTGCCGCATCGCGTCCTCGATCGCGAGGCCCAGCTCGACGCCGTCGGGCCGCAGACCCGTCATGTGGTAGCCGTTGGCGCGCGACGCGTACCCCCCGACCTCGCAGTAGATCCGCGCGCCGCGCGCCACGGCGTGCTCCAGGCGCTCCAGGACGAGCACGGCGGCGCCCTCGCCGAGGACGAAGCCCTGCCGGTCCGCGTCGAAGGGCCGCGAGCCCTCCTCGGGGTCGCCGTCGTGCGGCGTGGTGGCGCGGATCGCGTCGAAGCACGCCACGGTGATGGGCGTGATCGGTGCGTCGGACGCCCCGGCGACCATGACGTCCGCCTCGCCGTCCTGGATCAGCCGGTACGCGTGGCCGATCGAGTCGATGCCCGACGTGCAGCCGGTGGACACGACCGTGGCCTGCGCGCGGGCGCCGTAGCGGGCCGCGAGCTCGGCGGCCGCGTTGGACGGCACGAGCGCGTCGTGCAGGAACGGCATGGCGTGGTCGGCGTGCACGGCCCAGTCGCGGCCCCGGTCGCTGACGACGACGTACTCGTCCTCCAGCGTGATCGACGAGCCGACCGCGGTGCCCAGGCTGACGCCCGTGCGGTCCAGGTCGACCGCCGCCAGGTCCAGGCCGCTGTCGCGCACGGCCTCGTCGGCCGACGCGAGGGCGAGCTGCACGAACCGGTCGGTGCGCCGCACGTCGCGCGGTGTCAGGCCGTACGCGGCCGGGTCGAAGTCGCACTCGGCCGCGATGCGGGAGCGGAACGGCTCCGGGTCGAACGCGGTGACCCGGCGCACCGCGGGCTTGCCCGAGACGATCCGCTGCCAGAAGTCCTCGCGCGTCGCCCCGCCGGGCGCGACCACGCCGATGCCCGTGACGACGACGCGGTGCAGGCCGGTCATCGGGCACGCACCATGGCGTCGTCGTGGCGGGACCGCTCGCCGGGGAACCGCTCGTGCGGGCCGGCCTCGGTGTCGACGTGCCCGAGCTCGGGCGACGGTGCGAGCGGCCCGAGCGCGAACACGGCGTGCACCGGCCCGTCCGTGGCCGTCAGCCGGTGCCGCACGTTGCGCGGCACGAGCACGGCGTGCCCCGGCGGGACCACGTGCGGCTCGTCGTCGAGGTCGATCCGCAGCGTGCCCGACACGACGTGCACGAACTCCTCGGAGTACGGGTGGAAGTGCTCGGCGACGGACTCGCCCGGCTCGAGGTCGACCGTGCCGCAGAACCCCGCTGACGACCCGACGGTGCCGGGCGTGACGAGCGTGCGGATCGTGCCGCCGCGGCGCACGTTGGCCGGTACGTCCTGCGGGCCCACCACGCGCCGGCGGTCCGCCTCGATCCGCGCCTTGATGAGCGCCATCTGCTGCGGCGAGCGCGTGTCGATGTTCTGCGTCATCCACGCGGTGTCGACGGGTGCGGTGGGCTTCATGCGGAAGTCCTGCACCCAGCGCATGCGCGTGCGGTCCGGTGCCAGCTCCTCGTAGGTCCACTCGATGTCCATGAACTCGAACGGGCCGGTCTCGACGCGGTGGGCGCGCACGCGGCGCGCGGCCCGGTCGGCGTAGCGGCGCGACACCCAGGACCAGACGGTGCCGTCCGCGTCCGGGTGCATCGTGAGGCGGAACGTCACGGTGTCGCCGTCACGCTCCAGCACCTCGACCGACGCGTACTCGGAGAACAGGTCCGGCCAGCGCGGCAGGTCGTTGGTGACGGCCCACACGAACCCCAGCGGCGCGTCGATGTCGACGCTGTTCTCGGTGTGCCCGACGTGCCCGCTCACGCCAGACCCGCCCGGGCGCCGGCGAGGTCGTTGACGAGGTCGAGGACCTCCGCCGGCGTGCTGTCGGCGGTGACGCGGTCCTCGACCTCCACCCCGAGGCGTCCCTTGATGCGGCTCGCGAGCTCGACGCGGGCCAGGGAGTCCAGGTCGAGGTCGGCGAACGTGGTCGACCACGACTCGGGGCCGCGGCGGCGGTCGAGGCCCACGCCGTGCAGGAGCGCGGCGAAGTCCGTGTCGGTGAGGGTGCGGGAGGCGGAGGTGGTCATGTCGGTCTCCTTGTCGCGGGGGTGCCGGGCGTGGCCCGGTGCAGGGTCAGGGAACGGGGAGCGGTGCGGGGGTGGCGCGCGTCGTCTCGGCGACGACCGTGAAGCGCAGCGACCGCGCGTCGGTGAAGCACGCGCGCAGCGGGCGGACGAGGTCGACGTGCTCGGGGCTGCGCTCCCAGGCCTCGAAGTCCTCGAGCGCGTCCCACTCGCTGGTGATGAGCCACTGCTCGGGGTCGGTGGCGCTGCGGCACACCTGGTCCCGGACGTGGCCCGGCACGCCGCGCGCGACGTCGTGCCGGACCTGCTCGTACGCCGCCAGGAACGCGTCCGCCTTCTCGGGCGCGACGCGCACGAGGAAGACGACGCGTCCACGGGCGGCCATCAGGCGGGCCGTCCGGCGAGCGCGGCGTCCGGGCGCCCGACCGGGGCGGGGCGTGCGGCGGGCGCGGCGGGTGCCACGTCCGGGCGTCGTGCCGCCGCCGCGGGCGGGCCGCCCGCGAGCGCCGAGCTGAAGCCGAACCGCCCGTGCACGGGCACGACCGCGCCGTACATCCCCTCGGACTCCGGGCCCGTGAGGAACCGCACGGCGTACGCGACGTGCTCGGGGCGCACCGTGTGGTCGAGGTCGATGCCGGGGCGCTCCTCGCGCATCGCCGGGGTGTCGGCGATCGTGAGGGACACCGCGTTGGCGTGGATGCCGCGGCCCTTGACCTCGTGCGCGACGGACCGCACCCACGTCGTGAGCGCGGCCTTGCTCGCGGCGTACGCGGACAGGCCCGCGAGCGGCTCGGCGACCAGCGGTGACGTGAAGTACACGAGCCGCCCGCCCGCGCCCAGGTGGGGGAGCACGGCCTGCGTCGCCACGACGGCGGACAGGAAGTTGTCGTCCATCAGGGTGCGGTAGTCGCCGACGTCGGTGAGCATCAGCGGCCCGGGCACGAAGTGCCCGACGAGGTGCACGAGGCCCGTGAGCCCGTCGAACCGCTCGACCGCGTGGGCGGCGGCCCGCTGCGCGTCGGTCGGGTCCGACGGGTCGGCGACGAACGTCTCGACGCGGCCCGGGACGCCGACCTCGTCGGCCAGCCGCGCGAGGCGGGCCGGGTCGCGCCCGGTGAGCAGGAGCCGGTCGCCGCGCGCGGCGAGCGCCGCGACCGTGGCCGGCCCCAGGCGGCCCGTGGCCCCGGTGACGAGGAACGTCCCGCCGGTCATCCGGCGAGCACCTCGGCGTCCGCGACGCGCGTCGTGACGTGCTCCATCATGGCCGTCTGGAAGAACGCCCGCGCCGACTGCGGGGTGCTCATGTCGCGCGGTTCGAGCAGGTGCTCGTCGAGGTCGCGCTCGAGCTGCTGGATGCTCGGCTGCTTGGACAGGTGCGCCATGATCCGGCCGATGTTGCCCTCGACCTCGACGAACCGGACGACCACGTCGTCCTTCATGAAGATCGACGTGCCGAGCAGCAGCGCGCCGTCCTCGGTGCGCCACTGCGGGGGGTCGTAGTCGGCGAGGAGCTGCTTGACCTTCTCCTGGCTGCCGGGCTTCACGCGGAAGGTGAGCGCGTACCGCTGCATGGGGTGCTCCCAGGGTGTCGTGGTGATCGGGTGGACGCCCAGCAGCCTCACGGAGCGCCCGCGGCCGGGTCTTCCCCCGCGGTGACGAGTTCGCCGCCCGCCCGTGCGGGGGACCTCCTCTCGGCGGGGGGCGTGCGACCTCGTCACCGCGGGGGACGACGTGCCGCGGGCGTGCTCCGTAACGTCGCCGGGCATGGACGCACACACGCAGGACGGGCCGGGCGGCACCCGCGACGTGGTCGTGGCCGGCGGCGGCGTCGCCGGCCTGGCGGCCGCGGTGGCGCTGCGGCACGCCGGGATCCGGGTGCGCGTGCTCGAGCGCGCCGACCGGGCCGGCGCGCAGGGCGGCAACGCGCTGGTGCTGTGGCACAACGCGGTGCTCGCGCTGCGGGCGCTGGGCCTGGGCGAGGAGCTCGAGCGGATCGGCCGCCCGCTGGGCGCGTACGAGTTCCGCTCGCCGCGCCGCGGTGTGCTGGCGCGGTGGCCGCTGGCCGAGCACGCGCCGCGGTACGGCGCACCCGTGCTGTCGGTGCTGCGTGCCGACCTGCACGCGGCGCTCGCCGCGCGCGTCGGTGACGACCTGGTGACGGGTGTGGCGTGCACCGGCTGGGACGAGCGGGACGACGGCGTCGTCGTGCACCTCGCGGACGGCACGCACCTGCCGGCCGACGTGCTCGTGGGCGCCGACGGGCTGCGCTCGACCGTGCGACGGCGGCTGCACCCGCACGAGGGTGCGCCGCGGTACGCCGGGTACACCGCGTGGCAGGGGGTCGTGCCGGTCGGTGACCTCGACGTGGACGACGGGGTCTTCGTCAACACCCTCGGCCGCGGGGTCTGGTTCGTGTACTACCGCCTGGCGGACGACCTCGTGTACTGGGACGGGATCGTCGGGCCCGAGGCCGCGCGACGCGCAGGGTCCGGGGCGACGAGCCCGCGCGAGATGCTGCTGCGCGCGTTCGCGGGGTGGCCCGGCCCGGCGCGCGGCCTGGTCGCCGCGACACCCGAGCACGCGCTGCGCCCCACCGACGTGTTCGACCGCGAGCCCACGCAGCGCTGGGGTGCCGGGCGCGTGACGCTCGCGGGCGACGCCGCGCACGCCATGACGTTCAACCTCGGCCAGGGCGCCGCGCAGGGCCTGGAGGACGCCCTCGTCCTCGCCCGGCACCTGACCGCGGCGCCCGCACCGGTCGCGCTGCGCCGCTACGAGGAGGAGCGCGGCCCGCGCACCGCCGCGATGGTGCGCCGCTCCCGGTTCAACGGCGACCTGCTGCGGCGCCGCGGGCCCGTCGCGTGCGCGCTGCGCGACGCGTTCATCGCCGCGGCGTTCGAGCGCGTCGTGCTGCGTGCCACCTACCGGCTGACCGTCGACGGACTCGACCCCGCCATGTTCCGACCACTGCAGGAGGCAACCCGGTGACCACCGCGACCCGACCCACGACCGGCGTCAGCAGGACCGCCGTCATCATCGCGCAGGCGCGTGCCACGGAGGACGCGCGCCCCGACCGGCTGTTCGCCGACCCGCTCGCCGCCCACCTCGTCGACGCGGTCGGCTGGATCCAGGTGGCCGACGCGGGCCGCATGAACCAGGAGTACTTCGCGCTGCGCACCCGGTTCTTCGACGACCACCTGCAGGCCGCCGCCGCGGCCGGGTGCACGCAGGTCGTGCTGCTCGCCGCCGGGCTCGACACGCGCGCGTTCCGGCTGACCTGGCCCGACGGCACGCAGCTGTTCGAGGTCGACCTGCCGGCCCTCGTCGCGTTCAAGGAGGCCGTGCTGCGGGCCCGGCGCGCGACCCCGGCGTGCGACCGCGTCGTGCTGCCCGTCGACCTGCGTGACGACTGGCGCAGCGCGCTCGTCGACGCCGGGTTCGACCCGGAGCAGCCCACCGCGTGGCTCGTCGAGGGGCTGCTGATGTACCTCGACACGGGCGCCAACGACACGCTGCTCGCCGAGCTGGGCGAGCTGTCCGCACCGGGCAGCAGCCTGGGCTTCGAGCACGCCAACCAGGCGTACGTCGACCTGCCGCAGATGCAGGAGGTGTGGCGGCGGCTCGAGCGGTTCAACGCGACGTGGTCGTCCACGCTCGACGACCCCGTCGCGTGGGCCGCCCGGCACGGCTGGGACGCGCAGGTCACGACGGCCGACGAGCTCGCCGAGCGCCACGGGCGCCCCGTGCCGCCGCTGACCGATCCCGCGCTCGTCGGGGACGCGCGCATGTGGCTCGTCGAGGCGACGCGCAGCGACCGCTGACCGAGGGCGGCCTCGTCGTCGGCGGGGGGCGCCCGCACGGGCTGTGCGGGTCGCCTCCTGCCGGAGCCTCGCGAGGGCCGGACCGTCCCGGCCACTAGGACCTAGGTCCCATGACTCCTATCCTGGGGGCGTCGCCCGAGCAGGAGGAAGTCGTGACCCAGGCAGCAGTCCCGGTGCGGACGCAGGAGGACGTCACGTCCGCGCTCCTGTCGGCGATCCTCGACATGGCGGGGGACCTGGACACCCGCAGCCTGCTGGAACGGTTCGTCGCGGCCAGCACCGGCCTCACCGGGGCGCGCTACGGCGCCATCAACATCGTCGACGAGGCCGGCGCGTCGGTCGAGTTCGTGCAGAGCGGCGTCGAGGAGTCCGTCGTCGCCGCGCTGGGCCACCCGCCGCACGCCTGGGGGGTGCTCGGCGCGATCCCCGACGAGGGCGTCCTGCGCCTCGAGGACCTCACGCACCACCCCGACTTCCGGGGCCTGCCGCCGGGGCACCCGCCGATGGGCTCGTTCCTCGGGGCGGCCGTGCGCGTGCGCGGCGAGCGGTTCGGCACGCTGTACCTGTCCGAGAAGGCCGGCGGGTTCGACGAGGACGACGAGGGCGTCGTGCTGTCCCTGGCCGCCGCCGCCGCCATCGCCGTGCACAACTCGCAGTCGTACGACCTGGAGGTCCGCCGTCGGCGCTGGCTCGCCGCCGCGCAGGAGATCTCCACGATGCTGCTGGAGGGTGCCGACGCCGAGGACGTCCTCGAGCGGGTCGCCGACGCGGCCGTGCAGGTCGCCGGCGCGCACGTCGCTGCGATCGTGCTGCCCGGCGCCGACGCCGAGCTGCTCGTCGAGATCGTCACACCCGCGGGCCGCACGATGCTCGGTGCGGACATGAGCGCGCACCCGCGGGTCCGCGCGGCGTACGACGAGGGCGCCGGTGCCCTCGTCGCCGACGTGAGCGCCGACGGTGCGGACGCCTTCACCGGGTACGGGCCCGGGCTGCTCGCCCCGCTGCACGCCCACGGGCAGGGGATGGGGGTCCTCACGCTGCTGCGACGCTCCGGTGCCGCGCCGTTCACCGACGACGACCTGGACCTCGCGCAGTCGTTCGCGCGGCAGGCGGCACTGGCCTTCGTCCTCGGGGAGGCCGCCCGGCTGCGGGGCACCGCCGCGGTCCGCGACGAGCGCACCCGCATCGCCCGGGACCTGCACGACCTGGCCATCCAGCAGCTCTTCGCCGCCGGGATGCAGGTCGAGGCGCTGCGCGCCGACCCGTCGGGCCCCGTCTCGCCGGAGGTGTCGCAGGCCCTGGAACAGGTCGTCGCGCACGTCGACGCCGGCATCCGGCAGATCCGCGTCATCGTGCGGACCCTCGACGACCCCGGCGCGACGATCCCGCTCGTCGAGCGGGTCGTCGCCGAGGTCGAGCTCGCCCGCTCGTCGCTCGGCTTCGCGCCGCAGCTCACCGTGCGGGTCGACGGCCGGCTCGTCGAGGCGATCGCCGGCGACCGCGTCGAGGCGGGCGGCATCGACGACGTCGTCGCGCCCGGCCGCGCCAACAATGTCGTCGCCGTGGTGCGCGAGGGACTGTCGAACGTCGCGCGCCACGCCCGCTCGCAGGCCGTGTCCGTGCGGCTCGAGGTCACGACCGGGCAGCCGGGCGAGGTCGTCGTCGAGGTCGAGGACGACGGGGTCGGCGTGCCGCCCGCCCCCGCGCGGGCGTCCGGGACCCGGAACCTCGCGCAGCGTGCCGAGGAGTCCGGCGGGTCGTTCGCGCTGCTGCGGCCGCCGTCCGGGCGCGGGGCGCTGCTGCGGTGGTCCGCACCGCTGGACTGAGCAGCCCGGCCCCGGCCGGCCCGTCCTGGGACCCCTGGCCGCCGTCGCCCGCAGCGCCGCGGTTACCGTTGTCGGACGGCCCGCCGGCCGCACCCCGACGAGCCGAGGTCCTCACCGCATGACGTCCGCACCCGACCTGCCGGGCACCGGCGCGCCCGCCCCCGTGCCCGCCGCGGCCACCGACACCGACCGCGCCCTCGGCCACGGGCTGCGCACCCGGCACCTGACGATGATGGGTCTGGGCTCGGCGATCGGTGCCGGGCTGTTCCTCGGCAGCGGCGTCGGGATCGCGGTGGCCGGGCCGGCCGTGCTCGTGTCGTACGCGGTCGCCGGGCTGCTCGTCGTGCTCGTCATGCGCATGCTCGCGGAGATGGCGTCGGCCGTGCCCGCGTCCGGGTCGTTCTCGGTGTACGCGGAGCTGGCCCTGGGCCGCTGGGCGGGGTTCACGCTCGGGTGGGTCTACTGGTTCACGCTCGTCATGGTGCTGGGCGTCGAGGTCACCGGCGTCGCGCGCATCGTCACCGGGTGGTTGCCGGGGGTGCCGCAGTGGGGGGTCGCGCTCGCGGTCGTCGCGGTGTTCGCGGTCGTCAACCTGGTCGGCGTGCGGCAGTTCGGGGAGTTCGAGTTCTGGTTCGCGCTCGTCAAGGTCGTCGCGATCGTCGGCTTCCTCGTCGTCGGTGCGGCGCTCGTGCTGGGGTGGCTGCCGGGGACGTCGCCCGTCGGGACGGCCAACCTCCTGGGCCACGGCGGGTTCGCGCCGACCGGTGCGGCGGGGGTCGCCGCCGGGCTGCTGGTGGTGGTGTTCGCGTTCGGCGGCATCGAGATCGTCACCATCGCGTCGGCCGAGGCCGCGGACCCGCAGCGGGCTGTCGCACGCGCCACGCGGTCGATCGTGTGGCGGATCCTGCTGTTCTACGTCGGGGCCGTCGGCGTCATGGTGCTCGTGCTGCCGTGGGACTCCCCGGCGCTCGTCGAGGGGCCGTTCGTCGCCGTCCTCGACCTCGCGGGGCTCGCGGGTGCCGCGCGGCTCATGGAGGTCGTCGTCGTCCTGGCGCTGCTGTCCGCGTTCAACGCCAACATCTATGCGACGTCGCGCATGGCGTTCTCCCTCGCGGGGCGCGGCGACGGGCCGCGCGTGCTGCAGCGGGTCTCGCGGCGCGACGTGCCGTGGGTGGCCGTCGTCGTGTCGGTCGTGCTCGCGCTCGTCGCCGTCGCGCTCAACTGGCTGCTGCCCGACGCGCTGCTGGGGATCCTGCTCAACGCCGCCGGTGCGTCGCTCCTGGTGGTGTGGGTGCTGGTCGCCGTCTCGCAGCTGCGGCTGCGGCCCCGGCTGGTGGCTGCCGCGGGGGCCGAGGGGCTGCCGCTGCGGATGTGGGGGTACCCGTGGCTGACGTGGGTGACGCTCGCGGGGCTCGGCGGGGTCGTCGTGCTCATGCTGTGGGACGCCGCGGCGCGCGCCCAGCTCGCGGCGACCGCGGGGCTCGTGGCCGTCGTGGTGGGGATATGGCTGGTCACGGAGGCGGCGCGGCGGCGGCGCTCGTCCCCGGGCGACGTGCCGTCGGCGTCGCGCGCCGGGTGACGCGTCGTTCGACGCGCGCGTCGCGGCGCCCGGTCGCACACTCGGACGGGTGACCAGCGAGACGACCACCACGAGCGCCCCCACGCTGAAGCGCGCCGTCACCGGGCCCCTGCTCTTCCTGTTCATCCTCGGTGACGTGCTCGGCGCCGGGGTGTACGCGCTCATCGGCGAGATGGCCGGCCAGGCCGGCGGGCTGGTGTGGCTCGCGTTCGCCGTCGCGCTAGTCATGGCGCTGCTCACCGCGTTCTCGTACGCCGAGCTCGTCACCAAGTACCCGAAGGCCGGCGGGTCCGCCGTGTTCGCCGAGAAGGCGTACCGCAGCCCGCTCGTCGCGTTCCTCGTCGGGTTCTGCATGCTCGCCGCCGGCGTCGTCTCCGCCGCCGGGCTGTCGCTCGCCTTCACCGGCGAGTACCTCGCCGCGTTCCTCGACGTGCCGCAGGTGCCGGCCGCCGTCGTCTTCCTCGTGCTCGTCGCGCTCACGAACGCGTGGGGCATCAAGGAGTCGCTGCGCGCCAACATCGTCATGACGCTCATCGAGACCACCGGGCTCGTCGTCGTCATCGTGCTCGGCGCCTGGGTGATCGGGCGCGGCGACGCCGACCTGGGCGGCGCGTTCGAGGCCCCCGCCGAGACCGGCGTGTGGGTAGCCGTCCTGGGGTCCGCGCTCATCGCGTACTACTCGTTCGTCGGCTTCGAGACGTCCGCCAACCTCGCCGAGGAGATCACCGACGTCTCGCGCGTGTACCCGCGCGCGCTGTTCGGGTCGCTGCTCACCGCCGGTGTCGTGTACCTGCTGCTGGGGTTCGTCGCGCCCGCCGTCGTAGCGCCCGGGACGTTGGCCGAGTCGACCGGCCCGCTGCTCGAGGTCGTCGAGGTCGCCGGCGTCGTGCCGCCCAAGGTCTTCGCCGTCGTCGCGCTCGTCGCCGTCGCCAACGGCGCGCTGCTGACGATGATCATGGCGTCACGCCTGGCGTACGGCATGGCCGGGCGCGGCCTGCTGCCCGGGCCGCTCGCGCGCGTCCTGCCCAAGCGGCGTACTCCCGGCGTCGCGATCGTCGTCACCACGCTCGTCGCGATCCTCCTCGCCGTCACCGGTGAGCTCGTCGACCTCGCGTCGACCGTCGTGCTGCTCCTGCTGTTCGTGTTCCTCTCGACGAACGTCGCCGTGCTGGTGCTGCGGCGCGACCCGGTGCCGCACGACCACTTCCGCGCGCCGACGTTCGTGCCCGTGCTCGCCGTGCTGTCCTGCCTGCTGCTGCTCACCCGGCAGGAGCCGCAGCACTGGGCGCTCGCCGGTGTGCTGCTGGCCGTCGGGGTGGTGCTGCACCTGGTGACGCGGAAGTCGTCGCAGGCGAGTGCCGCCGCGCGGGTGGAGGCGCGGGCGGGGGACGCGTCGGACGGCTGAGAGGGGCCGGCGGCCCTACGCTGCGGGACCATGCACGACGTACTCGACGGGGCGCGGCTGCTGCTGCGCGGGTGGGGGTACTGGCGGCGACGCCCGGGGCTGATGGCGCTCGGGCTGGTGCCCGCCGCGCTCGTCGGCGTCGGTGCCGTCATCGCGATCGGCGTGCTCGTGCTCAACCTCGGTGCCCTGGGGGAGTGGCTCACGCCGTTCGCCGACGACTGGACGCCGTTCTGGGAGCGCGCCGCGCTGCTCGCCGCACAGACCCTGGTGCTGGCGGCGGCCGTCGTCCTCGTCGTCGTGACGTTCACCGCCCTGACCCTGACCGTGGGCGAGAAGTTCTACGACCGGATCTGGCGGGCGGTGGAGTCCGACGAGACCGGTGCCGTACCCACCGGGGACACCGGGTTCTGGCGCGGGGCCGAGGACGGGCTGGCGCTGCTGCTGCGCGGTCTGGTGGTGGCGGTGCTCGCCGGGGTGGTGGGCCTGGTGCCGCTGGTCGGCGGGGTGCTCGGGTGGCTCACCGGGCTGCTGCTCACCGGGTGGGTGCTCGCGCACGAGCTGACGACGCGCGCGCTGGTGTCGCGGGGTGTGCTGCGTGCCGAGCGGAACCGGCTGCTGCGGGAGAACCGGCGGCGGGCCGTCGGGTTCGGGGCCGCGACGCAGCTGTGCTTCCTGGTGCCCGGCGGGGCGGTGGCGACGATGCCCGCCGCCGTGGCGGGGGCGACGCTGCTGGCGCACTCGCTGCTGGGGGTCGAACGCCAACCTTCACGCTTGACCACAGACTTATCCACACATGGGGAGGAACCGCGCCAAAAGGTGCATCCGGACGCTTAGGTGCCCGGGGTGTGACGTCTTCCCGCCTCCCTCGCCCCATTCCTCGACGACACCCCCTCTGTGCCGAGTTCGGCGGGACCGCGCGCCGGGCCGTCGCGGGGTGGTGCGTGTTCTGCTGTCGCCTCCTGTGGATGACGGCCACGGGCGGTGGTGCCGGGTCGCTACGGTGTGTCCGTTTCGTCCGGTGGTGGCAGGGGGTGGCGCGTGGAGCTCGGGGTGCTCGAGCGTTCGCCTGAGGCGGGTGACGTCGGTGCGATCGACGATCTCGTGGCCGGGTACCTGACGCGTGCGGAGCGGTTCGCGTCGCGGGCGGGTGCGGTGCGGGCTGCCGGTGATGCGCTGGTGTCGGCGTCGGTGGGGCAGTGGGCGGTGGCGCTCGGGGAGCGGGCTGCGCGACTGGCCGCGGGGCTGGATGACGCGGCGGGCGGGTGCCGGCAGGTGGCGGAGGTGCTGGCCGGGTACGGGGCGGCGCTGCGTGGGTTGGAGCGGCGGGTGATGGTCGCGCGGCACGAGGTGGCGACCGCGCGGATCCGGGCGGTGGCTGCGCGGGAGCGGTACGCGGCGGCAGCGTTGGCCGGTGGTGCTGTAAGTGTGCCGTGGGCGTGGAGCGACGTGCCGGCGTTTCCGGCTGTGCCGGCTGCGGCCGGTGAGCTGCGGGTCTGGCAGGCCGCGGTGCAGGACGCGGCCGCGGGGCTGCGGGCGTTTCGTGCGTCCTGCGACGAGCGGGAGGAGCTCGACCGCGCGACCGCTGCGCGGCTGGTCGGGATCGACGTCATGACCGGCTACGCACCCGGAACTGCGGTGGACGCGGTAGTCGACGTGCCGTTGGTGCGGGCGCTTGCGTCGACGGGAGCCGGGACGGTGACGGCCGAGCAGGCGCGAGAGATGGCGCTGTGGTTCTACAGCCTGGGGATCAAGATCTCCGACAGTCGTCACAACCAGCGTGATGCCCGGATGCTGTCGGACTTCCTCGACGTTCACGGTGACGGATCAGCCGTGGTGTTGGCGGCGCTGTTCGAGGCGCTCGGCGGTGATCGAACAGCGGCGCTGGCGTCTGGTCTGGCGGATCGCCCGGATCACCCGTCGCTCGATGACGCCTCGTCGACGCAGCTTGCGCTGAGCATCCGCGCGGCCCTTGCTCGTGGATCGCGAGTGTGGTCGCCGGCCCAAGCGGAGAAGTTCGCGGACGGTCTGTTCGACCCAAGCAACCTCTACGGTCACGCTGCGAGAGCGATCGACTATCTGTTCGCCGATCCGGATGGCGCGCGCATGAGCGCGGTTCTGACCGTTGCCGTCGCCGATCGCCTCGACGCGTACGAGCAAGAGCATGGAAAGCTCGCGAGTGGCGGGCAGAAGCTCGGTTACCGGATGGAGATGACGGGGGATCCGGGCTCGGAACAGCGTCTTCACCTCGATCCCGCAGCATCGGTCTTCGCCACCCTGGGTACGTACCCGCAGGAGGCGAGGGACTGGTTGACGGGTGGATCAGTGGACTGGGTGACCCACGCTCCGTCGTTCGATCGCGCCCGCATCGACTACTGGTTCGGGGAGCGGGACTGGTCGCTCCCACACTCCGACGGGTTCGCTGGGATCGGTGGCCTATGGGCCGGTCTCCAGACGTCGCACGGCTTGTTGGGCGTTCACCAGGTTGCGTCGATCAACGACGCCGTTTTCGCGAACCTGGCGGCGAACCCCTCAGCGGCGAGCACGGAGAACATCAGTAACCTCGGCTCCCTGCGCATGGCGGAAGCAATCGCCGCGCAACTTCACGGATTGATCGAGGTCGGCGTCATGCGAGACCCGTCGAACCGCAACTGGTCGTGGGAGTTCGTCCCCTCGTTGCTCGTGGCGGAGAAGACTGTTGCTGCTGCGGTCAGTCGTGAGGACCTCGTGCGAGTACTCGCGGCGGCAACGAGTCAGCCAGCGGGTCTGAGCCGGACGAGTGAGGCACTCGTCCAATATGAAGCACTCGCACTGAACGCGGCGACATCTGGGGCGTCGCCGAGTCTGGCGCTCAACCGGATCGCCGTCGTCTGGGGTGTGGCAGAGGGTGCCATCAACGGAGCGAATCAGGCGGAGTATCAACGCCTCTCCGATGAGGTGCGCGCGGCAGTGGGCCTCGGGAGGATGCCGGTCAACCTGGCGCTCACCGGGGTCTCGAATCCGATCGTCGCCATCGGCCTGGATGCTGCTGTCAGTCACCTCGAGAAGGAGATCGTCCAGTCGATGACCCCTGACCTTCCGGCCCGGGTGTCTATTCGCGATCCCCATGCAGATCCGATCCAGCAGTACTTCACCGAGGCATCGGCAACGTTCCGTCGTACCGGCTTGTGGGATGGCCCGGAACTTCGGAACGACTCCGAGCTCGCCCTGACTGCAATCTCGGACGGTGCCACGTTCTATCGGCAGTACGAGGACACAGCTCAAGGGATGCATCAGGCGATCGTCGCTGCGGCGGCACGTGCGGACGCAACGCCACGAGGGAGTAACGGGTGATGACGCAGCCGGACAGTCAGTCGTTCACGGGGTGGCGACTTCCCACCTGGGGATGCGCGGTTGCCGCCGCCATGCTGTGCGCCTCTCTCACTGCATGCAGCTCCACCGACGCGGTACCTGCTGTCAAGCCGGAACTCGTGTGGGTGGACGGCCCGCCTTCCGGGGCGCTCGAGTCCGACAAGTGGATCAGGGCGGTGCGGGACGCGGAGTTCGCTCTCGCGTGGGCGTCGAACGAGGCCGACTTCACGCTGCCGGAGGTCACCTCGACGTGGAGCAGCTTCTCCATCGACAGCTTTGCGACGAGTGTCCAAGCAGATCTGCTGCACGGCACGCCACGCGTCTATCTCGGCCCCGTGCCCGTTGCTCCCGTGGCGGTACAGGTCGATGACGACGGGAAGGGTGCGGATGTTGCGGCGTGCGTGGATGCGGTCGAGATGCTGCCTTCCTATGACGACGGGAACGACTGGCCCCTGCTTCGCTACTACCCCTTGGAGCTCACCGAGAGCGGGGAGCGGCGGATGGCGAGAGGTCGGCCGCCGCACGAGCCGTTCTTCCTCCCCGACGGCTCCGAGCTCACTGACGAGTACTGCAAGACCCTGACCATCCCTCGTGCTGTCTTCGACCCCGCCCCTGACCTGGAAGTGCTGGCGCGCAAGGACAGGGACGACGTGCTCGTCCCGCCGCTGGAGCCGGTCGGATGAACCGCGATGCAGGACGGCCGACGTCCTTCTACTGCCCTGCCCGACCTTCGAGGGCGAGTGTCCGCCATGAGTCGCCTGCCACCTCTCAGGGAGGAACACCGTGACGGACCTCAAGGTCGGCGCCGCTGACGTCGCGAACTTCGTGGCTGCGCTGGACCAGCACGCCGGTGTCGTGGGTGCTGAGTGCTACGCGACCGGGCAGATGCTCGGTTCGGGGATGGTGCAGGACGCCTTGGGCAACGTGTCGTTGGTGCTGACGGTCCTTGACCAGGCGTTGGCCACGGGTGCCGGCGCGCTGGCGCGAGATGCCCGGTCCACTGGCAATGCGTGGTCGGGAGCCGACAGCGGTATGTCGATGCGGCCTGTGTGACCGGCCGCACTGCTCGTTGCTCGGGGTCGATGGCAGAGCGTCTCGACGCGCGTACCGACGAGCAGAGCGAGCCGGTCAGCAGTCTGGGGGCTTGGGCCTGTCGGTGCACAGTCGGTCGACGAGTCGGCTGGTGCGTTCCTCGACGCGGAAGGGTGCGCTGGTGGTCGTGGTGAGGGCGACGCCGTCGACGTCACGCCAGACGGGCGAACCGTCGACCTGGTAGCGGCCGGTCCACTGCGCGGTGAGGGTGATCGTGCGCGCGGGGTCGGGCTTCTCGTACTCGTGGAACGTGTCGTGGTCGGGGTACGGGTGGCCGGGGGAGCGGGTGGTGAGGGTGTGGCCGTCACCGAAGTCGTAGGTCCACAGGGTGGGGGTGGCCTCGACGGTGATGCCGATGCCGAGCAGGTCGGTGCGCAGGGTGATCGGGGTGGGGTCGGTGCGGACGATGGTCTCGATGTTGACCAGGACCCAGCCGCGGTCGGGCTGCAGCGTGAGCGTGGGTGCGGGCAGGGGCAGCCGACGGAAGTCCGCCTCGGTGAGTTCGGGCAGCAGGTCCACGCCGCATCCGCCCGAGTCAATCTGCTGCCATGGGCCCCACGCATCGGCGGGAGTCGCGCGGACCTGACGCCACATCGGCAGGACGATCTCATCGCCCTCCTCGCACTCACGAAGAGCGCCCGCGCGGTTTGCGAGCTCCGGGCAGCTGCCGTCCACTGAGCCACGAGTCCACAGCCCGGCTGCCTCTCGGCAGAGCGGCGCGCGCTCATACTGCGCCAACTGGAGTTCGGGCGGGACTCGGCGAGCGGCGGCTGCGGCGCGTTCTGCCTCGCGCGCGGCGAAGAGCTCGAACTGCCCCTTACCGGCCGTGCCGGCCGTCCCGAGGTCGTCCCCGACTGGTGCAGCGAGGAGCGCTGCAGCGAGGACGAACGCTCCCAGGACGCCGCTCACCCGGCGGCCTCCACGCCCAGCGCCTCGACGATCCAATTGCCGCTCCAGCGGAGTCCGAAGCGGAGAACGCGGTCCGTCTCCGCGGTCTCCGACACGACTGTCCCGGATTCGTCGCGCACCACCGAGGAGCCTTCAGTCAGGTGGAGTTCCACGGTGAAGGACTCACCGGTCACGAGTTCCGTCGGGTTGCTCTGGTGGACCGTGATCGCGTAGCCCTCGGCATGGTTCCCCTGCTCGCGCGCGGCATCCACCTGGCCGACGATCGCGGTGCACGTTGCACAGTCGGGGCCTGAGAGCCCGGCCAGGAGCGACGGGTCACCCGTCACACGTGCGTACGTGTAGAGCGCCATGAAGTACTCAGCGGCTGCTGCAGCGCCTTCGACGCTCGGCGTGCCCATCGCCTCGGGACGCTCGGGCGGAGTAGCTGCGTCCTCAGTCGGCGATGGTGTCGGGCTCGTGGTGGGTGACGCCGTCGCTGTCAGCGTCATGGTCGGCTTGGACGTCCCGCCGCTCGTGCATCCAGCCAGTGCCATCCCCGCCGCCAGGGCGGCTGCGGCGGCGATGGCAGCGGGAAACCGGGGCGTGCCTGTCTGCATGCCGGAAAAGTACCGGTTCCGCGCCGTCCGCAGTTCCCGCGGTGCAGATCTGTGGACAACCCGCCCGTCCCCCGGCCGTCCCCAGGACGGGTGCTCCCACCCGCGTCGTCGGCGCACACGGGTGGCCCGGGTTGACCCGTCGCCGCGTCGTGTCGATACCCACGTCGGACCCTCTGCCCTGGAGCCGCCGTGCCACGCACCTACCCGGAGCACCCCGCCTTCCCCGAGGACGGCGGGGCGGAGCGGCGCGTGTGGGAGGTGCTGCGTGACCACCTGCCCGACCACGCGGTGCTGCTCGCGGGGACGGCGCTGCAGGACGGGGGCGCGGAGCGGGAGATCGACCTGCTCATCGTGTGGCCGGGCGTGGGGGTCGCAGCGATCGAGGTGAAGGGCGGGCACGTCTCGCGCGGGGACGGCGCGTGGTGGCAGGGGTCCGGGGTGTCGCGCCACCGGATCGACCCCGTGGGGCAGGTGCAGGCGGCCAAGCACACGCTGCTGCGGCTGCTCGAGCAGCACGGGCTCGCCGCCGCGCGCACGCGCACCGCGCACCTGGTGGCGTTGCCGCACGTCTTCGTCCCGGCGGTGTGGGACGCGCCGGAGGTGCCACGCGCGATGGTGCTGGACCGCGCGCAGATCACCGACGGCGGGCCGGCGGTGCACGCGATCCGCCGGGCCATCGAGACGCACGGCGCCGGGCACGCTCCGCTCGACGAGGCCGGGGCCGCCGCGCTGGTCGAGTGGTTGACCGGGGGGTTCCCGTCGCAGGCGGAGGCGCTCGCGCAGGCCGCGCAGTACGAGGACCACCTCGACCGGCTGACCCGCGAGCAGGCGCACGCGATGCGCCACCTCGACGCGGTGCGGCGCGTGCACGTCGTCGGCGGGGCGGGGACGGGCAAGACGTGGCTGGCGCTGGAGCACGCGCGCCGCCGGGCACGCGCCGGGGAGCGCGTGGCGCTCATGTGCTACTCCCGCGGGCTGGCGCGGTACCTGGAGCGGACGTGCGCGACGTGGCCCGCCAGGGAGCGGCCCGCGTACGTGGGGCTGTTCCACGAGCTGCCCGTGCGCTGGGGCGCCGCGCCCGGTGACGACGCCGACCCCACCGACTGGGAGGAGCGGCTGCCGCGCGAGCTCGGGGACCTCGCCGCGTCACGCGTGCCCGACGAGCTGTTCGACGCCGTCGTCGTCGACGAGGCCCAGGACTTCGGCGACGCGTGGTGGCCCGCGCTGCTGCGCTGCCTGCGCGACCCCGACGCCGGCAGGCTGGCCGTGTTCTCCGACGACGGGCAGCGGGTGTTCCCGCGCACCGGGACCGCGCCCGTCGAGCTGACCGTCGTCGAGCTCGACGAGAACCTGCGCTCCACCCAGCAGATCGCCCAGCTGTGCGGTGCGCTGCACGAGGGCGTGACCCGTCCACGCGGGTGGGCGGGGGCGCCGGTGCGGGTCGTCGACGTTCCGGCCGAGGACGCGGTCGGGGCCGCGGACGACGCCGTCGACGCGCTGCTCGCCGAGGGCTGGGAACCCGGGCAGGTCGCGCTGCTGACCACCGGGCACCGGCACCCGCTGCAGGTCGAGGCCGTCGACGGCGGTGGACACGCCGCGTACTGGGACGGGTTCCTGGACGGTGACGACGTGTTCTACGGGCACGTGCTCGGGTTCAAGGGGCTCGAGCGGACCGTCGTCGTGCTGGCCGTCAACGGGGTGCGGGATGCCGCGCGGGCGCGGTCGGTGCTGTACACGGGGCTGTCGCGGGCGCGGGTGCTGCTGGTGGTCGTGGGGCCGCGGGAGTACGTGGAGGACGTGGGCGGGGAGGCGGTGCGGAAGAGGTTGCGGGACGCGTGGGAGTGGCCAGCGGTCTGACGGTGCGACGCGGGCGGTGATTCCTCGTCACTCAGCGGCAACGGCGGCGTCGAAGGCAGCGAGGCAGGAACGCGCGGCGGCGGCGACGTCAAGACGGATCGTCAGCGGGTCGTCGTCCATGCCGTCGCGTACACGCTGCTCGGCGTACGCATGCAGAGCAGGCGACTCGACGTTGAGCAACTGCGTGAGGGCTCCGCGGAGCGAGGCGACGAAGAACGCCTCCCGGTCCGGTGGAAGTGCCTGGCGTGCGGCGACGCCGGCTCCGCGCGGGCCGCCGGGATTATGCAGGATGACGAATGCGAGGTCGTAGGTGTCCTTCAGTGCCTGTCGCCCCAGCAGGGCCGTCGCCTTCGCGAGCAGGTATCCGCCGAGCCCGGCGTAGCGGACCTGCAGCTCTGTCTCAGCAAAGTCATCAGTGGCCAGCACCGTGACCGGCCGCCGGACCCCGTCGGCCAGTGCGGCCGAGGGGCCCATGAGGTTCATGGCGGTCACCGTCCGCGCCCCCGGCAGCGCCAGCTCCTGGCCTTGGTTGTCCAGGACGTCGCAGAGGACGTCGATGTGGACGTCGACGCCCTCGCGTCGGACGGTCCACCGCCACGCCGGACCGTTCGTCGCCGGGGCGAACCCGGCGCTCAGCAATGCGCTCTCGAGCCAACCGAAGTCCTGCTCGTCGCGGTCGTAGACCGGTGCGAGGTCCAGGACGACGTCGATGTCCACGGTGCCCTGGTGCGGTGCCTCGACGAAGGGGGCAAGGAGCGGAGGGTTGAGACCGCCGACGACCGTGATCTGCGCTCCGTGCGGTCCCATGGCGGCCAGCAGGTCGCGCAGCGCGTCCTCCGCGAGCGCTCGTGCGCGTGGCGTGCGCATCAGAAGCCGATCCTCCTGTCCCGTAGCGCGCTCGCGGCCTCGTCACCTCGGACGCCGCCGGACAGGAGATCCGCGTAGAGCCGGATGTCGGGGACGAGCGGGAGCTCGCTGGCACCGGGGTCGGCGGCGATGAGTGTCGTCAGGTAGCGGTCGGCGCGCAGCAGGCGGACGCGACCGCCCGTGGGGACCGGCGTGAGCTCCGCGCGAGCAAGGAGGGAGTCGAGGTCGTCGTCGTACAGGTCCGGCTCGATGTACAGCTCGACGACCGAGACCCGGCTGAGGTGTGGCGCGCGGATCTGGGCGGCAGCCTCGCCGGTGACCGCCCAGCAGCCGGCAGGCCACGCGGTGGCCAACCGCCGGAGCCATCCCTCGATGTCGGTGACCAACGCGTGTGCCACGGTCGTGCGCCGGGTGCGCCGCGTGCTCCAGGCGGCCCAGCTGCTGAGCATGGCACTGGGGTCGGCGAGGTGGCGGACGACCTGCGGTCCTCGGCCAGGGCCGGAGCGCCGTGTCCAGCCGATGGCGTCGAATCTCTGCAGCGTGCGGCTGACCGACGCAGCCGAGATCCCGAGGCGATCCGCGATGCTGGTGACCGCCTCGATCTCCGTGTGCAGGTCGGTGGCCGTGGCGCGCTCGAGGATCAGCTCAGCCACGGCCCCGCTGGCATCGGCCCAGCTCATCTCGGTCGGGGCGCGTCGCTCTGTCACCGGGGGTGGCGGGCCGTCGACCGCGACGACGACGGGTCCAGCGCTCACTCGCAGGTTGCCTTCCTCATCGGCCCACGACAGCCCGCGATCGTCGAGCAGCGTCCTCGCACCGGGAGACAGGTGCCGAGCGACGACGACGGGGACGTCGCCCGGCGTGACGAAGTCGAGCATGAGGAGTGCTGTGCGGACGTCCTGCGGGTAGCCGGCACCCGCGGGGATCGGGACGAGGGTGGAGGTCCGGCCGGCGGGTGTGGTGAGGAGGACGGCTGTGCGGTCCTCGGCGTCGCGGCTCGGGCTGTACGGCGCCTGCGTCACCTGGGCCCGCGCTCCGAGTGCGCGCGCGAGGTGGCGAGCCAGCGTCGCGGCCTGGTGCTTATTGCGCGGGAGCATGTTATCTACTCTAGGAGTGGATATGGCCGACGTCGACAACGGGACCCATGGTCCGAGGGTCTCATCTCGGGGCGAGCACCGTGCACCCGTGCGACCTCGTCACCCCTCCAACAACCCGCGGACGTCATCTGCGGTGATGGCCCGGGCGAACGCCTGCTCGTCGTCGCCCAGGACCGCGTCGAACACCGCCCGCTTGCGCGCGGCCAGCGCCATCACCTTCTCTTCGATGGTCCCAGCGGCGACGAGCCGGTTGACCATGACCTTGCGGTCCTGGCCGATGCGGTGGGTGCGGTCGACGGCCTGCTGCTCCACCGCCGGGTTCCACCACGGGTCGAGCAGGTACACGTAGTCGGCCTCGGTGAGGTTCAGGCCGAACCCGCCGGCGCGCAGGCTCACGAGGAACAGCGGTGCGGACCCGGTGCGGAACCGGTCGACGACGTCTCCGCGTCGCCGTGTGCGCCCGTCGAGGTACTCGTACGCGAGACCGGCAGTACGGCACCGGTCGGCCACCAGGCGCAGGTAGCCGGTGAACTGGGAGAACACCAGGGCGCGGTGTCCCTCGGCGGCGACGGGCGCGAGCTGGTCGAGCAGCGCGTCGAGCTTGCTCGACGGGACGCTCGCGTACCGGTCGGGGTCGACGAGCGAGGCGTCGAGGGCCAGGCGGCGCAGGGTCGTCAGGGAGCGGAAGATCGCGAGGCGGTTCGCGTCGAAGTCGTCGAGGAGCCCCAGCAGGCGGGACCGCTCGCGCTGCAGGTGTGTGTCGTACGCGCGGCGGTGCGCGGGGGCCAGGTCGACCAGGTGGGTCTGCTCCTGCCGGTCGGGCAGGTCGGGGGCGACCTGCTCCTTGGTGCGCCGCAGCAGCACCGGCCGCATCCGGCGACGCAGGTGGGCCAGGGCGCGGGCGGCCTCGGCGCGCGTCGCGTCGTCGGCGGTCGGGCGTGCCGCGGCCTCGACGGGCCGTGCCACGTCGTCGCGGAACCTGGCAGCGGACGGGAACAGGCCAGGCGCGACGATCGCGAGGATCGCCCACAGCTCCGTGACGTCGTTCTCCAGCGGAGTGCCCGTGATCGCCAGCTTGAACGGCACCCGCAGGGCGCGCGCGTGCGCGTTGGCCCGGGTCGCGTGGTTCTTGACGAACTGCGCCTCGTCGAGCACCAGCCCCGACCAGTCGAGCGCGCGCACGTCGTCGTGCTCGATGCGGAACAGCGCGTACGACGTCACGACGACGTCGGCGCCCGCGACCGCGTCGGCCAGCGGCACACCGGAGCGGCGGGCGGTCTCGCCGAGCGTCACGACCCGCAGCGTCGGGGTGAAGCGCGCGGCCTCCGCGGCCCAGTTGCCGACGACCGAGGCGGGCGCGACCACGAGGAACGGCGGCGCGTCAGGCTGCTGCTCGCGGGCGTGCGCGACCAGAGCCAGGGTCTGCAGGGTCTTGCCCAGGCCCATGTCGTCGGCCAGCACCCCACCGAGCCCGTGCTCCCAGCACATCGCCAACCAGGCGAAGCCCTCGCGCTGGTAGGGGCGCAGGTCGGCGTGCACCGTCGCCGGGACGGGCCGGTCGGTCGACGGGCCGGGCCCGTCACGCAGCAGCCGGACGAACCCGTCGACCTTCTGCTGCCACGTCGTCGACTGCTCGACCTCGTCGGCCAGGTCCGTCAGGTCCGCCCACAGGCTCGTGCGGTACGGGTTGAGCCGCAGGCGGCCGGGGCGGTCCTCGAGGCGCGCGGCCTCCTCGATGAGCCGCCGCAGGTCGTCCAACGCCGGGTGGTCCAGGCGCAGCCACGCGCCGTCCGCGAGGAGCAGGCGGTCGTCGCCGACGGCCAGCGCACGGAACAGGTCGGCGAACGGCACGTCGCGTCCCTCGACGGTGACCGTGACGGACAGGTCGAACCAGTCGGCGTCGGTGGTGTCCCGGACGGCGACCGTCACGTGGGGTGCGTCGTGGAGCGCGACGTACGCGGGGACGTCGCCGGCCTCCGTGCGCACACCGTCGAGGCCGGCCAGCAGCGGCAGCAGCGTCTCGGCGACGTCCAGCGCCGCCAGCCCCGCGAACTCGTGCTGCGCGACCACGCGGAACGCGCCCAGGCGCGGCAGGTCGTGCACCGCGTCCTCCACGCGGTGCACGATCTCCGCCTCGACGTCCAGGTCCCGGACGGCGGCGTCCTGCGGCGTGACGACGAGCGGGCGCCGCGCCCTGGCCCCACCCAGTGCGTACTCCCAGTCCCAGTGCAGCCGCACCGCGGCCGGGGAGGTGAAGTCGCAGGTCACGACGAGGACGGGGCGGTCCGGCTCGGGCAGGTCGACGCTGCCGTCGCTGCTGGTCACCCGGACCGTGCGGCGCAGGCGCGGGTACGTGTCGGCCATGAGCGCGGGCACGTCGCCGGCCGGGACGACGACCGTGGGCAGGTCGAGCAGGGCGAGCACCGGCTCCGTGAGGGCGTGGGCCACCGGGGCCAGGGTCAGGACGCGGGGGTTCACGTCGTGCCAGGTGAACAGCCCGGTCGTGCCGACGGCGCCGCGCACCGGCGCCGTCGCCTCCTCGTCGCCGAGCAGCAGACGCGGCCCGACGCGCACGGCGTCCCCGTCCGCGACGACGTCCAGGTGCAGGGTGGCCGAGCCGAGCAGGCGGACGACGTCGGACCGCGCGGGGCCGACCAGCTCGATGCCGAGCTCCGCCGCTGCGGCCAGGTGCGGCCACAGGTACCGCGAGCACTGACCGAGGGCCAGCCACGCGCCGCTCATGTACCGGCTCTCGAGGTGCATCGCGTAGAGCTCCCGGAACCAGGTGCGCGCCGCCGGGTCGACGGGTGTCCGCGACCAGCCGTACGAGTAGCGCAGGGTCTCCCACCCGATGTCGGACGCCGCCGCCCACGTGCCCTTGGCCGTGCGCCGCACCGGGCGGGCCGACAGCGACAGGGAGCTGGGCGACCACGTGTCCGTCGGGTGCTTGGGCAGGCCGTCGACGCGGATCTGCAGCGCAAGGGGTGGCGCGTCCTGGGCGGTGGTCGGTGGGGTCGCGGGTGTCGTCAGGGCGCTGAGGGCATGGTTCCAGGCGGCAGGGATGCGGCCGGACGTCATGGCCGGACGCGCGCCGGTGTGCAGCAGCGTGGCGGCGACGTGCTTGCACGCGACGCGCATCGGGCACGAGCAGTGGTCGTCGACGACGTCGAGCCGCGCGTCGAGGCTGATGACGCACCGGTAGGTGCGTGACCCGCTGCCGCGGACCAGGGACGTCAGGACCCGCTCGTGCGGGTCCCAGTCGACGGTGACCACGCGGCCCTCGCGCTGGTAGCCCACGCCGCGGTCGAACGTCGGGCCGTCGACCGCGTCCCGGACCGCCCGCACGGGGACGGCCGGGGGTGGAGCGGTCGTGGGGGCCACGGGGTGCATGGTGCCACGTGAGGTTGGTCAGTCCCCGTGGTCCGTCGCCACCACGTAGTGCGCGCCCCGGCGCTCCCGCGTCCAGATCCTGCTCCCTGGTGTGCGCGCCGATGCGCGCACTCAGGTCGTCGGCTGCGGCCAGGAGGGGTGCGCGCGACGAGACGTTGGACTCGACCGCGCTGTTGCGCAACAGGACCTCGTGCGTGGGAACGTAGCAAGCGAGTGAGGGCGCCCTGCCGAAGAGGAGCATCGCGCCGGTGGTGAGCGCCCCGTCGGGGCCGATCAGGCCGAGCGCCCGGGCGGTCTCACCGTCGTCGAGCGACACGAGGTGCGCATCGCCACCGGAGCGGCGAGCCATCTCACGGAACCGCTGGAACTCACCCGGGTCGAGATCCTCGCTGGTCGCCCCGCAGGACGGTCCGGGACGGTCGACCTGCCCGGCGTCCGCGGTGCGGGCGAACATCTCGTGGAACGCGTAGGGCACTCGTGGAACGCGTAGGGCACGCACTCCGGAGTGCCGTCCTGCCGCAGCGCGCGGCGGGTGTACACCCCGTGCCGGGTGCCCACCGGGGTGGTCGACCGGTCGACGCGGACGGCGATGACGGCGCTGCCGTCGACGTCCACGACGTCCACGGTGGTGCTCAGCGGGGGGACCGTCAGGTTGGCGATCAGGGCCTGCATCAGCGCGGGGTCGGTGGAGGTCCCGTGGCGGGGCCGGGAGCCGGTGATCGTGCCGTCGTCCTCCACGCCGACGAGGACGGTCCCGCCCTGACCGTTGGCCATGCGGGTCACTGCCTCGACCAGGGTGCGGTCGTTGAGTCGGCTCCGGTCGGACGTGAACTCTGTCGTCAGGGTCTCCCCGCCAGCGGCGATGCTCCGGATCGAGTCGGCATCTATATACATGAGTTATGCCACCCCCAACGATGATGTCACTCCTCGCGCATAACTCATGACTCATAAGCGGAGGGCGGGTTGCTCGCCGTGCCCCTCGTCCCACGGCTCGCGCCAGCCGGGAGGTCGCTGTGGATAGCTGCCACGGGAGGCGGTCCGCGGTCGCTACGGTGTGTCCGATTCGTCCGGTCGTGGCAGGGGGTGGCGCGTGGAGCTCGGGGTGCTCGAGCGCTCGCCGGAGGCGGGTGACGTCGGCGCGATCGATGACCTCGTCGCCGGGTACGTGACGCGCGCGGAGCGGTTCACGGCGCGGGCGGGTGCGGTGCGGGCGGCGGGGGACCAGCTCGTGTCGGTGTCGGTCGGGGCCTGGGCGTCGGCGCTCGGAGAACGGGCGGCGCGGTTGGCGGCCGGGCTGGACGATGCCGCCGGTGGGTGCCGGCAAGTGGCGGAGGTGCTGGCCGGGTACGGGGCTGCGTTGCGGGGGCTGGAGCGGCGGGTGATGGTCGCCAGGCACGAGGTGGGGACGGCGCGGATCCGGGCGGTGGCGGCGCGGGAGCGGTATGCGACGGCGGCGCTCGCCGGTGGTGCTGCGAGCGTGCCGTGGCTGTGGAGCGACGTGCCGGCGTTCCCGGCGGTGCCTGCTGCGGCCGGCGAACTGCGGGTGTGGCAGGCGGCGGTGCAGGACGCGGCCGCTGGGCTGCGGGCGTTCCGTGCGTGCTGCGACGAGCGGGAGGATCTCGACCGGGCGACCGCTGCGCGGCTGGGCGGGGTCGACGTGATGACCGGGTACGCACCGGGGACCGGGGTGGACGCGGTGGTCGACGTGCCGCTCGTGCGAGCGCTGGCGTCGGCGGCGGCCGGGACGCTGACCGCCGAGCAGGCGCGCGAGATGGCGTTGTGGTTCAACGGCCTGGCGATCAAGGTGTCCGCCAGCCACCGCAACCAGCGTGACGTCCAGATGTTGTCGGACTTCCTCGACGTCCATGATGACGAGTCAGCTGCAGTGCTGGCGGCGCTGTTCGAGGCGCTCGGCGGTGATCGAACAGCCGCGCTGGTGTCCGGTTTAGCGGAGCACCCGGATCGTCCGTCGCTGGATGGCGACCCGTCTCCGCTGCTTGCGCTCCGCGTGCGCGCGGCTCTTGCTCGCGGATCGTGGCTGTGGTCGCCGACCCAGGCCGAGAAGTTCGCGGAGGGTCTGTTCGACTCGGGCAACCTCTACGGTCACGCCGCGAGAGCGATCGACTACCTGTTCGCCGATGCCGACGGTGCACGCATGAGCGCGGCCCTCACGATTGCCGTCGCCGATCGCGTCGACGCCTTCGAGCAGGAGCATGGCAGGCTGGCGGACTTCGGGCAGAAGCTCGGGTTCCGGCTGGAGATGAGCGAGGAGCCGGGCTCTGAGCAGCGACTTCCCCTCGATCCCGCAGCATCTGTCTTCGCCACGCTGGGTACGTACCCGCAGGAGGCGAGGGACTGGTTGACGGGTGGCTCGATCGACTGGTCGAGTGATATTCAGCCGTTCGATCGTGCTCGCATCGGCTACTGGTTCGGAGAGCGTGACTGGTCAATCCCGAAGTCTGACGGGTTCGCCGGGATCGGCGCGTTGTGGGCTGGCGTTCAGGGCTCGAACGGACCGCTCGACGCTCGGCAGGTCGCGTCGATCAACGATGCGGTGTTCGAGCAGCTTGCGATCAACCCGTCGTTGCTGAGGACCGAGCACATCAGCAATCGCGGCTCGCTCCGTATCGCAGAGGCGGTCGGGGCGCAGCTTCACGGGTTGATCGAGGTGGGGGGAAATCGGGGTCCGGCCTACAGTGATCGGCAGTGGGAAAAGGTCCCCTCACTTCTCACGCGGGAAGGGATCGGGCTCATCCCAATCCAGGGTGTAGTCGCTGTCTGAAGCCGCCGGTCTCGAGCAGGCTGCGGGCGATGTAGTTCGCGATGTTGCGGAAGCCGAGGGCCGAGCCGCGCAGGTGTTCGAGGCGTCCGTTCATGGCCTCGGTGGGTCCGTTGCTGGTGCCGGGTCGCTCGAAGTAGGCCAGGACGTCGGCGGCCCGCTTCTTCAGGGTCCGCCCGAGCGTGCGGAGCTCGATCAGGGCGGCCGGGACGCCGGTCGTGACGGACTCGATCAACTGGGTCATGAGCTGCTTGCCGCGGGCGCGGTCGGGCTCTCGATAGGCGCCGACCATGCGCTGGTAGATGCCCCAGGTCGCCTCGACCTGCACGTGGTCCTCGTTCTCGAACAGCGCCGTCAGGCGCTGGCGTTGCCGGTCGGTGAGCAGGTCGGCACCGGTGTGCAGGGTCCGCCGGGCGCGGTAGAGCGGGTCACCGGCGCGGCCGCGGTGACCGTGCAGGTCCTGCTGGACCCGGCGCCGGCAGCGGTCCAGCGCGTCCCCGGCCAGGCGGACCACGTGGAAGGGATCCATCACGCAGGTCGCCTCGGGCAGCTCCTCGGTGGTGGCGGTCTTGAAGCCGGTGAACCCGTCCATCGCCACGACTTGCAGAGCGTCGCGCCAGGACTGCGGACGCTCGGCGAGCCAGGTCTTGAACGCCTGCTTCGAGCGGCCTTCGACCATCGCCAGCAGTCGCGAGGGCCCGGTCCGGTCGCGGGCCGGGGTCAGGTCGATGATGACCGTGACGTACTTCTCCCCGCGGCGGGTGTGTTGCCACACGTGCTCGTCGACGCCGATGACCTTCACGCCCTCGAAGCGGGCCGGGTCCTCGAGCAGGACGCGTGCGCCCTCGGCCAGGACGGCGTCGTTGGCGGTGTCCCACGACACCGCCAGAGCCTGGGCGAGGCGGGCGACGGTCAGGTGCTGGCAGACCAGCCCGACCAGAGCCCACCGCAGGGCGGTCCGGGACAGTTTGGCGCGCGGTTCGGCGGCGCGGCTGGTGTCCTGGCGCCAGACGTGCCCGCAACCGGTGCACTTGTAGCGGCGGATCGTGACCAGCAGGGTCGTCGGGCGCCAGCCCAGCGGCTCGTGCGCCAACCGTCGGGTCACGGTGTCCCGCGGGCCGCCTTCGCAGCCGCAACGCCGGCACCAGCGCGCCGCCTCGTCCTCCTGGACGCGGCAAGCGAGCACCGCCCGGTCAGTTTCCAGGTGCTGGCCCACGACCACGAGACCGAGCTCGTCGAGGCGGCAGAACGTCGTCAGGTCAGGGGTCGTGAAGGTAGCGTCAGGCACGTCGAGGTCTTCCTGGATGGCTGTGTGAGAACTTCCATCCTCGGGAGACCTCGACCTCTACCCGGGCACCGACGCGCCGCCCGTCCCTCGCGCCGCCTGGCCGCCGGCTACACCCTCAACTGGGAAGAGCCAGGGATCGTCACCGCGACCGTCACTCGCGAGCAACTCGTGCAGGTGCTCGCCGCCGCCACCAGTCAGCCAGCCGGGTACAACCACACCGGCAAGGCCGTCCTCGCCTACGAGGCAATCGCATTGGACGTCGCGACATCACGCGGGGCGTCCGCGAGCCTGGCGCTGGATCGGCTTGCCGTCCTCTGGGGTGTGGCGGACGGTGCCATCAACGGAACCCTCCAGGCTGAGCACCAGCGCATGTCCGACGAGATGCGTGCGGCGGTCGGGATCGGAAAAATCCCCGTCAATCTGCTGCTCACCAAGGTGCCACACCCGATCGTTGCCATCGGCTTGGACGTCGCTGTCGGTCATCTCGAACAGGAGACCGTCCGATTGCTGACACCTGATCAGCCGAGCCCGGTGCACATCCGCCCTCCGGATGCTGACCCGATCCAGCAGTACTTCGCCGAGGCGTCGGCGACGTTCCGTGATTCCGAGTTGTGGGACGGTCCAGAACTCCGGGGGGACTCCGAGGTGCTCCTGACCGCGGCATCAGACGGTGCCACGCTCTACCAGCGATACACGGACACCTCTGCAGTGATGCAGCAAGCGATCGTCAATGCGGCGACAAATGCAGGTAGGAAATGACGAGGGAGCGACGGAGTATGAGGCAGCGAGACGCTCACCCTCCGACGAGGGCAGTCTGGTGCCGCGCAGTTGTCGTCGCGCTGCTGTCCAGTCTGATTCCGGCGTGCACCTCTACCGATGCCGCACCTGCGATTCGACCGTCGTTGATATGGGTGGGCGGGCGGCCGTCCGGCCCCCTCGAGTCTGACGAGTGGGTCGAGACGGTCAGAGAGGCCGAGTTCGTGCTGGCCTGGGCATCCAACGAAGCGGACTTCACGCCGCCGGAGGTCACATCCACGTGGAGCAATTTCACGATTCACAGCTTCGCCGCGGCGGTTCAGGGCGATCTGCTTCACCGCAGCCCGCACGTATATCTCGGACCACGTCCCGTTGCTCCCGTCGCGGTGCAGGTGGACGACGATGGGAAGGGCGCGGTCGTCGCCGCCTGCGTGGATGCGATCGAGATGCAGCCGCCGTACGACGACGGAAACGACTGGCCCCTGGTGCGCTACTACCCCGTTGAGCTCACTGAGAGCGGTGATCGTCGGATGGCGACCGGCCGCCCACCGCAGGAGCCGTTCATCCTTGCCGACGGGACCGAGCTCGCCGACGAGTACTGCAAGACGCTCGATATCCCTCGCGCTGTCTTCGACCCGGCCCCCGATCTGGAGGCGTTGGCACGCAAGGGGAGGGATGACGTGCTCGTCCCGCCGCTGGAGCCGGTCAAGTGAACCGCAATGCGGGACGGCCAATGCCCTCCTACGGTCCTGTCCGACCTTCGAGGGCGAGTGCTCGTCCCGAGTCGCCAGCAGCCTCTCAGGAAGTAACGCAATGACGGACCTCAAGGTCGACGTTGCCGACGTCGGGAACTTCGCGGCCGTACTGGATCAGCAGGCCGGCGTCGTGGGCGCCGAGTGTCATGCGACGGGCCAGGCGCTCGGTGCGGGGATGGTGCAGGACGCGTTGGGCAACGTGTCGCTGGTGCTGACGGTTCTCGACCAGGCGTTGGCCACGGGTGCCGGCGCGTTGGCGCTAGATGCCCGGTCCAGTGGCGATGCGTGGTCGGCAGCCGACAGCAGGATGTCGATGCGTCCCGTGTGACCGGCCACATCGCTCGATGCACAGGGGCGACTGCCGGCGCTCTGTCGGACGCGTCCCGCGCGGTGTCGGGCAGAAGCTGCGACGGCAGAGCCGCTCGACGCCTGCACCGACGGTGCAGGGTGAGGCGGTCAGCAGTCCGGGGGCTTGGGCCTGTCGGTGCAGAGGTTGTCGACGAGTCGGCTGGTGCGCTCCTCGACCCGGAACGGTGCGCTGGTGGTCGTGGTGAGCGCGACGCCGTCGATGTCGCGCCAGACCGGGGAGCCGTCGACCTGGTAGCGGCCGGTCCACTCGGCGGTGAGGGTGATGGCGCGTTCGGGGCTGGGCAACTCGTACTCGTGGAACGTGTCGTGGTCCGGGTACGGATGCCCCGGGGACCGGGTCGAGAGAGTGTGGCCGTCGCCGAAGTCGTAGGTCCAGAAGGTGGGGGTGGCCTCGACCGTCATGCCGACGCCCAGCAGGTCGGTGCGCAGGGTGACCGGTGTGGGGTCGGTGCGCACGATGGTCTCGATGTTGATCAGGACCCAGCCGCGGTCGGGCTGCAGAGTCAGTGCCGGTGCGGGGAGGGGGAGGCGGCGAAAGTCCGCTTCCGTCAGGACGGGGAGGATGTCGACGCCGCATCCACCCAGGTCGACGTTGCGCCACGGGCCCCAGATATCGTCAGCGGAGGCGCGCTGCCGCCTCCACAACGGCAGCAACTGCGTGTCTTCACCGCACGTGTTGACATTCGCGACGGTGCCCTGAGCCTCGGGGCAGTCACCGTTCAGCGGCGTGGTGAGTACTGGGCCCGCGACGTCACACATGGGCGCACGAAGAAAGTCCTCGAGGTCGTACTCCGCTGTCCCGCGCTTTCTCTCGTGCTCGTCCTGCATCGCCTGACCTCGTGCCGCCCCGATCGTGGCGCTGTCACCGGCCAACTCGGCGTCCGGCACGATCCCGTCATCGCCTGGGGCGAGGGCGAGGATGATGCCGAGTGCGACCCCAGCCAGACGCACCTGTCACGCTCCCGCGGGAGTCAGTTCGACCTCGTCCACATGCCAGCCGCCATCCCAGGAGAGAGCGATCAGAGCGTCGACGGTGCCGCCGGGCGTCGTGCTCACGGGGGTGCCGGAGCTGTCGATGCGGGTCGAATCCTCCTGCGAGAGGCGCGTCGACACGAGGTACCACGTGCCCTCGCGTTGCTCAGTTGTCGCGGTGTTGCTGGCGCTCATGGCGCCAGCCTCGACGCGCTCTTCCGCTGCGAGCATCTCGGTGATCTTGGAGCGCATGTTGTTGCAGAACGTGCAGTCGGGTGACGACAGCACGTCCCACTCCGTCAGGTCACCGGTCCTGTAGATGTGGGGATAGAGATCGGTCATGAAGAACTCGGCCGTGGCCGCGGCACCCTCCGCGGTGGACGAGGACATTGCGTCCGGTCGTGAGGGGGTACTCGGAACCGTCGGCGTAGGAGTGGAAGTGGGTGTTGGAGACGCCGTCACGGCCGGTGGCGTCGTGGGGTCGGGGCTGCTGCCGCCGTCGCAACCTGCGAGTGCGATTGCCACCGAGAGGGCGGCTGTCGATGCGAGGGCTCGTCGGTCCCAGGTGCGCGGCGGCATGCCGGAAAAGTACCGGTTCTGTGCCGTCCGCAGTCCTGGCAGTGCGGATCTGTGGACAACCGGTCGACGCGCGGGGGTCCATCGGGCACGGGTGCTGACCATGCCGGGAGCATCGGTTCGGGACGGTGCCGGGCAGGGATCGATGCCAGCGGGCACTGGGCCGACCGGGTGAGCGTGTCGGACCCGCCTGGGACGGTCCTCCACATGACCACGACGACCGGGATGCGGGTCCGTGTGCACCGCGGGTGCCACGAGGTCGGTGGGACGTGCGTGGAGGTCGAGGCCGAGGGTGCGCGGCTGGTACTCGACGTGGGTCGGCCGCTGACGGCCGGCAGGGAGGACGAGGTCCCGTTGCCGGACGTGCCCGGCCTCGCCGACGGGGCGGACCCGTCGCTGCTAGGTGTGCTGATCTCGCACGGGCACCTGGACCACTACGGGCTTCTCGACCAGGTGCACCCGTCGGTGCCGGTCTACGCCGGGCGGGCGGCCACGGCGATCATCGAGGCGGCGCAGTTCTTCTCGCCCGGGCCGTCGCTGCGCACCGCGGGCCACCTGGTCGACGGTGAGACCTTCTCGATCGGCCCTTTCCGGGTGACGCCGCTGCTCGTCGACCACAGCGCGTTCGACGCCTACGCCGTCGTGCTCGAGGCCGGCGGTGAGCGGCTGATGTACACCGGCGACCTGCGCGGTCACGGACGCAAGCGGACGTTCGAGCGGCTGCTGGCGTCGCCCCCGCCGGACGTCGACGCGCTGCTGATGGAGGGCACGCACGTCGGCTCCGAGCGGCACGAGCCGCGCACGGAGGCACGCGTCGAGCTGGACCTGGCGGCCACGTTCCGTGCAACCACCAGCCTGGCGGTCGTCGCGTCGTCGGCGCAGAACGTCGATCGGCTCGTCACCGTGTACCGCGCGGCTCGGCGTGCCGGGCGGACCCTCCTGGTCGACCTCTACTCGGTCGCGGTCGCCGGCGCGACGGGTCGCTCGACCATCCCGCAGCCCGGGTTCCCGAGTCTCGGGGTGTGGCTGCCGCGACGGCAGCGCGTGCGTGTGAAGGAGTCCGGTGAGTTCCACCGCACGGCAGCGGTCCGGCCGTACCGCGTCTTCACCGAGGAGCTGGTCGCGCACCCGGAGCGCTACGTCGTCCTCGGCGGGCAGTCCGTGGCGCACGAGCTGCTGCGTGACCGTGCGCTGGCGGTGGGTGGCACGTTCGTCTGGTCGATGTGGTCGGGCTACCTCGCCGAGCCGTCGGGTGCCCGTCTGCGGGAGGCGACGCGTGCCGCGGGCGTCCCCGTCGTCGAGCACCACACGTCGGGCCGCGCGTCCGTCCGGGATCTGCGCAGGCTCGTCGACGCGGTCAAGCCGGGGGCCGTCGTGCCGATACACACAGAGGGTGCCGACGAGTTCGTCCGGCACTTCCCCGGGACCACCCCCCGACGCGACGGCGCGTGGTGGTCGGTAGGCACGGAGGCATCATGATCACCACCCAGGAGCTTCCGGACGTGCTGCGCCGCCTCGGGGCGACGGACGTCGAGCACCGGCAGGACCGGAAGCGCTCGATCTCCTCGACGACGATCCGGTTCGTCAAGGACGGGCGGCGTGGCGTGGCCGTCGGTGCTGAGATGGCGCATCAGATCGACGTCTTCACCGACCTCGTCAGCCTGCACCTGGACGATGCCGGCAGGGGCTTCCACCCGACGGACCTGTGGGTGTGGTTCGCCGAGCGCCCCGGTGACGGTGAGACCTCGGTCGCCCTGCAGACGCTGGCGAGCAGCACCCGCACGCTGAAGGTCCACCTGCGGGCGATCACGCCCGACGGTGGGCTGGCGGAGCCCGCGGACGAGCGCGTGCCGTGGTCCGACGCAGATCACTACCGGTACCGGCAGTGGGCGGACCTGCTCCGGGCCGTCCCGGAGGAGCCGCCGGGCCTGGTCACAGCTCTGGTGATGGGCACGGAGCGTCCCGAGTACCGCGCTTACCCGATGCTCTCGTCCCGCGGGCGTCGGTGGTCCATCCGGTTCGAAGGGCTGCAGGTCGCGGTCTGCTCCGCGACGAGCGGGTGCTCGACGTCGGCAAGGACCGCGCCGACGGGCGCATCAGCCACCACCGGAGCAGGTGGATCGAGATCGCCGGTGCGGCGCCGATCACGCTCGACCTCACCGCGGAGAGCCTCGACCGGGCCGTCCACGTGCTGCGGGAGTTCGCGGACGCGCCCGGGGCGGTCGCCGGGGTGCAGGACGAGCACGCCCTCGAGTCGAGGATCCTGCGCGGAGCCGTGCCGCTCGGTACGCCGGCCGGCGAGCCTCTCGAGCTCATCAGGGAGCACGACGTCGTCAACTGGGGCAGCCAGTTCCCCACCCGTTGGGGTGTGACCTCCCGCGCCGCGCGGTACCTCGACGGCATGCTGAGGGTCGGCAGGACGCCGTGGGCGCTGGAGATGAAGGTCGGCGGCGCGAGCGGTGAGCGCTATTACCGGCACGCCGTCCACCAGGCCGTGCTGTATCGCGACTTCATCCGAGGCGCGACGCCGCTGTCCCACTGGTTCGACAGGTTCAACCTCGACCAGGCGGAGTGCGAGGCCGCCGTCGTGGTGCCCGAAGGCGGGCCCGACGAGGCGCTGGAGCGGCTGCGTGCCGTTGCCACCGAGCTAGGAGTCGCGCTGATGACCGTCCCCGTCGAGCACGCGCTGCGGCCGGGCGCGTGATCGCGGACCGGGTCGCCGGGCTGCTCCGCGGGCTCTGCCTCGGGGACGAGGCGGCCCGCGGGTCCACCGACCTGGGCGCCGTCTCTCGGGCGGTCCTGGCCTCGGCACGCCGGCTGTGCACCGACGCCGTCGACGGGGAGGCGCTGCGACGTGGCGGCGACGACGAGCCGGACCTGGTCCTGGCGATGGCCGCCCCGGTCGCTGTCATGATCGCGCCGCGCCAGCACCAGACGTTCGACCTCGTCAACGCCGGGTGGCTCGACCACCTCATCGGCAGAACGGTCGGCGACGGCGTCGCACCGGTCGACATCGACGCCACCGGGTGCGTCGTCCACAGCCTCGCTCTGAGGCTCCTCGACGTACGCGAGCCCGAGGCGCTGCGATCGCCGGACTCGTGGCTGACGAGACCGAACCCGGTCGACGACCTGCGGTCCGCGCTCCGCAGCGGTCAGAGGTACGCCGTGGCTGCCACGGCCAGTGACGTGCTGCGGACGGCAGCTGACGCGTTCGAGCTCGTGCGCACGTGCTCGACCGTCGACGAGGCGCTGGGAGCAGTTCCCGGGGTGCCGCCGACCGCCGCGGCGCTGGCGATCGGGATCCTCGGCGCTCAGCACGGGGCGTCGGTGCTTCCGCCGTCAGCGTCAGACGCCACCCACGAGGCCGATGCTCTCGCGGCACTGTTGCTGTCCCTCACTCTTCGCGACGAGACCCGTCGCCCGTGACGCCCCCCGGGAGCCCGACGATGAAGCTCACTTCTATCCGGATCGATCGTGCAGTGCTCGCAACTCGCGATGCTCAGGATCGAACGTCTCGATGAACGTGTACACGCTCGAGGAAGGATTGTCGTGCGGGAGCCGCGCGCCGTCATCCGCGTGCCGAGCAGCCAGAGCTCGCGCCCGGCGGACTGCTTCGTGTCGTGACGCGAGAAGCGTGACGTCAACGTGCTTCCGGGAGACCCCAGGCAGCGACTGGGCTCTGGCCTGCATCTCGTGGGTTGACGTCGCAGGCCGGTTCCAGTCGCGCTCGTGCAGAACGAGCCAGAGCTCGAAGCACGGGTTGGAGATCGCCAGGCGCACACCAGCCTGTCGAGCGAGCTCGACCGCCTCGGCGAGACGAGGGTGCGGTGTGGGCGCCTCGACATCGATGAAGCACCACACCTCGTCGAGCTCGGGATCTTGTGCTCGGGCCGCGGCAGCCTCGACCAGCGGGTACGGGACTGCGGCGTCAGGGGCGATCTCGATGCGGACAGTGGTCTGCCGCCGTACGGCGGGTAGGCGCTTGAACGCCCGGAGGTACTCGGGCTCGGTCACGCTGCCCTCGCAGCAGACGACAACCGTGCGCAGCTCGGCGCGCGTCCCGCTCGTCCGGCGCAGCTGCGGGCGGGTGCGGTCTCGGCGTGCCACGTTCAGCCGATCAGGCCGAGCGCCTGCAGCAGTCCCGCTCGATCCACGTCCGGAAGTGCGCCGAATCGTCCGTGGAGATAGGCGCTCTCGAGGTTCTGTGATCGGCGAACGCGCTCCCCGGCGAAGTCGGAGAGCGCGCCCAGGTGGGTCGACCCGTCGTCGGACTTCTCGGTGAGCCAGACCTCGTCACGGTTGAGGTGGTTGAGGAGCGCGGCGTCGTGCGACGTGAACACGAGCTGCGCGTTGCGCGGGTTCGTCGACCGGTCACGGAACAGCCGCAGCAGCTCGACCGAGAGAGCAGGATGCAGACTGGCGTCGAGTTCGTCGACGACCACGAGACTTCCGCGGTCGAGGGCTGACAGCACGGGCCCGATCAGGCCGAACCAGGTGCGGGTTCCCTCGGACTCGGCTCGCAGCTCGAACGAGACGCGCGAGTCGCCCGCGCGGTGGACGAGCTGGGGTCGGCGTCGGATGCGTGTGCTGCCGTCCGCCGCGACGACCGGCTCGTCGACGAACGTGACGTCCTCGATCCCCAGGTCGGCGAGTCGCAGGAGTGCCAGCGCGCGGTCCCGGGGGGCGACGAGAGGGGAGTCGACGTCCGGCCCGTCGAACAGGGTCGGTTGGGCAGCCTCGTCGCCGAAGAGCTTGGCTGTCGGTGACGCCCAGGCGTCCGCCCACGCACCCAGCCGCCCCGTGCCGAGCCGCCGGCCGTTCACGCCGAACGTCTGCATCCGCAGCACTCGTGACGCGAACGCACCAACCCGTCCGTCGTCGAACCGGCGCATGGCCGACAGTGCCAGCGTGCGAGGGGTCAGGAGGCCGCGGGCCCCCGTGAGCGCGCCGAGGCCGCGGGCGATCGTCAGCTCATCGCCGTCGCGCTCGAAGACCTTGCGACGTCGACGCTCCGGGTACTCGAAGAGCGCCTCGTACAGCACGCGGTCGCGCGTGACCTCGAGCTCGTAGTCGACGCGGACGCCGTCGACCGTGGCCTCGACGACGAACCTGCTGGGCCGCGTCGCCCACGTGCCGAACGCGAACGGCTCGACGGGGATCTCGTCCTCCCAGGAGCGCAACGAGTCGCGGACGGCACCTTGGAGCCACCCGAGTGCTGCGAGGACGTTCGACTTGCCGGAAGCGTTCGGTCCGTAGACGCCGGCGACCGTCAGCAGGTGCTCACCCAGTGGCTGCTGCTCACGCGCGGCCTCACGGTCGCGGTCGATCGCCACCATCGAGAGCGTGACGGGGTCAGCCACCGAGCGGAAGTTCTCGACCTCGAGACGAACGAGCATGGAAGCAGGCTACAGCAGTGGCGCGCTCAGACGGCGGCTCTCGTCGCAAGATGACGAGAAAGCGGCCCTGACTGCGCCTCGGTGTCGGTTTGGTCGATGCCGTCACATGTATCCGCGGTGGAGTTCTGACTCGGCGGGCGTCGTGGCAGCGGCAACGCGCGCGGCCTGTGACGTTTCGAGGTACGCCGCCACCCACCAGCGGCGGTCGACGACAGACCAGGGGCCGCGAACGATAGCGGGCCCCGATCGCCGAACGATCAGGCTGCCGCCGAGCCGCAGCCCCACAACGAGGAGGGGGGCGCACAACAATGCCAAGTCGACAGGCTGCCCCCATCTGGAGAAGACGAACCCGAGGTACAGGAGCAGCCACAGGAGCAGGTAGACGACGGAAGCAGCCCCCAGGATCGGTGCTCGCGGGACACCTCGGAAGAACGCCACCGGTGCGATCAGGGTGACCGCACCAATGAGGGTGAACACGTAAGCCGCCAGGCCCAGGCCGACGAGCCTGGCAGCGCGCTCTGGGTGACTTAGCGCTATGGATCCGATGACCAGTGCGCACGGTGCGAAGGTCTGTCCCACCGTCGGGAGCACCAATCTGGAGGCTCTCGCCCGAGTGCTTCCGCGTACGGCGGTGACCTGCTCGCTTGAGAGGCCCCACGCGTGCAGCTGCTCCAGGATGCGCTTCTCGTTGGCACGCCGGCCCTCGTCGACGAGCGCCTGAATGTGAGGTGGGTACCGGATCGGTACGAGGGCGGCCAACGACGCCATCAGTGCGCCGGCCATCAGTGCCGCGACGAGGCGCCCTGCCGACTCGCCCGCCGTGTGACCTGCGGCCTGCCACTCCGCCTGGGCGTCGACGGCCGCCCATAGCGCGATGGTCGTTCCAGCCCACCCTGCGATGACGGCAATCTCGCGTAGCTGTTGCCCTGCCATCGAGGCTGCCGTGTCGTCGGTGCTGCTCTGTCGGACACGCTCAGGCTCTCGCACGACACCGAGGCCGTAGACGACCAGGAACACCGTGATGAGTGTGAGCGCCTCGTTCAGGCTCAGCCGCGGGAGCGCATCAGTCCACGGGGTGCCGCCGCCGAGCGAGGGGACCGTGGCGATCAGCATCGCGACACCGAGCGTGAGGAGTATCGACAGCCCGGTGGTCGTCGCGATCGATACGGCGAACGCACGCCGAGCATCGCGAACGCGCTGCGCAGGGTCGTCGAAGGCGGACGAGCGGTCACGAGCCACTACGCCCCCTGGCGTGGTGCGAGGTGGACGATGTGGGCCGCGAGTGCGCCGACCTGACGCAGGAGCTCGCGAGGCGGCGTGTCCAGGTCGAGGGCGTGCTGGTGCACCGAGATGGAGGTGCCGGCGATGCGATGGTGCGCCTGCGGCTCGTTGCCTCGTGCGTACACCAGGTGACCGCGTGCGAGGCCACCGACTGTGCAGTACGCGAGCATCTGGTACAGGTCCGCGTTCGGGTATCCGCTCGGCTTCTCGGCCTTGTACTTGGCGTCGATGACGGCCGTGGGACGCGTCGACCCGGTGCCGTACCAGACCAGGTCGGGCTTCATGTCGATGGACGCCCCCTCGTCGAGGTGCCACCTGTCCTGCGGACGGCATACGCCGCCGCGCGCTTGGAGCGCACCCCCGAGGGCCTCGGCGAGGAAGTCTTCGAACAGCTTGGCCATGTCAAGCATGAACCCGTCGATGCGCACCAGACCGGCGTCCTGCTCGACGGAGCTGCCACGCAGGACGAGCTCACCGAGTCCGAGCGCGACGTGGTAGCGGGTGTTGAGTCGCGAGCGTGACCAGCGCGGGACGGTGCCGCCGCTGGGGAGCGGGCTGACGTCGGCCAGTGCGCGCGAGAGCCGGCGTAGCCGTGGGCGGACGTCGTGCGGGAGGTGCTCCAGCCGGAGCAGGCGGTGGGTTGCCGCGCGCAGGATCTGGTTCTCGGGGATGTCGACGTCGAACTCGTCGTAGCGGATTTCCAGCGGCAGCGGCAGGCCGTGGTGGCGGGTCAGCTGGTCGGTGGTGCGGATGCGGCCGCGGAGCACGGGCGATGAGCGCTCCTCGACGCGGTAGCCCTGCAGCAGGCCCTGGGCCGTGGCACGTTCGGCCTGGCGGGCGAAGGCCCACGCGATCGCGGTCAGCAGGTCGGTGTGCTCGTCGAGCGGGACGTCCTCCTCGCGCCACAGCGACCCGTCGCGTGCGTACCCGACGAGGAACATGAGCCGTCGGATGTCGACCTTGGGGCGCACGACGATCTCGACGTCGCCCACCCGGGCGACGCCGACCTTGGTCGTGGGGCCGACGGTCCACCACCCTGCGGCGACGGCAGGCGCCGCGGTGACGAGACCGCTGGCACGCAGCGCGAGTCCCGACCGCTCGTCGAGGGCCACCTCGACGGGGTCACCGCCTTCGCGCAGTTCGAGCCTGGTCACGGCACCGGGTCGGCGGCCTCGTCCGCTGCCTGTACCGGATCGGGGGTCTCGGGTGGGACTGCGGCGCGGGCGACCCGAGCGGTGATTTTCGACAGCGAGTACCGGCTGGTGACGTCGAACCCTTCACCGAAGTGGTGCTCCTCCAGCAGAGGCAGGATCGCCGTCTCCCACGCGGTCTCCAGGCCGCCGTCGCGGTGCACGTCGTCACGCATGAAGTACGACGGGCCGATGCGGAAGTCCTCGTCGGTGATGAGCGCGTTGAGGTGGTCGAGCACGTCGGCGGTGGTGGCCGGGAGGCCCTTCCGGTCGAGCCAGCGGCGCAGCATGCTGCGCGTGGGCTCGACGCTGGGGTGCAGCGCCTTGAACGCGAACCGCCGGCGCATTGCGGCGTCCACGAGGGCGATCGACCGGTCGGCGGTGTTCATGGTGCCGATGAGGAAGACGTTCGACGGCATCGTGAACCCGGCCTCGTCGCCCGTGCTGTACAGCAGGTCGATGGCGCGGTCGCGGTACTCGAGCAGAAAGTAGAGCTCGCCGAAGACCTTGGCGAGGTTGGCCCTGTTGATTTCGTCGATGATCAGCACGTACGGCGTCGACGGGTTCTCCCGCGCGGCGTCGACCAGGCGGCGGAACGGCCCCGGGGTGAGCGCGAAGCCGACGGTGGCAGAGCCGTCCTTGGGCGCGACCGGGCGGTAGCCCTCGAAGAAGTCCTCGTACGAGTACGCAGGGTGGAACTGCACGAGCTTGACGGCGGACTCGTCGGTGAGGTGGTGCGCGATCTCCTGCGCGAGGTAGGTCTTGCCGGTGCCCGGCGGGCCGTAGAAGACGATCTGGCGGCGGTCGCGGAGCAGCTCGATGCAGGACTGCACCCACGCCCGGTCGACGAGCAGCCGGTCGGCCAGGTCGTCGGTCGCGGGCCGCAGCACGAGCTCGGTCGGCGCGGTCTTCGCCGCCTTGGTCTCCTCCTCGACGCCCGTGGCGACCAGACCCGCCAGCGCCGCGAGCTCGCTCGTGAGGTCGATGACCGTGTGCTGGCTCGACAGCTTGGGCTTGAGGGCGGCCGGCAGGTCGGTGAGGTCGACAGGTTGGTCGGCGTTGCGCCAGGTGACGTCGCGGCGCAGGTTGGACCGGTCGTCCGACGAGCGCACCGACGTGACCTCGCCGGTGACGTCACCGAGGTAGAAGCTGCCGCCGTCGTTGACGAGCACCAGGTCGCCCACCTGGATGCGGTTGATGAACAGGTCGAGCTCGGTGACCTTCTCGTTGCGGGTGTTGTAGGACTTCTGGGCGTAGTCCTCCTCGACGACCGCGACGATCTCGGCTCGGGTCAGCGGCAGGTCGAGCGAGCGGATCTGGCTCGCCGCGACCGACACGGACCCCCGGGTGAGCCACGTCGGCACGAGGTTCTTGCCGTTGACGTTGTTGCCGCGGACGAGCCACGCACGGCGGGTGCTCGGCGACGTGGTCTCCGCCAGGAGCTCGCGCAGGTCGTAGGACGTGAGGCGTGTTGCCTGGCTGGCGCGGCCGTTCTCGTCGAGCTCCACGCCCTCGCCACGCAGGACGTCGGCGGGGTCGTCGGTGCGGCTCGTGTCCGCCCAGCGGAAGTCGGTCGGCACGGAGCCCTCCGCGGTGAGTACCCGGTGAGCCGCTGGATGCGGCGTCCCGGTGACGGCGCCGGAGACGTTCTGAAACGTGCGCCCCGTGAACTGCGCCAGGTCCGTCAGCGACGTCCACATGCCCGGCTCGATGACGTCGAGCGCGGCGCGCAGGAGGTCGTCGGTGGCCGCCGTCGGGCCCTCGCGCTTTCGGCGCCGCACGACGGCCTGGTACTGCCGGGTGAGGGTCGAGTACAGGTCCGTGTCGGAGGCGGCAGCGTCCATCGCGGCGCGGCCCGCGTCCGTCAGCGACCAGCCGTCCGCCTTCGAGAGCCAGCCGACCACGCGGGCCCAGCTCGACGCGAAGCGGATGAACGTCTCCATGCGGCGGAACCCGCTGTTGTTCGTCGACAGCTCGATCGCGGTGGGCGACACCTGCTCGGACACCAGCCGCAGCACCTCGGCCGGAGCCATCGGGCGTTGCGCTGCCGCGAGGATGCGGAACGTCGCGCCCAGCAGGAGCGGCCGGCGGATGGATCCATCGGGTGCACGGTCGACAGTCACCGGGGACGTCCCTTCGTCGGTACTCATGCGTCGTGGCGGGGGCCGTGACCCGGTGGCGGGTCGAGGGGGCTGACGTAGACGGTGCCCGCTTGCGCGGCCGCGGTCATCGCGTCGTAGGCCTCGAGGATCAGGCGCTTGGTGCGGAACTCGCCGTGGTCGCGTTCCTCGTACTTGCGGACGACGAAGAACGAGTCCATCACGTGCTCGACCTCGCCCCGGTCAAGGCCGTAGAGGAGGAACATCGCGGCGTCGAGCTCGGCGCGAAGCTGCTCGCGGCGGCCAGGCACCCAGCGGAACGGGAACACCGATTCGGAGAAATCATTCGCGTAGGCCGCCAGGTGGCTCGAGGTATGGCAAAGTGCAACTACTCGCGGTGTGATCCACTTAAGGAGTGGTTGGTCCGCTACTCCGCGTAGTGTTTGATCGAAATCTTCCGGGAGTGGCGCGGCGAGCTGTTTGGTGAGGAAGTACTTCATGCCCGTGCCGCTCAATTTTTGCCGTGCGATGTAGTCGAAGCAGTGGCTCGACCATATTGCCTGCAATGGCAGCGAGTGGGCGGGCCCTGAGGGCCATGCGAGAAGGAACTTGTCACCCACTGCCGATCTAGGCAGGACGCTGGGGACGAAGGTGCGGGCGTCGCTCGATCTCGCGATGTCGCGCCAGCCGAGGAACCAGTCGCGGTCCCAGCGACCCGCGATGGCGGTCTCGACGTCCTTCTCGGCGACCCAGTAGCGGGCGAGGGGCTCGACGTGCGGGTCGTCGTGCTGGGCGTCGGTCAGGCGGGGGAGGGTGCCCATGTTGAGCTGCGCCTGGGTGGCGTTCGCGTAGGTCGAGTAGCGGTGGTCGTAGTGCGAGAGCATCTTGGCCTCGTAGAGCGGCAGCCACCGTTGCGTGCCGAGTGTCCAGGCCCAGCCGTCGAACTCGGCGCCCCGGGCGCGCAGGTCGTCGGCCGTCTCGAATAACCCCGAGTCGTTGGACATGTGGAACATCGTGGAGAATCGCAGACCCCACGGATTGCTGCCCGAGGCGTCGTTGACCAGGACGGGATGACGCCGGTAGATGCCCAAGGTGATCTCGGCGTCGCGGCGTGATCTGAACATCGGGAGGGTCCCCGTGTTGGGGTTGAGTGCCAGGATCTCGTCGGGGTCAAGCCCAAACCGTGTGGAGACGGCGTCCGCGACGTGCCTGGTCAGGAAGGAGAGTCGAGCCTGGTCCGCTCGGACACCACCGGTGAGGCAGGCGACCGCGAAGCGGAACGCGTGATGCACGTTCTCAAAGATCTTCGCCTCGTTCTCGAAATCGTAGAACGCGGCGAGTCGCCCGGACGATACGGTGTCGGCGAAGAAGGCGGCGGTCGTCGCATCCGTGGCGAGACCGGTCGGGGTGATGATGCCCATGCGCCCGTGGTGAGCGATCGACGACCGGAACAGTTCGGCGAAGACGCTGTAGGTGTTGACGTCGCCGACACCGCACAGCGGGTAGCGACCAGACTTGCGCAGGTAGTGGCTTGCCGCCTCTGCCGCCCGGCTCGCGGCGGCCCACTCGTCAGCGAGGCCGGGGTTGTCGGCCGTCAGCGCTGCGATGAGCTTCTTCCGCGCGGCCGAGTTCGCCGCACCGGCGATCAGGGCGTCACGCTGCGCGAAGAACTCCTGCTCCTGGAGCTTGATGCGCTCCCACGGCGGGTTGCCCACCATGACGGTGAACCCGCCTGCCCACCCGTGTTCACCGACCGGTGCGGACGTGTCGAACACGTCCGGGAACTCCAGGTGCCAGTGGAAGAACCGGAACTGCGCGGTGAGCCGCTGGACGGTGCGCACGACATCGTCGGGCGCGGTGCCGTCGCGCACGGCGTCGAGTGTCGCGCTGGTGATCGCCGTCGTGCCCGGCCTCTTGGTCTGAACGAAGGCCGTGCACCAGGCGTCGGCGTGCAGACGCTCGCGTGCCAGCTCGGGCGACGCCTGGAACTGGCTGTAGGCACGCTGCGCGGCGTGGACCTCCCGCAGGCGCGGCGCGCCGACCGCGGGCGCGACCGCTCGCGAGAGCCGACCGCGCAGGTCGATCGTGCTGGTCCCGACGTCCCCCAGGTCGAAGAGTGAGCCGTCGCCGCTGGACTCCCGCTCGGCCTTGTTGCGCTTCTTCAGCGCGGTGGTGAACGGCTTGTCATCCCCCGTCAGGGCGACATAGGCGTCGTCGGGGATCCCGTCGGCGAGCAGCGCGGGCGTCGTGCCGAGCAGCGCGTTGCCGACCTTGATGTGGGCGTCGAGGAACGACAGCGGACGCCCGGGGCGCATGGACTCGAGCCACAGCGAGACCTTCGCGAGCTCGGCGGCCAGTGGGTTGAGGTCCACGCCGTAGATGCATGAGCCCACCACGTCGTAGAGCGCGTCCTGCAGGTGCGTCGGCGTCGGGTCGATCTCCCCGGAGCGGACGATCGCGAGGCGTTCGGCGATGCGGCGGGCCGCCGCGACCAGGAAGTGCCCGGACCCGCACGCCGGATCGCACACGCTCATCGCGAGGAGCGCGGCCTCGGGGTCGGGCTTCCTCTCCGCCTCGTCGAGCAGGGGCGTGAGGGTCTCGTCGAGCACGAGGTCGATGAGCGAGGACGGCGTGTAGTAGGAGCCCGTGGTCTTGCGGTCGTTGCCGGCCAGGTTCTCCAGCGAGAAGGTCTGCTCGGTGCGCTGGTACCGGGGGACGAGCTCGAGCAGCGACTCGTAGATGGAGCCGAGCTCCTCCGCGCCGAGGTTCTTGTAGTCGACCGTGCGCAGTGGCTGGCCCTTGGGCCGCACTGTCGACAGGTGCCGCACGGCGGAGAGCAGCGCGTCGTTGGGCAGCTCGGCGTCGGTGAAGAGCTCGGTGCCGTCGTCGTCGAAGATGCCGCCCAGCCCGGGCAGTGCGAGCTCGGGGCAGCCGTCGTCCTGGCCCAGACGCCGCAGCACGAGCCGCTGCGCCTGCCACAGGTCGCCGTGCCGCGTCCCGCGCCGGCGCAGCGCGAGCCGTCGCAGCCGCGTGGTCGAGAAGTACTCGACGTAGCGCGCGCGGGCCACCGGGTCGGCGTCGGCGGGGTGGAGCGCCTGCCGGTCCTCGGCGACGAACAGGAACAGCAGCCGGTACACGAGCCGCAGCAGGGCCTGGTGGTAGTCCGCCAGGTGCAGCGACTCGTCGTCGAGCCGCGCCCGCAGCGCGGTGTTCTGGGGCGCACGCAGGAAGCCGGTCCCCAGGTCGGCGATCGCACGCTGCACCCCGTCCGAGAGCAGCGTCAGCGCGCGTGCACCTGACGCGATCGCCGTCGACCGCCACTTCTCCAGCCAGCAGTCGCTCGGCGGGGCGCCCTCGCTCTGCACCTCGACGCGCGACTGGTGCAGCAGCAGGAACAGCACGACGAAGTCGGCGAACAGCTCGCCGGTGAAGATCGCCTCGAGGTCGAACTCCACGTACGACTGCGTCGACAGCGACGTCGAGTCGCGCAGCAGCCGCAGCACACGCCCGTTGGAGACGACCGCCCACAGGTGGTCGTCCGAGCGGTTCAGCAGCTCCTGGACCATCGCGTGCGGGGCCCGCTCGGCCGCACCCGGCACCCCCTTGGTGCGCTTGTCGAGATCGACGCCCCACCCCAGCAGGTGGATCGGGACAGCGCCCCACGCATGCGACACCGGGAACGCCTTGCCCGCGACGGAGATGCCGCCTGCGGGTGTCGTCTGCAGACGCCCGTAGCCCAGCTCGCGGAACAGCACCTGGAGCCACCGCTCCCGCGTCAGGCCGACGGCCGCGTCACCCTCCGGCAGGCGCGCCAGCGCGTCCTGGAACGACGGCCACACCCCCACGAGGTACGCCCACGCGCGGTTCGCCGCCTCACGCGGCGACTCACCCGCCGCCAGGTGGTAGTCGCGGCCGGAGAACCCGCCCAGGTCGGGGTCACCCGCGGCGACCCGCGACAGCAGGTCGGACGGGAGCAGCGCCCCGACGGAACGCACCGCGGTCAGGTCCCTCGACATCAACGGCCTCCGACGACAGGCAGGTACAGGTACACACCGAGGACGTCCACCGGCGTCTGCGCACGGACGCGCAGACCCTGCCGGGCGGCCCCGGCGCCCGCGCGGACACGGCGGTGACTCTCGAGCAAGCGCTCCGCGCGCTCCTGCGCCCGGGCGTCGAGCACCGACCCCCAGGTCTCCACGCGGCCGAGAGCAGCCGCGATGAGGTCGCGGGCCTGGTCGCCGGGCACGTTCGCCTCCGCGGGCGCCGCCAGCAGGGCCGCGACCTCCGGCTCACCCAGCACCTCGGGGTCATCCGGGTGGCCGCGGAACGCGACGACCTCGCAGTCCTCGGCGATCAGCGTGCGCGGCCCATCGGCCGACGGCAGGTCGAGGTGGAAGCGGTAACGGAGCAGCAGGGCGGTCGTACGTGACGACACGTGCGTCGTCCGGACGACGCCGGCGCGGCGTGCAGGCGCGCGACGGGCCGTCGTCTGCGCGTCGAGCGCGGTGTCGAGCACGTAGCGCGCCACCGCCTCGACGCTCGGGTCTGTCCGCACCAGCAGCGCGTCGCGCCGGGGTGCGGGCATCTGCCGGTGGAAGCGCAGCGGTGACGTCGCGCCCGGGGGCAACGCGTCGCGCAGACCGGGAGCGAGGGTGTCCGTGATCGCCTCGAACCCGACAACCGTGGGTGTCACCGAGGCGCCGAGCGCACGCAGCGACTCCTCGACGAACGGCTCGATCTGCCCGTGGGCCCCGAGTGCGGCACGCACCTCGGCGACCTCCTGCGCGACCGCGTCGGGGTGGATGGTGCCCTGCGCGTACTTGGTGCGCGACGCCTTCTCGGTCTCCGCAGCCGAGCGCCACTCCTGCTCCAGACGGCGGTCGGCATCGGCCAGGCCCAGGTCGAGCTCCATCTGCTCGTGGTTCACCCCGCGCAGCACGAGACCTTCCAGGAGGGCTTCCAGCAATGCGTCCGACTGGCTCGGCACCGGCACGGTGACGCCCGTGGCCTTGCTGATCGCCTGGTGCCGGCGGATCAGCACGTCCAGCACCAGGCCGTCGATGCTGTTGTCCTTGCCGTAGATCGTCACCGCACGCACGGTCGGCGCCGTCTGGCCGAAGCGGTCGACGCGTCCCTCGCGCTGCTCGTGCCGGGTCGGGTTCCACGCCAGGTCGTAGTGCACGACCGCCTGGAACGCGTCCTGGAGGTTGACGCCCTCGGACAGGCAGTCCGTTGCGACCAGGACGTGCCGGGCGTCCGTCGACGTCAGCGCACGGATCCGCTCCTGCCGCTCCGCCGGCGGCAGCGTCCCCGTGACCACGGCGATCTCCGCGGTCTTCTTCAGCGCGTCCGCCAGGTGCCGGCCGACGTACTCCGCGGTGTCGATGAACCGGCAGAAGATGATCGGGTCGAACCCGTCGGCCAGGAGGGCCTTGACCTCCTTGACCAGCGTCGCCAGCTTCGCGTCCGTCGCCGGGCCCTCCAGCGCCTCGGCGCTCTGCGCCAGCGCGCGCAGCCTGGAGCGCTCGGACGCTGTCGTGCTCTCCGCGTCCTGGGTCAGCGCGCCCGGGGTGACATCGACGGCCTCGACGGCCTCGTCGTCCGCGGTGTCGAGGACGCTCGCGCGCCCCAGTGCGTCTGCCTCGGCCAGGTCCGCGGCCTCAGCTGCTGCGGCCCGCATCCGCAGCGTCGCTGCTGCGGCTGCCGGCGACGATGCCAGCGTGCGCAGGAGCGCGAGCACCGACCACCACCGCACGCGCTGGTGCACCGACCCGTCGCCTGCGCTGCGCACCTGCTCGCGGGCGTAGTCGAGCACCTTGGTGAACAGCGCCCGGTACTCGGGCTTCAGCGCGTAGGCGACCTCCCGCAGCTCGCGGTCCGACGGGAACTGCGTGTCCTCGTCGAGGTAGTGGCGGATGTCGCCGCGGCGTCGCTGGACGAAGTGCCGGGCAAGTCGCTCGCGGTTCTGCGGGCGGTCCAGGTCAAGGTGCGCCAGCTCCGGATCCAGCAGGCCGACCAGGTTGCGGAAGCCGTCCTCCTTGCCCGAGTGCGGAGTCGCCGTCACCAGGACGAGATGACGTCGCGGGTCGCGCGCCAGGTCCGTCAGCAGCTCGTGGCGGCGGTGCCGCTGCCGCCCGCCCGCCGCGCTGTCGTCCGCGACGGCCGTGTGCGCCTCGTCGACGATCACCAGGTCGGGGCAGTGGTTGAGGAACTCCGCGCGGTGGCGGTCGGACTTGATGAAGTCCGTCGAGACCACGACGTGCGGGTACCGGTCGAACAGCGACTCGTTCATCATGAGGTCACGTTCCAGGCGGCGGACCGTCGAGGTGAGGACGAGCTCGGCCTGGATGTGGAACTTCGACGCCAGCTCCGCCTGCCACTGCTCCGCGAGCGCCGGGCTGCACAGCACCGCGAGCCGCTTGGCGGACCCCTGGGCCAGCAGCTCGGCCGCGATCAGTCCCGCCTCGACGGTCTTGCCGATGCCGACGTCGTCGGCCACCAGCAGGCGCACCGTCTCCTGCCGCAGCGCCATCAGCAACGGCACCAGCTGGTAGGCGCGCGGCTCCACCGCGATGCCCGCGAGCGAGCGGAACGGGCCGGCCGACGAGCGGAAGCCGAGCTGCAGAGCTGTCCGCAGCAGGCCCGCGCTGGTCGCGTCGCCCAGGTCGTCCGGGTCCGGCAGCGGGTACGTGGCGTCCTCGACGCGCTCGAGCGCGGTGTGCACGCCCGCTACGTCGTCGTGACCGCCGCCGAGCGGGCGCAGCAGCAGGAACTCCGCGGAGCTGTCCGGCAGCACCACCCACTCGCGCCCCCTCGCCCGTACCAGGGCACCGGGGGCGTACGTCGCTGTCGTCATCAGTTCTCCAGATCAGCTGCGGGACGTGCCGAACACAGACGGGTAACGCTGCACGACGCTCTCCCACGGGTCGTCGTGACGGACCCGGACGACCATCCACCCGAGGTCCTCCAGGCGCTCCTGCGCGGCCTGGTCGCGAGCCTGCTGCGTGGCGTGGTCGTGGACCGGCCCGTCGACGAACACCGCGACCGGACCCGTCGCCAGGTCGAACACGAGGTCCGGACGGGCGTGCGCCTCCGCGACCAGTACCTGCGCGCGGTCGGGCAGCCGGTAGGAGTGCTCGTCGAGCCACGTCACGAACGCGCGCTCCAGGCCGGAGTCAGCCAGCGAGGACAGCTCGTCACGCTGCTCCGCACGGGACCGTCCGCCGGCTCCCGTGCGGACGTCGGCCTTGGCGAGGTCGAGGAGAAGGTCGCGCACCAGGTGGCGGTTGATCGACGCGTGCTCGTGCTGGTTGCCATAGGCCAGCAGGCACTCGTAGCAGGCGTGCTCGCACCGCTCCGCGTCCGGCCGCGCACTGGGCGAGTGGCCCAGGTCGGCGCCCGTGTCCGGGTCGAAGTGGGCGATCTCTAGCGCCTTGCGCGCGACCGCCGCGAGCGTTCCCCGCTCGCTGACCAGCCGCCTCAATGCGCCCGCGCCACCCTCGGCGGCCTCCGTGAACAGCACGCGACCACGGTGGTCCAGGTCAGGGAGGCGCTGGGACTCCAGCTCGGAGTCCTCGAGCTGGAAGACGGCCTCGGCGCCGCGCTCCAGGGCGTACCGCAGCGTTGTGGCTGCCGCGTCGTCGACCGGGTGGGCGAGGCGGAACAGCAAGATGTTGCGGCGGTCCTCGACGTAGGGGATGACCTTGAGGACGGTCTTCGCGTCCTCCAGGGAGAGGAGCGAGTCCGCGTCCACGGTCGCGTCCGCTGCGTCCTTCTTCTGCGCCCAGCGGCCGGTCGCCGCGTCGAGGAAGAAGCCGCGGTCGTGGGGGTCCTTGCGGCGGCGCCTGCCCACGTTGGCGACGCGGATCGTCGCGCTGTCGCCGTACGTCAGCGAGCCCACCGTCTGCCCGTCGGTCGTCGCGTCCGCGTCGACGCGTCCCGGGCGGTCACCGTGGTCGTGGAACCGGTAGGAGATCTCGAGCTCGAAGCCCGCCCGGCGGCGCTCCTCCTCGTCACTGCTGATGCGCTCGCGGCGCCGCGTGAACACGGTCTGGAGCCGCAGCAGGTTATACGTCTTGAGCCCGAGCTGCGTCCCACAGGAGTCGCACACGTCGGCGCCCGCGGCCACCGGGTGGTGGTACCCGCAGGCTTCGCAGCGGCGCGCCTCCTCGGTCTCCGCGACGCCCGCCTGCTCGGCCGACCGGGGGAGCTGCACCCGCTCGACCTCGTACCGCGCGCCCTCGTGGTAGATCAGCGACCCCGGGCCGAACTCGCTGATCGCGAGGAACCGGGGGCGTTGCAGGTAGTCGCCGTCGCGCTTGCCGCGTCCGCCCGGGATGTACGCCGCGAGGGGCAGCCGCGGGAACGAGTAGCCCGGCAGGAAGCCCTCGGACGCGAAGTAGCGGTACGAGTAGAAGTCGGTCTGCCCGTGCTCGGAGTCGTCGTTGCGGAGGAGTGCGAGCTGGTTCCTCGCCTCCCACTGTCGTCGAGAGGCGGCCTCCTTCTCGAACTTGGGTGCCCGCGGGTCCACCGCCAGCTTCGACTGCGCGTGGTACTCCGTGGAGGCGGTCCGGTAGAGCAGCCGCCACCGTTCCAGCGCGGCGTCGAACGCGGTCGGCGCTGAACGCACCTGGTCGCCGACCCAGCCGTCGTACCACCACATCACCTGGTCCGGGTCGTCCCAGGCGGTACGGAGCGCGTCGATCACCGCCTCGGCCCGTGCAGTCGCGCGCCGCTGCACGTCCGGCTCGGTCAGTGCCCGCCACACCTCGGGGAGCACGTTCAGCGAGGGGTCCACGCCCGCGGCGTCGACGATGTCGGTGATCCGCGACTTCAGCGACTGCCCGGTCTCCGCCAGCCACACCGCGTGCACGTGCGACCGCACGAGGTCCTCGTTCGCCAGGTCGAGCCGGGGTGCGGCGACCGAGCCTGCGACCATCTCGCGCGAGTTGCGGAAGTAGTAGGTGTCGTGGGCATTGCCCGTCGCGCAGTAGGTGACGACGAGTGCCGGCTGCCCGCTACGCCCCGCGCGACCGGAACGCTGCGCGTAGTTGGCCGGGGTGGGGGGGACGTTGCGGAGCCCCACCGCGTTGAGGCTCGCGATGTCGACGCCGAGCTCCATGGTCGGCGAGCAGAACAGCAGGGGGAGTGTGCCGTCTCGGAAGTCGTGCTCGCGCTCCTCGCGCTGCGGGCCGGGAACCTGTGCCGTGTGCTCCTTGGCGTGCAGCGCCCGGAGCCCGTCGGCCACCTCGCGGTACAGGTTCGTGAAGAACGGGTTGACGCGGATGACCGCCTCGCTGTTGGTGCTCTTCCGCAGGGGGTCCTCTGCACCCTTCTCCCCGTCGCCGGCGCGCCACCGGATCGCCGCCGCCTTGAGGCGGTACCCCGCGACGCCCTCGACCTCGTCCGCTTCCGTCAGCAGCCCGCCCTGATCGCAGAGGACCCGGAACATGTCGCGGATGACCAGCTCGGCGTCGTCCGTGCTCAAGTCGGACCCCAGGGCTGCCGCGCGCCGCAGGTACCGTCCGAACGCGGACCGCCCGGAGACGAACAGGTCGTTCCAGCCCTTCCGCTTGGTCGTCCCACGCGGGTACACGACACCCGCCGCGACGACCTTCTCGTCTTCCGGCAGCGCCCAGGGGCCGGTGAGGTGCTGGCGCGAGTCCCGCTGGATCTGCTCGAACCCCAGGTGCGTCAGGCAGTCGACGTCGACCGCGAGGACACGCCGCATCTCGTCCAGCAGGATCGAGCACAGCTCCTTGCGCAGGTCCCCGGGGGCGTCGCGCAGCCGCGGGTGCGTGCCCTCCCACACGTCGTCCGTCGCAGCGATCTCCGGCAGGTCGACGTAGTCGACGCGCAGCAGACCGGTCTGCTCGAGGTTGGGCATCGTGATGCGCCACCCGCGCTGCAGGTCCGCGTAGATCCGGTACTCGATGACCGAGCGCAGCGCGCGCAACGCCGACTCCTTCGCCGAGAACCGCGCCTCCGGGTTCGCGGCGAAATCCGGCATCTCCAGGTGCAGGGCGTCCGCAACGCGCTGAGCCACAACCTCGTGCGTCAGACCGGCTGGTTCGTCCGCGAGCGCCCGGAACAGGGCGCCACGCAGCTGCGAGATCTGGACGAAGTCGTTGAAGTGGCCGGCCTGCAGCGACGCGTCCTGCCGGTTGTCGACGAACGTCAGCAGCTTGCGCGCATCGGCCGGCAGCTCGGACGCCGGGAGCTGCTTGAGCGAGCGGACGATGCTAGCGCTCACCACGGTGACCGCCGACGACCGGCCCTCGCGGTCCAGCGTCGCGAGCTTCGCGTAGTCGTTGCCGCGCACCTGCTCGTAGGACACACGGCACCGCATGCAGAACGCGAACGGGGTCGAGACAAACCACGCCCGCAGGCCGCTGTGCGGTGCGGTGACACTGCCGTCCGGGGCGATCCACACCTCCGTCGGCAGGTACTTCTCCTTCGTCGCGAGCACCTCGGTGCTCCCCGACGGGTCCGTCGTCAGCCAGTGGTCGGGCAGCCGGTTCTCGACCACCGGGTTCGCCGGCCACGGCAGGTCGGAGGACACGTACAGGTACCCCGTGACCGCGTCGCCGCCCGACGCGTCCGCGTCCTGGCGCGGGACGAACGCCTCGCGGCCGCCCGCAGTCTTGGCGACGACGAGGTACTCCTGCCCGCACTCGCGGCAGAACCCCAGCGGCAGCAGCGCCTTGCTCGCGTCGCCCGGCACCCGGAGCTGGTAGGTGCTGGTGATGTACCGGGTGTCCTCCGGCTCCAGCGAGACGTAGACCGTGTCGCCCTTGGACAGGAACTGGTGCAGGCGGAACGCGAAGAGCGGGCGGCCGGTGACCGGGTGGCGGGTGTTCGAGCCGATGAGCAGGACGGATCGGATGGCCTCCGCCGCGGCCGGTTCATCCGCGCCGGTCAGCTCTGCGAGGGTGCGTGCCGCGACGCTGACCGTCGTCGGTGTGCGGCGCACCAGACGGCCGCTCTCCGGTTCGGTGTCCAGGCCGAAGGTCGTCTCGACCCATCGGGACAAGGGATCGGCCGCGAGCTGCTCGTACGTGAGGTCAGCCAGCGTGCCTGCGGCGCGCACCGAGCGCAGCAGTGCGTCCGTATCGACACGGCTGTCGGACGTCGCACGCGTCAGGGACTCGCCGATCACTCGCTCGGGCGTCACCTCCGATCCGAACAAGCGGGTTGCGACGTCCGCCACCGTCGCCCTCTGCTCGGCGACCGAGCCACCGGACGCCATCGTTGCCGACGTACCGATCACCTGGAGGTTGCTTGACGCGCAGGCGTCGCGGAGCCTGCGCACGAGGAGCGCGACGTCGGCCCCCTGGCGTCCGCGGTAGGTGTGGAGCTCGTCGAGGACCAGGAAGCGCAGGTCGCGGGCCGCGCGGATCAGGTGGGTCCGCTCGTCCGGACGCGTGAGCACGAGCTCGAGCATCACGTAGTTGGTCAGCAGGATGTCAGGCGGGTTCGCGAGGATCTCGCGGCGGCGGTCGTCCCGCTCCTGGCCGGTGTAGCGGGCGAAGGTGACCGGCTCCTGGCCCGCGGGGTACCCGTAGCGCAGGAACTTCTCGAGCTCGAGCGTCTGCGAGTTCGCCAACGCGTTCATCGGGTAGACGACGATCGCCTTGACGCCAGGGACGCGGGCGCCGGCGGACTCTCGCTCGCGTAGCACCGCGTCGACGATCGGCACGATGTAGGCCAGTGACTTCCCCGACCCCGTGCCTGTCGTCAGGGCGTACGAGCCGCCCGTCCTCGCCGCGTCGATGGCCTCGCGCTGGTGGCGGTGCAGCGTCAGCGTCGACGACCCCGGGTCAGCAGGGTGCTTCTTGACGCGGAAGATCCGCCCGTTCTCCGGGTGCAGCACCCCCTCGGACACCAGGTCGCTGACGGTGCCGCCTGTCTCGAAGCTGGGATTCAGGCTGAGCCACGGGTCCGGCCACTGCGCACCGCCATCGAGGAGCGAGGAGACGTGCTCCGCGATCCGACGGTCGCGGACCTCGACGGCGCCCGAGGTGAATGCGCGATAGTCCGCGATCAGGCGATCGCGGATGCTGAACACGTCCACAGCCCAGGGCCCCCTTTGCGCTCGCCTGTCTGGGGTCGAGTGTGCCATCGGGAAGCAGGAGGTCGAGGCAAGACCGCACGTCACGGCCCGATAGTTGGCAATTGCCCTGGATCGACCACTCGCACACGCGGCGGGCGCCAGCCACGCACGACCTCACCGCGGCGCTGCTTCGCTCTGTGCCTTGTGGCGAAACTGCTGGTACCTCCAGCTCAACGCATCCTCATGCGGGTAGGGAGCATCTGGACCGACCGACTTCCCGGATCGGAGCGCCATCAACTGTCTGGCGGGTGAAGCCTCGGAGTCGCTCGTCTGCTCGCGGCGCGGTGCACACGTCACGATTGAGAACGCCTCCGCTCATGCCGATGAAGAGGGGGTGACACTCCTCGTCCGTGAGCCGGCCGGTGGCCCAGCGGCCACATGTGGTGCGCGGGTCCGTTGACCGATGTCGACCTCGTTCCAGGAGTCACCCTTCCCTCTGACGCCCGCACAACGTCGTGCCGCCCTCATCGCGGCGGAGCGGGAGCGGCGGCAGGCGCAGCGAGAGCGCCGTGAGGTCGCCGCGCACAGGTCCGTGCTCATGGCGATGTCGCAGGCCGAGCGTGCCCAGCGGGCAGTCCTGCTGCGTCACGTGGCGGGGCAGGTCCGTGGGCTCGCACAGCGGGTGGCGCACACCGAGCGTCTCGAGGCGCTTGCACGGGAGTTGGACGCGACGGTCGGGGGCCTCACCGCGGCCGCGCCCGGGCTCGCACTCTGGCGACGGGACGACTGGGACGCCTTCCTCCGCTCGGCGCTCGAGGCAGGCGACGGGATCGGACAGGTGCTCCTCTTACTTGTGGAGCGCGAACTGGTGTCGTTGGCGCCGGAGCGTCTGAGGCTGCTTCGTGCCGCCGTCGACCGCGACATGACAGCCGCGGTGGACGGACCGGACTCCTGGCGCATCGCACGGGGTGCCGCTGCCGTCCTCGGAGGCCTGCGACCTCAGCCCGAGGACCTCCGGGCCATGGCTCGCTCAGCCGACCTCGCCATGGTGGACTCCGCGCTCGACCAGGACCCGGCCCTCGTCACGACGATCCGACCGGAGGTCTCGGCGATCGAGGGCAACTATCTCAAGGCACGGACCCGGCCACGTCTCGTCGACCACGACGCGCTCGTCCAGCTCGGGTGGCACGAGGAGATCCGACGGCGACAGCTCGTCGCCGGTGAGCTCCCGCGTGATCTCCACGAGGACGACCCCTGGGTTCTGCGGCACCGGCTCTTCGAGGGCGACGTTGGTGCGGCCGCGCTCGTCCCGTCGGCGCTTCCTGAGCTGGTGGAAATCCTGGACGTGCTCCGGTCTCCGCGGCAGTTCGTCGAGACGCAGGGCGCCGATCCGTCCCTGTGGCGTCTTCTCGATGCCGCACTCGGTGACGACCTCGCGGGAACCGGGCACCTGACGTTCGACGTGTGGCGTCGTCTTGCCCGCGCCCGAGCAATGCTCTACTCCGACGACCTGGCGGCGGCCGCGGCCTGCGTGCGTGACGTCCCGTCACTGCCGAGCGGGGGCAGGATGGCCGTGGAGGTCCACAACCTCGCCTTGTACTGCGCGGTTCTCTCCGGGGACGTCAATTCGGCGCGGGCCCTGCTACGAGAGCTGCGCGCCCCCGGGCGGTCCGCAGCGACGGCGCGGAACATCGACGTGGCCGAGACCACGCTGAACCGCATGCGCGACGGCGACAAGAGGTCGGCACTCGAGGACTTCGAGAGCCCTTGGGTCGTGCTGGGGCTCGATGAACCCGCGGGGTCGGAGTCAAGCGTGGAGCGGCCGTGGGATGCGCGCTGGGTCGCACTGCAGCGCGAGACCAAGACCGACGCCGCCCGTCGAATCCGGGTCAACCGAGCCAGGCAGCGGTTGGCGGTGGGAGACGAAGAGCGGCGTCACTTCATCGTTCCGCTCGCGGCGGACTCCTACGTCCCTGCACGTCGAGGAGTGCTGTTCCCCGAGGCGTCACCGATGCCCCGGCGCACGCCGCCTCCGGACGTCGAGAGCGTCCGGGAGTCGCTCCGGCGTGTCTGGCGAGAAGCCATCTCCACCGCGCTCCGCGAGGCGCGACCGACCGAGCTGTGGCAGGAACTGCATGATGCGCGAGGGTGACATCAAGAGGAACACGACGGCTGACGATGAGACGCGTCCCCGGGCCTCGGGAAAGGGATCCCGAGCAGCGCGCGGCTCGGCGTCCCCGAGACGTTCCCGCACCGCGGGCTCCCGGCAGGATGGGGAGCGTCCCGAGATCGAGTCGGCCGGGACGACGGTCTACGACGACGCGGCACCGGGCGCGCTGCAGAACGCCGCCAGGCCTCGGCGGCGTTCGAGTCCGAGCAAGGGTGTGCCCCTGCCGCACGAGCCGGTCGGTTCACGAAAGACCAGCGAGACCCGCCCCGGCCGTCGCGAGGAGGTGACGCGACGGGAGACGCCTGCCGATCCGGGCGCCGAGCTGCGTCCTCCCGCCCCGAAGCGCCGAGGGCGAGCGAAGCCGAAGCCTGAAGCCGCGCCCGCAACGCCCGGCGTAGTGGGCGGCGCCGAGGCAGTGGCGCACGTCGAGGACAGGGCTCCGCAGCTCACGCCCGACACCGCTCGGCAGGCGTCCGAGACGCTGCCCGACGGGGACCCCACAGAACTCGAGCTACTGATTCGGGAGCTGCGAGACACCATCTCGCAACTACGCGCCGCGCCCGACCTGCGCTCGCACACCGATCTTGCGCTCGCCGCCGTGGCCCAGCAGCAGCAGGCCATGGTCGTCCGGCTTCACCAGGCGGCCCGGCGTGCGCAGAGCGTCGAGGTCCTGCGGCACATGATCGTGCAGTTCCTGCGGGAGACCCACGTGCGCGTCGTCACGTCGATCGAGGACACGGCCTTCTTCCCGGGTGTCGGGGCGGAGGGGAAGTGGGAGGTCGTCGAGCCGGCCTACGTGGACGGCCACACAGGACGGCTCGTCCAGCCGGGCACCGCAGCCCGGGCGGACGACGTGAAGACCGATGATGAGGAGACGCAGTGACATACGGGATCGACTTCGGCACCTCCAACTGCGCAGTCGCCCGCTGGCAACCCGACGGGTCGTACGTGGTGCCATTCGACAGCGCCAACGTCAGCGCCGACTGGTACGGCTTCGGCGGCGAGCAGGTCTTCCCCTCCGTCTTCGGTACCAGCGAGACAACGGGCGAGGCGATGTTCGGATGGCGGGCGAAGCTCCTCGCCGACGAGCGGGCGGACGCGATCAAGCGACTCCTGAACGGGCACCACTACGTCACTGTCGGAAGCAGGCGATACACGAGCGGGCACGTCGCCACGCTGATGTTCCGGGCCATCCGTGAGGGCATGCGGCGGGCCGGTGCCGAGCTCGACGAGGCCGTGGTGACGGTGCCCGCCAAGGCCACCGGGCAGGCCCGGTTCCGCACGAGGGAAGCGGCGCACCTGGCGGGCATCCGCACGCTGTCGCTCATCAACGAGCCGACCGCCGCGGCGATGGCCTACGTCGACCTCATCCGGGAGAACGGACGCTTCCTCGTCTACGACTGGGGCGGAGGCACCGTCGACGCGACGGTGCTCGACTACGAGGACGGTGTGCTCATCGAGCGCGCGGCCAGCGGGCGCACCGAGCTCGGCGGCGTCGACATCGATGCTGCACTGCGTCAGGCCGTCCGTTCGCGGTTCAAGAACCATCCGTCGTGGACGGCGCACCACGCCCGGCAGTTCCGGCTCGAGGTCGAGCGCGCCAAGATCCAGCTCTCGACCGAAGAGGTCGTCACCATCCTGTCTCCGGCCGGTGACGAGGTCGTCGACCTCGAGCGCACCGAGTTCGAGCATCTGGTGAAGGACCTCGTGGACGGGTCGATGGAGCCCGTCATCGAGGTCCTGAGCGACCTTCGGCTCGATCCTGACACGGTGGATGCCGTCATCATGGTGGGTGGCTCGAGCCGAATGCCGATCGCGCGGCGGACCCTCACCGAGCTGCTCGGGCAGGAACCGGTCGCGCAGGAGCTCCTCGACCCCATGACGGCGGTCGGCATGGGCGCGGCGTTCGCCGCTGCCGCACTTCGGCAGGACGTCGACGACACGATCTGCGTCGTCACGGCCAACGCGCTGGGGACGAAGGTCCGAGACGAGCACGGTGCCTCGTTCAGCACGATCATCCCGCGGAACTCCCCGCTGCCGATCAGCGACGGCCGGACGTACGTGCCTCGACGTCCTCTCGTCTCCGAGGTCGACGTCGAAGTGTGGGAGGGTGACCCCGACCGTGCGCTGAGCGACCCGTTCAACCAGATGCTGAAGAAGCTGAGGATCCCGTACCCACGGCCCACGCCCCAGGCCGACGCTCGCTTCCGGCTCGACTTCACGTACGGCGAGGACGGGCGGGTGTCCGTCCGGGCCGAGATCGTCAAGACCGGTGTCGTGCTCTTCGACGACGTCATCGACGTGTTCGAGGAGAACGAGAAGCAGTCCGACCGCGCGAAGGAGAAGGAGGCGATCCGGGCTGAGCTGGAGGCCGTCTTCGGCGCCGTGGCCGCGTCGAGTGCGCCTACCTCGACCCCGCCGCCGACACCTGCGGAGACATCCCCCGTGTCGTCGCGGCGGGTTCCCACACGGCCTGTGCCTCGGCCGCCGACGTACTCGCCGCCCTCGGACGTCGCTCCCGTCGTCCTCGTCGTCGACGGGTCGAACGTGGCGTGGTCGGGTCGCGACCGGGCAGCCGGAGAGAAGCCCTCGATCGCTGCGCTGTCGGACGCGCTGGACGCCTTGCTCGCGACGTTCCCGTCCGCGGAGATCAAGGTCGTCGTCGACGCGAACCTTCGCCACCAGGTGGAACAGTCCGAGAAGCCACTCGTCGAGAATGCGGTCCAGTCCGGGCGCTGGCTCCAGCCGCCCGCCGGGACGATCGGCGCGGGTGACGCACTCGTCCTTGCGATTGCCGAGATCACGGAGGGGAGAGTCGTCTCGAACGACAGCTACCGCGAATTCCAGGACGCGCACCCGTGGCTGCGGTCCGGTCACCGGATGCTCGGTGCGACGCTGGTCGGAACGCACTGGATCTTCCTCGACCGCAAACCTCCCGCCGGGACGAGCGCAGCGCAGGTAGTGACAAAGCCCGCAGGTGCGGTTGCTCACGCGCTGCCCGCCGGCTGGCAGGACTCGGGGTGGAAGTCCCAGGAGGCTCTGGCGGGTCCTCGCCGGCGCGCGACCGAGGCCTTCGGGCCGGTGAGCGAGAACTACTACATGTCGCCGCTCGACAGCAAGTGAATGATGAAGGCTGTCTCGAAGGGGGAGAGCGAGACACGGGGCGGCGCGTATCTCTGCCACCGATTGCCCCACCCCATCGAGTGCGGCCCATACGGAGCGGCGTCACCCCAGCGATCGATCAACACTGACCCGCGTCCGGCCGATGGACAGGTAGGCGCGCGTCAGACGAGCGGTCTCCGCAGCGGTCTGTCGAGACAGCGTGGCGGGCTGCCGCCGTGGAAGGGCTTACCCCTGAGAGAAGCCAGACGAAGGACACGCGCATGGCGAACAGGAGCGACCGAAGAGCGCGGCTGACCGACGCTCTCATGGCCTGCCTGACCGAGCGGGCAGGCATGGACAAGCGGGCGCTTCTCCGAGAGCTGCACACCCGTGGCTTCGACGCCGACGCCACGGAGATGAACAGCGTCCTGTACCGCCGCACCGACCTCTTCCGTAGGGTCGGCGATTCCCCGCCGATCTGGTTCCCGGCCGCCGCCGGCAAGGCGCAGGACGCCGGCGCCGGTTCAGGCAGTCCAGCCGCGCCACGCGTCAAGACGCCGGCGCTCGGTGCCGCGGAGCGTCAGCGGCTTCTGCGCCAGCAGGACATCCAGCCCGGGTTCAAGCCGAGCGGTTTCCGCTTGCACCCCTTCCCGCTCGGGCGCAAACCCCCGGTGGAGTCCTGGGGCGACCTCTCTTCGCGGGCACCCGCGACTCTCGAGGACTCGTTGGTCGATCGACTCGAACTCACCTGCCTACCCGCTGGGCTGAGCCTCTCGATCCAGCGCGTGATCATCGACGACTACCCCTGTTTCGTCGCATGGTGCGTGCCTGACAACCGTCAGCTGGCAGAACTGCTGCGACGCCGAGGTTGGCACGTCTGGCCGCGCGAGCACCCCTGCGCCTGGGACCGACCCGACTACCTGACCGTCACACCACAGATCCCCGCCATCGCGACGTGGCGCAGCGATCGCGCCTTCAGTGCAGTCCGCGCGGCACTCGGACTCGTGCACGACGGACTCGAGCTCCGCGATCTGCAGCAGCTCGCGATCCGGGTCGATCTCGCCGATGGTGCTGAGGCCCGGCACAGACTTCTTCGCGTACATGATGAGGCCAAGTACCGTCAGGCTTTCGCCGGCCGCGGATTCAAGGGATTCGTCAATCCCGTGCGCGGAGCCTGTGGGGTCTGCGGTCTTCCGCTCCGCGACCCGGTCTCCCTTGCGCGTGGCATCGGTCCGGACTGCTGGGACAGCTTCTACAGAGAATTCCCCGACTACGCGGCTGACATGACGCGCGCCGACGCCAATCCCTTGTTCTGGATGGGGGCCAGTGCTTTGCCGGACTTCCAGCGTCTGCTCAAGAGCGCGGCCGCTGGCCGGGTAGCACGAGGAGCCGACACAAGTCCGCTCGCCCGTTGATAGGCCGGGGCCACCTCGGCAGCGCGCACGCGTGCGACGTGCGCGTCGCCGAGGGGGCCGTCTTCACGCCACGCCACCGGCAGCCGCGCGGATCGCGCGCCGCACGTCCATCGGGTTCTCCCGCCTCCAGGCGTCGAGCTCCGCCACCTCGGCAGCGCGCCGCCGCGGACCGACGGCGCTCCGCCAGTGGTGCCAGCGCAACGCGTCCTCGGCATAGGCGGCGTAGGCGATCGGACGCGCCGCACGGATCGCCGCCATGGCCTCCACGGGCGCCCACCCGAGCGCCAGCAGGACCGCGAACCCGAGCGACGGACCGCGGTTGATCCCCATGTGACAGTGGGTCAGCACCACGCCGCCGTCCGCGATCGCCGGCACCGCCCACCCGACCGCGACGTCGAACCACTCTTCCGGCACCTCCTGCCCGGCGTCGTCCATGCCGTGGTGGAGGCAGGCGACGCCCGGGGCGTGGGCGGCGACGAACCGGTCGTCGTCCCACTCGATCCGCGCGTCGACGATGTGCGTCACCCCGACGTCGACCAGCTCCGCGAGCCACCTCCGGGTCGTCGGTGCGGAGGTCCCCACCGACCAGCAGGGCCGGGGTCACGAAGGACGCGTTCGCGGCGCGCAGCACCGGCAGCGTCGCCGCGCTCACGGCAGCCTCGTGTACAGCATGCTCGTGCGCTCGAACGTGCGCTTCCAGCCCCAGTCGTCCATCACGTACTCGCCGACTCGTGCTCGGTGAGCTCGATGACGTCGTCGACCGACATCCGCGCCATCGCGAGCACGCGGTCGTAGTCGTCCGTGTGGTCCTCGGGCTCGGGGAGGCGGAACGTCTGGTCGATGGCGCGTCCCCGTCGCACGTCGTGCAGGCGTCGCTCCAGCTCGCGGATCCACCGGGCCCGGTACGCCTCGACCGCCTCGAGGAACACCTCACGGTGGCGATCCCGGTGGGGAGATTCAGGTGCGCGTCGTCGTCGCACCGGCGTGAACTCGCGGGATAAGCGATCCGAGCAGCCTGGAGCGACGCGTTCCCCAGGAAAATGGCTTATCCCAATCCAGGGTGTAGTCGCTGTCTGACCTGAGTTTGCTCATTTCCTTTGGTGCGTGACGCGGCCCCGCAGGAGTGCGTCGACGAGCGCGCATTCGTCGGCGTCGAGTTCGGGCGGTAAGGTCTGGACGGCGCCGTTGATCGCGATCGTCGCGGAGCGCAGCGGCCGCAGGGTCCGCAGGATCCGGCGAAGGGCGAGGCCGGATCGCTGCTGGAGGGTGCGCGAGACGGCCAGCGCGGTGAACACGATGGTCAAGTGCGCCTCGATCGCGTCACGGCGGCGGGCGAACAACGGCCGTGCTGCAAGGTCCGACTTGGACATCCGGAAGGACTGCTCGACGTTCCACAGCTCGTGGTAGCTGGCGATCACCTCGGGTGCGGGCATCACGGTCGCGGGCAGGTTCGTGACATAGCCCTTGAGACCCACCAGGCGCCGCGCGCGTGCCAGGGCGGCCTCGTCGAGGGTGAACCCGCTGGTCGAGGCCTTGACGAATCGCGGCTTGCGCGCGGCGGACTCGCCGTTGATGACCGCGCGGGCGCGGTTCTCCTGCGCGGTCAGGGTCTTGCCGTCCCTGGCGGCTCTCTTGGCGGAGTACGCCCAGATCGCCCGCCACGAGCCGGTGTGAGCGGCCGGGTTCCAGACAGGCTCGGCCCGCAGCGCGGGGTTGAATCGCCCCGGGTTTGGTGGAGGCTCGGTTACGTGGCTACGGCCTCGAGTTCGGCCGGGTTGTGGGCAGCGTAGTGCTGCCAGTGGTGCTGCTCGTGCTCGGCGGGTGGGACGAGGCCGATCTCGCCGTGCAGGCGTCGGTGGTTGAACCAGTCGACGTACTCCGCGACGGCGAGCTCGACATCGGTGATGGTCTTCCAGCCGCCGGTCGGGCGCATCGTGGGGTTGCGGATGCACTCGGCCTTGAACAGCGAGTTGAACGCTTCGGCCATCGCGTTGTCGTAGGAGTCGCCCTTGGACCCGACCGAGGCGACGGCGTTCGCCTCGGCGAGGCGCTCGGTGTAGCGCACCGCTCGGTACTGAACGCCCCTGTCCGAGTGGTGGGTCAGCCCGGTCACGTCTTGACCGGCCCGCCGCCGGGCCCACAACCCCATGTCCAGGGCGTGCAGCGCCAGATCGGTGCGCAGCGACGTGGAGACCTGCCAGCCCACGACGTAGCGGGAGAACACGTCGAGCACGAACGCGGCATACGTCCAGCCGGCGTGCGTGCGGATGTAGGTGATGTCCGCGACCCACAACCGGTTCGGCGCATCGGCGACGAACTCCCGCTCGACCAGGTCACCGGGCCGCTCGCTCTGCGCGCCGTGACTGACCGTCGTGCGGGTCGTCTTCTCCCGGGCGATCCCGCGCAACCCGTCGGCCGTCATCAGCCGTTCGACCGTGCACCGGGCCACCGTCGTGCCCTGGCGGTTCAGCTCGGCCCAGACCTTGCGCGCCCCGTAGACGCCCAGGTTGTCGGCGTGGACCTTGCGGACCAGCGGCAGTAGGCGCGCGTCACGCACCGCCCGCGCCGAGGGCTTCCTGGTCTTGGCCGCGTAGTACGTGCTCGGAGCGATCTTCGCGGCGGTGTCCTTGAGCACCGCGCAGATCGGCTCGACCCCGAGCTGGCGTCCCTCGACGACCTGGTGACGGTGCGCGTCGAGGTAGGCCACTACCTGCTGGAGGGGCGGTCGAGCTCCGCCGCGAAGAAAGCCGAGGCCGTCTTCAAGATGTGGTTCGCCCGCTTCAGGTCCCGGACCTGCGCCTCGAGCTCGGCGATCCGAGCGGCGTCCTCGCTCGTCGTGCCCGCCCGGGCACCGGCATCGACCTCGGCCCGCTTGACCCAGGTGCGCAACGCCTCGGGGTGCACGTCGAGCTGACCGGCGATCCGACGGATCGCTCCCATCCGCTGCCCCCTCGATCGCGGGGCTTGACCCCGTGAGGTGGACACGCTGAACCCGGGCCTGGCCCGGAGGAAGCGAGAAGATCTGCTCATGGCAAGGAAGACGTATCCGGCGGAGTTCCGCCGTGACGCGGTCGAGCTGTACCGGACGACGCCGAGCGCGACGGTCGCGGGGATCGCGGCGGACCTGGGGATCATGGACTCCACGCTCTCGGCGTGGATCAAGGCCGCGGGGGTGCCGATCCGCGGGCAGTCCCGCCCGGCCGGTAGGTCCGCGCCGCCGGACGAGACGCCCGAGCAGGAGCTGGCACGGCTGCGGTCGCGGGTCGTCGAGCTGGAGGACGAACGGCGCAAGCTGGCCACCGAGCGGGAGATCCTGCGCGCGGCGGCGAAGTATTTCGCCGGGGAGACGAACTGGTGAGCCGCTTCCAGTTCGTCGCCGAGCACTCCAACACCTTCGAGGTGAAGCGGCTGTGTCAGGTGCTGTGTGTGGCCCGGTCCTCGTTCTACAAGTGGCTGGCCGCCGCGCCGGCTCGCGCCGCGCGGGCGGCCGGTGACGAGGCGCTGGCCGCGCGTATCCGCGCGGTGCACGTGCAGGATCGTGCGTGCGGGGCACCGCGGATCACCGTCGAGCTCAACGACGGCGCCGCCCCCGACGCGCGGGTCAACCACAAGCGGGTGGCCCGGGTGATGCGCGAGCACCGCATCGCGGGGATCCGGCTGCGACGACGCGTGCGCACCACGGTGCCCGACCCCGGCGCCGCGTTGGTGCCGGACCTGCTCGAGCGGGACTTCACCGCGAGCGAGCCGAACGCCAAGTACGTCGGGGACATCACCTACCTGCCCTGCGGCGACGACGGGTTCCTCTACCTGGCCACCGTCATCGACTGCTTCTCCCGGCGCCTGGTCGGCTGGTCCATCGCCGACCACATGCGCACCGACCTGGTCACCGACGCGCTGCTCGCGGCCGCCGCGACCCGCGGCACCCTGGCCGGGGCCGTGATGCACACCGACCACGGAGCCCAGTACGGAGCCAAGGTCTACGCGCAGCTGTGCACCCGCCTGGGCGTGTCGCGCTCGATGGGCGCCGTGGGCACCTCGGCGGACAACGCGATGGCCGAGTCCTTCAACGCCACCCTCAAGCGCGAGACCCTCGCCGGCGCGCACGGCTGGCCCGACTCGCCCACCGCCCGCCACGAGGTGTTCACCTGGATCACCCGCTACAACACCCGCCGGCGGCACTCCACCTGCGGCTACCTCAGCCCCACCGACTACGAGAACGCCCACCACGCGGCTAACCTGACGCTCGCCGCGTGAAACCACCCGCGTGTCCACCATCAGGGGTCAAGACCCCGCGATCGCGTCCAACGCCATCCGCGTGGCCCGCTCACGCAGCTCATCGCTGTACTTCTTCGGTGCCACCATGACTCTCATCCTCCAGGGTTGAGAGCCTCCACCGAACCCGGGGCGATTCACGCGGCAAGCGAGCACCGCCCGGTCAGTTTCCAGGTGCTGGCCCACGACCACGAGACCGAGCTCGTCGAGGCGGCAGAACGTCGTCAGGTCAGGGGTCGTGAAGGTAGCGTCAGGCACGTCGAGGTCTTCCTGGATGGCTGTGTGAGAACTTCCATCCACGGGAGACCTCGACCTCTACCCGGGCACCGACGCGCCGCCCGTCCCTCGCGCCGCCTGGCCGCCGGCTACACCCTCAACTGGGAAGAGCCAGTTTGGCTTCGAGTGCTGACGGGCTCAGCGCTGAGCCCGCGCCCACGGCACCTGAGGACAGGCTCGGTGCAGCGGCTCGACGGTAACGGCTACGAGGCGGCGGAGAAGGGCGCAGCCCTCCCACTTCGAGGCGGCCCTTCGTCCGTTGACGTCGGCCACCGCCCGGGGGCATTAGTTGCGAAACTGCAGGTCAACCGGGTGACTTTGATGCAATCAATCCCGGACCTCGGCACAGCCCACGCTACGGTCGGCGGGACGCGAACCGCTCGCGGGCAGTACCAATGAGAGGAGTCGCCGTGGCCAAGGGACATGAGTGCCCCGTGTGCGGGCGATACACGCTTCAGCCGTATACCACGAACCAGTTGAAGTGCTCAAGCTGCGACACCATCGTGCGGAAGTAATTCATCCGACGAATTGCGCGGCTCTGAACGCCTAGATGTTCTGGCTCATGACGTTGGTGACGCCCGCGCGCAGGCGTGAGGCCGGGGGTCGGTCGCCGACGGCGGTGTGAGCGCGATGGTAGTTGTAGTGGACGTTCCAGATCTTGATCGCAGCGGCGCGTTCAGCCTCGCAGGTCCAGATCCGGGCGTAGAGCAGCTCCTCGGCCAGGATCCGGTTGTAGCGCTCGACCTTGCCGTTGTGCCGCGGCGTGTGCGGGCGGATGCGCTGGTGCCGGGAGGCGACCGCGACCACGGTGCGGGTGAACGCGGTCGCCTTGTAGTTCGCGCCGTTGTCCGTCACGACGCGGACGATCCGACCGATGCCGTGGGCGGCGAAGAACGCCCTGGCGCGGTGGAAGAACCCGATCGTGGTGGCGGCCTTCTCGTCGGGCAGGTGCTCGGTGTAGGCCAGCCGGGAGTACCCGTCGATCGCGGAGTGCAGGTAGACGTAGCCCGCCCGAGCGCCGGAGGTCTTGGCGCGCTGCGCGGCCTTGTCCTGCGTGGATCCGCGCCCGTGGGCGCGCCACCCGCCGCCGTCGGGGATCCGGCCGACCTTCTTCACGTCCAGGTGGACCATGTGCCCGGGGTAGCGGGCGATGATCCGCCCGGTGCTGCGGTTGGTGGACCCGTCGGGGTCGATGTCCCGGCGCCGGTTGATCCCGAGCCGGACCAGCCACCGCGAGATCGTCGCAAGCGAGACGCGGTGGCCGGTGCGGGTCAGCTCGAGGTGGATCTGACGGGCGGTCCACTTGTGCTCCCGCCGCAGACGTTCGATCTGCTCGACCACGTCCGCCGGCAGCTGCGTGGGGCTGGCGTGCGGGGCGCTGGAACGGTCCAGCAGCCCGACCTCGCCGAGCTGCTCGTAGCGGGCCTTCCACTTGCTCAGGCACTGCCTGGAGATCCCGGCCTCGGCTGCGACGTGCGCGATCGGACGGGACTGACAGCGCTGGACCAGGCGAAGACGGCCAGCAGGGGTCAACGGGGCGTTAGCGTGGGGCATCGAGGGGTAGGTCTCTCTCGGCGCGGATGTGTTGGTCGCACTTCCCATCCTGCCGCCGGCGGGCCTACCCCTCGCTCACACCCCGCGCGGTGTCACCAACCTCATGAGACGCAACACCTAGAGCTGTTCGTCGCAACTCCGGCAGACGTGGAAGGGGTCCATGACCGCGACCGCCTCGCGCAGCTACCTCGTGCAGCGGCCCAGGAGTCTGATAGCGAGCGCCAGCAATACGTCTGCAGACGCAGCAGACAGGCTCATCAGCGCACCGAAAGGGGCCAAAGACCTAGCGATGTCAAGGCGCACTGAGATCATTGCGCTCCCGCGGGTGGCCCACGACCGTCCGTGCGAGCGACGGGAGACAGGGTCGTGACGAAACTGCTGGTGTTCTCGGACCTCCATCTCGACACGCCGTTCAAGTGGGCGCCGCCCGGCCTTGCCCGCGCTCGCCGCATGGCGTTGCGCACCACGCTGACCCGGATCATGTCCCTGGCCGAGGAGAACGATGTCGACGCCATCCTGTGTGCCGGAGACCTGTACGAGCACGAGCGGTTCAGCCCCGACACCACGGCTTTTCTGCGTCAGACCTTTGCAGATTCCAACCGTGCCGTCTACCTCGCCCCAGGAAATCACGACTGGTACGGGCCCGCGTCGCTCTATCGGATGGCCGACTGGACACCGAACGTCCACGTGTTCACCGAGGCGCGCTTCGTTCCAGTCGACCTGATCGAGGGCGTGACTCTGTGGGGTGCTGCTCACCGAGCCCCCGCCAACACTGACGGATTCTTTGAGAACGACTTCAGGGTTGATCGCAACGGAGTCAACATCGCACTCTTCCACGGTTCGGAGAGTGCACAGCTGTTCTACCAAGAGAGCGGCAAGGTCCCGCACGCGCCGTTCAGCGCCGAACAGATCGAACATAGCGGCCTCGATCATGCGTTCGTCGGTCATTTCCACACCCCTCGAGACGCCGCTCGCCACACCTACCCCGGCAACCCCGATCCCCTGACGTTTGGTGAGACCGGGCCGCGCGGTGCCATCCTGGCAACGATCACCCCTGACGGAACGGTGATGTGCGAGCGGCACACGGTCGCGGCGAGCACTGTCCATGACGTATCCGTCGACGTCACTGGCGCGACCTCTTCTTCGGACATCTGCGCTAAGGCCGAAGCGGCACTCCAAGGTCTGACCGGGGTGGCGCGCGTGACGCTGCACGGTGACGTCGCTCCTGAAGTCGATGTCCGACTGAGCGACCTCGTCGGGATCAGCTCGGGCCTGGACGCCATCGTGCCGCGCCTTGGACGCATCGGGGTCACCTACGACTTGGTGAGTCTTGCGGCCGAGCAGACGGTCCGGGGACAGTTCGTGCGGGACGTCCAGGCTTCCACCAACCTTGACGAGAACCAACGCCGCCGTGTCCTGGTGACAGGCCTGCGGGCACTCGACGGGCGCACCAGCGAGCTGGAGGTCCACTGACGTGAATATTGAGTCCGTCACTGCACACGCATTCGGTCCTCTGCAGTCCGGCGACCTTCGGTTCGCCCCCGGGATGACGGTCGTTACGGGCGTCAACGAGTCCGCGAAGTCTTCTTGGCACGCCGCTGTGTACGCCGCTGTGACGGGACGCCGACGCGGCAAGGGTGCGCCGACCCGTGAGGAGCGCCGCTTTGCTGAGCTCCACAAGCCCTGGGACGACGATCAGTGGCGTGTGTCCGCAGTCCTCGTCCTCGATGACGGCCGACGCATCGAGCTAGCCCACGACCTGAACGGCAAGGTCGACTGCCGTGCGACCGACCTTGCCCTCGGTACGGACGTCTCGGCGGAGATCATGTTCGAAGGCGCTCCGGACGCCTCGCGGTACCTCGGTCTCGACCGCAAGAGCTTCGCGGCCATCGCCGTCGTCAATCAGGCGGAGCTCCTCGGGGTACTGAACGCCGCCAACGGCCTGCAGGAGCACCTGCAGCGCGCCGCGGCCACCGCCGGCGCGGACGCGACCGCCGCCGCCGCACTGGCCGCCCTGGAGACGTTCGCGCGCGACAACGTCGGACTCGACCGGGCGAACTCCTCCAAGCCGTTGCGCGCAGCAAAGAATGCGCTCGAGAACGCAAGAGCCGACCTCGACGCCGCCTTCGCCGAGCACGCGCGCTACCTGGAGCTCACGGCGGTAGCCGAGACACATCGCGCGAGGGCGGACAAGGCCGCGCAACGGACTCTCGCCGCGCAGGAGAAGGCCGCGGCACTCGAGCTTCTGGTGCATGCCCTGCAGGTCGTGGCCGAACGGCAAGGCGATGCCGCGCGCGTCGACGATGTCAGCAAGGCGGCTGTGACGCGCAGAGACGCACTTGCTCAGCGTGTGGCGAAGGCTCGCTCACTGAGTGCCGCTTCCACCGACGACGCCGTCCCCGCGGGAGCGCCAGCCGCAGAAGCAGTCGCTCGCATTGTCGCAGCCGCACTTGCACGATGGTCCTCAGTTCCCGACCTGCGGATGCCGGCGGGGTCCACCGCCGCCGACCTCGCTCAACAGCTCGATGCCCTACCACCACCACCCGATGGCGACACTCAGGTGGCGGCGGCGGTCCGGGACGCCTATCAGGGGTGGACCCGTGCGGTCGCAGTGGTCACCGCTCACGATGGCCGTCGCCCACCTGACCCGGGAACTCCTTCGCAGGACCTCGAGCCCGCCGTCGAAGCTGGCCCGTCGATGCTGCGCCAACTCGCAGCCCAGCTCGGCGCGACCGGCAATGGCAACTCGGAGCAGGTGCAGTACCTGACCGATGCGCGCGACCAGGCTCGCTCAGAACAGGCAGCGGCTCAGGCGTCGCTCGCCGACGCGACGGCCCGGGCGAACGCTGCTCGAGCCGCCTTCACGACAGCCATGGCGGCGCCTCCGTCGACGACGACCGGCCGGTCCCGCGTGCCGCGCTACGGCCTTGTCGCCACAGCGGCCGCCGCCGCAGTCGCGGCGGTGACCACGGCCATCGCCTTGTCGAACGTGACGGTGGCACTTGTGCTGGGCGCGCTCTGCATCGCCGCTGCCGTCGGCGCTTTCGTCGTCGCCCGCCCGGAGCCCCGCCACCCGACCAGCGGCGCGGTGAACATCCCAGCTCTGAGTGCCGCGGGCCACGCAGCGGAAGAGGCTCTGGCCTCCGCGCAGGAGCGCCTGTACGCAGCGGTAACTGAGGTGGCATCCGCGGACGCGCAACTGCGCGCAGCTGCCGCCTCCTCGTCCGCAGCGGCCGAGGTCGCTGCGCGCTGTGCCGCGCGGTCCCTGCCTGCCGACCCCGGTGCGCTGCAACAGCTTGCTGCCCGCGCTGAGCAGCACCTGGAAGCACGGGAGGCCTTCTTTCGTTGGGAGTCTGAGTCGCAGCGGGAGGCCAGGACCCTCGCGCAGGCGGAGAGTGGGCTTCTCCGAGCTCTCGCCGACCGAGGCGTCGCCGTCGGAGCCACGTCCACCGAGGACGCGTTCTCCGCGTACGAGCGCGCGTGTGCGGAGCGCGCAGAGCAGGCCGCCCGGGCTGCCCGGCGTCCAGAGGTCGAGAGGGCGCTTGCTGCTCGCGAAGCCGCCGACAGGGACGCCGCCGACGTCCTGGCGCAGCGGGAGTCAGCTCTGGACGCTCTGCGAGCTGCCGTGAGCGTCGCGAGTGTAGGCGTTGATCCTGAAGCTGATCCGGAGGCCCTGCGCGATGCGCTGATCCAGTGGCAGGCTCATTACGACGAGCTGCTGATCGCGACCGAAGCTCGTCAGCGCGATCTTTCCCAGCTCGATGTCGTACTGGACGGCTCGACGCTGGACGAACTCGAGTCGTCGCTCATGGCGGCAGAGGAGGCGGTCGCCGAGGCCGCTAAGGCCTCGGACGCGGCCCGGCGAGCTCTGCAAGAGGCGGTCGTGCATGGTGAGGAACTCGCAGCCGATGCCGGCGCACCGATCAGCGCAGGTGTGGACGCTGCGCTCAGCGACCTGACCCGGGCTCGACAGGCGCGGGCCGCAGCCCAGGAGCAGGAGATGGAGCTGGCAGCAGTGGCGGAGAACGCCGCCGGGGTCGCAGCTGAGCGAGGTAGGACACTCCGCAGCGTCGCCGAGGCCGAGGAGTGCCTGGTCGCTGCCGAAGCCGAGCTTGCCCGGGTCAGCGAGCTCTCCGAGACGCTGCGGCTCACCAGCCATTTCCTCACGGACGCTCAGGAACAGGTCCACCGGACGATCGCGCCGGTACTGGCCGACACGCTGAGTTCCTGGCTACCGCTGGTCACAGGGGGGCGGTACACGGACGCGACGGTGAACCCGGCGACGTTGGAGGTCAAGGTGTGCGGCCCCCAGCGCAAGTGGCGGAATGCCGACCGTCTATCGATCGGTACAGCAGAACAGGTCTACCTGCTCCTGCGGGTGGCACTGGCCCAGCACTTGAGCACCACGGGCGAGTCCTGCCCTCTCCTGCTCGACGATGTCACCGTTCAGGCAGACGCAGAACGGACCGTCGGCATCCTCGACCTGTTGCTCGCACTGGCCTCGGATCGTCAGGTGATCCTCTTCGCGCAAGGGCAAGAGGTTGCTGAATGGGCACGAGTGCACCTCATTGACCCCCGGCACTCGAGTGTGGAACTTACGCGAGTGGCCGTCGAGTGACTGGGGACTGATGCACTGACCTCACTCAGCTGAACCTGTGCCCCGGAGGCGTCAGATCCACCCGCAACCACTCCACGTCCTCCCCGACGTACCGCACCAGGTCGTCCTGCCGCGGCTGCCCGATGACCATCCGGTACGCCCCCACGGTCCGCAGCAACCGCTGCCGCTGCTGCTCCTCGCGGCTGAGCGGCAGCGCCGGCACGTACCTCTCGATGACCGCACCGCCGGGCCGCGTGCACACCCAGTACGGCTCGATGTCGGACGCCCCGGCACCGCGAGCCGCGTGCGCAGCCTCGAACACCGCACCCCACGGATCGTCACGGTCCTCGAGCGCAGCTTCCCCGTGCAGCACGGCGACGTTCTTCCGCACCGCGTGCCCCTTGTACCGGTGCACCCGCCCCTCACGCTGCTCGAGGTCAACGGGGTTCCCGGGCAGGTTCCAGTGCACGACCGCGTGGCTGTACGTGTGGAAGTCCAGCCCCTCCTGGCCCACCGACGTGGACGCGAGTACGAACGGCCGGAACGGCGAGTTGAATGCCGCCCGCACGGTCGACTCGCGCATCACGGTCTTCTCGTCGGTCTGCGCCCGCCCGAACCGCGCGGCGAAGTGCGCGCTCATGCGGTGGTCGGTGACGTGGACCTGCCCGTCGACCACCTGGATGTCGTCAACGACGTGCGGTGCCGCGCGCGTGGACAGCGCCTCGGCGATCGTCTCGGCGATGACGCCGACGCGGTCGAGCGGCGCCGCGTCCTGCTGACCCTCGGACTCGACGAGCACGTGCACGTACTCGTCGAGCACGGCTTGCAGGCACCCGTCGGTGGCGTGGTCCAGGACCGTTCGCCAGTAGGTCTCGTCCTCGGTCGCGCGCAGCAGCGCGACGATCTCCGGCTTGTTGAACAGCGAGCGCAGCCCCTGCGCCACGTGGAACGCGCGGTCGCGCACGACCGGGTCAGCGATGGCCGCGGCACCTCCCGCGACGCGGGCCAGCGCGCGCAGGCTCGTCACCCCGGGGCCGGCGATCGCGAGGGACGTGAGCACGTCGACGAGGTCGTCGGGACGTCGGCCGAGATCCTCCGCGCGGACGTCGAGCGCGAGCCGCAGGTGCGCGGCGAGTCGCGATTCGTGGTCCTCGTCGACCGAGCCCCACCGACTCATCGTCGCCCGCAGCGCCGCGTGGTCCTTCCCGTGGAGGGCCTCGTCCAGCAGGAACGGCGCGGCCCAGTACCAGCCCTGGTCGACGCGCTCGCTCGTGGGCTCGCCCTCCGGCAGCCGCCCCAGCAGCGCACGAACGCGCTCCGCGACGACCGCGCGCACGCGCTCGACCGGCAGCGGCACCGCGCCCTCCGCCCGCGCGACCTCCAGCGGGTCACCGGCGCGCGCCAGAGCGAGCGACGGGTAGAGCAGCGCGAGCGCCGGCATGCCGGCAGGCCGCTCACCCGCGACCCGGAACTGCAGCGGCGGCGTCACCGGACGGTCGTCGTACGCGAGCTGGTCACCCGCGGCCGACAGCGTGCGACGCTCGGCCTCGTAGCTGGTGAGCACGGCGATGGCCTTCGGCACCACCGCCCACGCGGAGAACACCAGCCGCTTGGTGAAGCTCCGTAGGTCCGGCTCGGCGTACGCGCCCGCGAGCTCGTAGTAGGGGAGCGACGGCGGCAGCCATGCGAGCCGCCACGCGCCGCGGTCGAGGACGTCCGCGAACAGCCCGCGCAGCTTCGCGTTGCCGGGGTCGACGCGCCGGTACGCCCGCACGTCCTCCCACGCGAGCAGGCCCGGAGCCCCGTCGAGCGCCGCGACGAGCGACGGCTCCTGCCGCTCGGCAGCAGCCTGGAACCGGGCGCGCACCTGGTAGCCGTTCCGGTCCATGAGGTTCAGCGGGTACGGCGACGAACGCCAGTACTCGAGCACGTCGTGCCGGTCGACGGCCCGCCCGACGCCGTCGAACGTCCGCCACCCCCGCAGATCGTCCGCCGTCAGTGCCACCTGGGGGAGGGACTTCTCGACGAGCATGCCGTCGCGGTCGGGCGTGGACGCGAGCCGCTCAGTGCGGCACATGACGCGGCGCAGCTCGTGCTCGACGCGGTCGCGCGCATCCCGCGCCCGGGCGATGTCACCGCCGGCGACGAGCGTCTCGCGCATCGTCCGCAGCGCCCCCTCGACCACCCGTGCCCGCTCCTCGCCGGCGAGGAACGTCGTCGTCCGCACGAAGTCGCGGTAGTGGTCGTCGCCCTCCGGCTCGTCGGGCAGCGTGTACATCTTGTACGGCGTCGCTGACAGCAGCAGCACCTTCGCGTCCTCGTGGTCGAAGATCGCGTGCGCGAGCTGCGCGCCCTCGTCGTCGCTGCCGTCCAGCAGGTCCTTGAAGCGCTGGAACTCGTCGAGGATCACCAGGTCCGGATCGAGGTGCTCGACCGCCGCCCGCGCGACGAGCCGGCGCAGCACGCCGAGGAGGCGGTAGCGCCGTGTGCTCAGCGCGTAGGACGGGTCGCAGCGGAGGTAGTTGAAGTCCTGCACGCACTCCTCGAGCTCGGTGCGCAGGGGCCCGCCGCCCGGGCCGTCGGCCGCGTCGACCGTCTCCCCGAACGCTCGGCAGAACTCCGGGTCCAGCGACGACCGGTCGAACCAGCGCAGGTCCCGCTCGAAGTTCTCCAGCTTCATGCCGCCCTGGAAGAACCGCGTCCACCGGCGCGGGCGCAGCACGTCCGTGCCCCAGGCGGTGGCGAGCATCCAGTACAGCAGGACGCGCTCCTCGCCCTTGCCGCCCGACGACCCGACGTTGAACGACGTCCCGGGCGTGAAGGACACGAAGTTCACGTCCTGCTCGCGCAGGTCCCGGATGACCTTGGGCAGCAGCGTCAGCCGGTCAGCGTGACGCATCTCGGAAGCGTTGACGACGTTGAGCCGGCTGAGGTTCTGCCGGGCGATCTGCGCGTTCGAGCAGATGTACACGACGTCGACCCGCTTGCCCTGCGTGCGCACGTGCTCGACGGTCCGGGCGATGACGCCGCGCGCGACCATCGTCTTGCCGAGCCCGACCTCGTCCGCGACGAGGAACCGCTTGACCTGGTCGTCGTCCAACCACAGCCGCCGGAACACGTGGTCGACCGTGGCCCGCTGGAAGTCCTTGAGGCTCGCGAGCATCCGCTCCGTCTCAGGCGTCATCGCCGCGCCTCCTGGTGGACCAGCCAGACCGCGTCCCACAGGACGTCGAAGTTGTCAGGGACGAGCTCGTGCCCGTTCGGCATCGCGCGCAGGTCCTCGACCAGGCTCGCGACGCGGGCCAGCGCGTCGTCGTCGCGGCCGATGGCACGCACCAGCGGTTCGAGGAGCGCGACGTCCTGCCGTGTTCCCGTGGCCTCGGGGTGGAAGCCGGTCTCGCCGGTGCCCGCGAGCTCGGCGAGAAGCGCGTCGTACGACGGGTCGCCGAGCAGGAACAGCAGGTAACGCAGCACGTCCTGCTTGCTCCGCAGGACGTCGAAGACGGCGTCGTGACGGCGCCGGTCGACGTCGCCGGTGAGCTCGGTCTTGAGCACGCAGCGACGCGTGACGCGGGCGTCGCCCGCACCGGCCGTCGTCTCCACGACGAGGAACGGGGTGACGTTGAGGTGCGCGAGCGTCCATCTCGTCGTCGGGGCCAGGGCCTGCGCGTGGCCGTCGGGGAGCGACGCGAGCCACGTGCGGGTCGTGCCGGGTGCGTCCGGCGGGACGTCCACCGTGACCGTCACCTCCGCCCGCTCGTCGTCGAGACGCCTGACGTGCGCGACCGGAAGGAGCGTCGCCAGCACGCGGTGGAACTGCTCGATCTCCAGCGACGTCGCGATGGCGGGATCCGGCACGCCCTGCGCCGACGAGGGCGCGTGATCCTGCAGGAGGGAGGCCAGCCCCGCGACCCCGGACGACCCGTCGAGCACGCTGGCCACGCCGCACGCCCGCGTCGGACCCGTGAGGACCGCGCCGAACTCGACGTTGCGGCCCCACGGCGCGTAGGTGAGGTTGGCGCTGCCCGTCACGGTCGCCGACGTGCCGTCCGGCAGGTCGACGACGAACGTCTTGGCGTGCAGGCCGGTGCGGGTCTCGAGCTCCGTCCGCACGGGCGGGACGGCGTCGATGTCGCCGCCGGGCTCCACCTCGGCCTGGCGCTGCAGCACCGTGGCCTGCCAGCCGTCGACCGCGTCGGACCCGAGCATGTCGAGCGACTCGGGACGCGAGACGAGCGTGCGCTCGTCCGCCACGCGTGCCAGCGCCCGCACCGCCGGACGGCCGAGGAACGGGGTGATCGCGAGCAGGCGCTTCGCGCGCTCCGGGAACGGCCAGACGTCCGTGCCGTCGAGGCCGATGGGCAGGAGGTAGCCGCCGGTGAAGGGTGCGGGGACCGCGAGGCGGACCGAGGCCAGGGTCGTCGAGAGGTCGGCGACCTGGTCCTCGCGGGCCGTCGAGAGGGCGCGGAGCGCCCGAGCCGGCAGGGCCCGGACGAAGTCGGCGGCCGGTGCTGCGTCGACCGCGCCGTCCGGTGCCTCGTCGAGCACGAGCGCCGTGTCCCATGAGCGGTCGAACGTCATGTTGCGCGACAGGATCACCACGCGGTGCGTCGCGGTGCCGTCGGGGCCGACGAACCGCACGGCCCACAGCTTGGGGTGGAAGATCGCTCCCTCGCGCGGCGCCGTGACCTCGACGACCGTGTCCTCGAGGAACGTCAGGACGCTGCGGTACGTCGACGGCACGTGGATGCCGCCCGCCTGGACGAAGACGGTGGTGTGCTCGGCGTGGCGGCGGACCGCCTCCAGCATGCGGATCGGGTCGACGCGCTCCACGTCGCCGTCCACCTGCTCGGACACCGCGAACGACAGCGGCGCCATCAGCAGCGCCGTGAGGTCGAGCGAGTACGTCGTGCCGACGACGACGTCGACGCGGTGCCCGGCCGGCGGGCGCAGGGCGTCCGTGAGCAGGACGCGGGACTCGGGGGTGAGCGTCACGCGACACCTCGCGCGGCGTAGAGGTCGGCCAGGTGGGTGCGTGCGACCGACCAGTTGAAGTCCAGACGCCGCAGACCGCTCGCGCCGCCCCAGTGGTCCAGCGCCGCCTGGTTCGCCAGGCGCGCCCGGCCACCCTTGATCTGGCGCTCGCGGGTCGCCACGAGGTGCGCCGCGTCGGTGCTGCTCGCCACGTCCGGGTCCGACGTGACGAGGTCGAGCCACTGGTCGACGAACACGCGGGTGAGGGGCCGGATCTCGGGGTTCAGGCGGATGACCGTGGTCCACCAGGCGACGCGGTCCCAGCCGTCGAGCGCACCGGTCGACTGGAGCTCGCCGCGCCACAGGGCAAGGTCGGACTCGTAGCCGGCGACCGCCTCGTCCATGCTGCGCCGGCGCGCGAGGAGGAGGTTGTAGAGGAGGACAGCGCCGTGGATCGCCGTGTGGAACCGGCGCGCGTGGTCGACGGTCTCGGCCAGGTCCGCCGGGAGGCTGCCGAGCGTGGCGATCTCCCAGACGTAGGTCGCGAGCTCCGGCGGGGGATGGTGGACGAGCCAGGCGAGCAGCGAGCCCGCGGTCGCGCGCGCGATGCTGTCGGAGAGGTACTCCTCCTCGACGGGGGTGAGGTCGAACGTCGCCCTGGTGAGCAGGTCGGCGGGTGGTGGTGGGAGGTGGGGATCGAGCCCGGCGCCGGGTGCCTGCTCGCGTGCCTCCGGGTCGTCGCTCACCGCCGTCCTCGCGGCGAGGCGTGCGAGGTCGTGACGCCGGCGGAGGTAGCCCTCGACGCTCAGGTCGGGTTGCCGGATGCCCCAGGCGCCCAGCGCGGACCAGTACACGCTGCTCGGCATCCGCCGGAGACGCGCGCCCGCCTGGCTGCCGATCACCCCGGTCGGCTCGCCACCGGCCAGCAGGCTGCCGATGAGGCGCACCTCGAGATCACGGAGGTGCTGGGCCGCGTCGCGGCCGGCGCTACCGTCGGCTGCCCGCTGCAGCAACCACGGCACGAACAGCACGTACCGCAGGCGCGTGTGCACCACCGAGGTGCCCGGGAACAGTGCGTGCGACAGCGCGTCCCGGATCGCCCCCGTGCCCAGCTCGTCGACCGTGCCGTCCTGCGAGAAAAGGTCGACGACCTCGAGCATCCGCCGGCGCTGCTCCGTGTCGCTGTCGAGCCAGCCGAAGGACGAGGGCATGGGGTGATGGTCGCCTGCACAGCGGAGCGCTGTGAGCCGTCAGGCGGGTGAAGTCGCGAGGGAACCAATTGCTGCGCTGCCCGACGGCCGAAGCTCAGCCCCGAAGCCTGGAGTGGCTAGCGGCTCGATCGGCGAACTGAGGGCAGCCGGACTTGCGCAGCCTCCCAGGCATGTCGGCGTCGAGTCCCCGTGCGATCCAGTAGCCCACCATCTCGTCGACCGCAGCCTTCACGAGCTCTGGGCAGAAGTCGTCGAGGAGCACGAGGAAGTCGTCCGGATGCATGACCTCGTAGGGCGACGTGTTGGTGTCCCAGTCGAAGTCGTCGACGTCGAACGTCAGGAGGACGTCGGCGCCGCAGGCCACGGCGGCAGCGTGGACGTGCGCGTCATCAAGTTCCCGCCCGCCGTACGTCGAGTCGATCTCGTAGGTGTCGACACGTCCGGCCTCGAAAGTGCCGGCAAGGCGGTCCCGGATCCCGCTGATGCGGTGACCGGGCCACGTGGGGTGAGTCTTGCGCAGGTGGTAGAGAACTTCGGCGAACACGTCCTCCGACCAGTGCACGACGAACGGTGGATCGTCCGGGAGTACGTAGAGGAGCCCGAGCCAGTCGCGGAGCGTCCGCGAGAACCACACGTTGGCGTCGACGAAGACGCTGACCGGGCCGATCTGCCGCATCCGGGGGAGGCTAGGGCGTGTCTCCCAAGTTGAGCGCGCCCGGTCGTCGACGCTGCTCGCGTGACTCGTGCGCAGGAGCTCAGTGACGCTCAGTGGGAGCGGATCGCACCGTTGATGCCGCTGGTGCGCGGAAGGTCACGGCCGTTCCGCGACCACCGACAGGTCGTGGAGGGCATCGTTCACCGATACCGATGCGGGATCGCCTGGCGAGATTTGCCAGAGCGCTTCGGACCATGGCAGACGGTGTGGAAGAGGCACGCTCGGTTCAGTCGGGACGGCACCTGGGACAGGATCCTGACGGCCGTGTTGGCCGACGCCGACGCCGCTGGCGACATCGACTGGGCAGTAAGCATCGACTCCACGATCAACCGCGCACACCAGCACGCGACCACCCTTCCCCGCGTCACGGGGGGAACCGATGAATCACAGGAATCTGCGCGTCGAGCCGGGTGACCACGCGATCGGACGGTCCCGCGGCGGTCTGAGCACGAAGATCCACCACGCGGTGGACGGCAAGGGCAGGCCCTTGGCTGTGCTCCTCGGCCCAGGTCAAGGTGGGGACGCGCCGATGTGCCTGCCGGTGCTCAACACAATCCGGGTCCCTCGCAAGGGGTCGGGACGCCCGCGCACCCGGCCCGACGCAGTCCTCGCCGACAAGGCGTACTCCTCTCGCGCGATCCGAGCCGAGCTGCGCCGCCGAGGTGTCGTCAGCGTGATCCCCGAGCCACGCAACCAGCAAGGCCACCGCAAGCGCCGCGGCTCAGCCGGCGGGCGGCCCGTCACCTATGACCCGGACCAGTACAAGCGCCGCAACGTCGTCGAGCGAGCATTCAACGCGCTCAAACACTGGCGAGGGCTGGCCACTCGGTACGACAAGCACGCCGTCACCTACCGTGGCGCCGTCGTGCTCGCGGCGATCCTCGCCTGGCTACGAGCGCCGACCTGTCGATAACTCGTCGCGCCCCGTCCGGTGAGCATCTACCGTGCCCGCGTGGCGAACATGCTGCTGACCTCCGAGCCTCTCGGTGACACCCCGCCACGGCCGCCCGCTGGGGTGACACTCCACCCCATCGGCGAGCAGGACCTGGCGGACGTCGGTCGCGCCTACTGGCGCACCTACCTGGGCACGCCGGAAGAGATGACCCTGACGAAGGCCACCCACGACGTCCTGGCCGCGTGGAACGGCGAGTACGGTCGCTGGCTGACCCCGGGCAGTTTCCTCGCCCGGGTCAACGACGAGCTGTCCGGCGCGATTCTCACCGTCGACGACCCGCCCTGGCCGGACGTCCCGCGCGGCCCTTTCATTATCGACCTTTTCGTCCTGCCGGACATGCGCCGTCGCGGCATCGGTCGCGCACTCGTCCAGGCGGTTCAATACGCGCTCCGCACCAGCATCGGCCTACGTGTCGACGACTCTGCAGCTGAAGCGCACATGCTCTACATCTCCCTCGGCTTCAGCCCTGCCACTTGAGAGACACGCCCTAGCTGTTCTGGGTCATGACGTTGGTGACGCCTGCTCGCAGGCGTGAGGCCGGGGGTCGGTCGCCGGCGGCCGTGTGAGCGCGATGGTAGTTGTAGTGGACGTTCCAGACCTTGATCGCGGCGGCGCGCTCGGCTTCGGAGGTCCAGACCCGGGCGTAGAGGAGTTCCTCGGCCAGGATCCGGTTGTAGCGCTCGACCTTGCCGTTGTGCCGGGGCGTGTGGGGGCGGATGCGCTGGTGGCGTGATGCGGTCGCCAGGACGGTGCGGGTGAACGCGGTGGCCTTGTAGTTCGCCCCGTTGTCGGTGACGACCCGCACGAGTCGGTCGATGCCGTGGGCGGCGAAGAACGCTCGGGCGCGGTGGAAGAACCCGATCGTGGTGGCCGCTGTCTCGTCGGGCAGGTGCTCGGTGTAGGCCAGGCGGGAGTACCCGTCGACCGCGGAGTGCAGGTAGACGTAGCCCGCGCGGGCGCCGGAGGTCTTGGCGCGCTGAGCGGCCTTGTCCTGCGTCGAGCCGCGGCCGTGGGCTCGCCACCCGCCGCCGTCGGGGATCCGTCCGACCTTCTTCACGTCCAGGTGAACCATGTGCCCGGGGTAGCGCGCGGTGATCCGTCCCGTGGTGCGGTTGGTGGACCCGTCGGGGTCGATGTCCCGGCGCCGGTTGATCCCGAGCCGGACCAGCCACCGCGAGACCGTCGCCAGCGAGACGCGGTGCCCGCTGCGGGTCAGCTCGAGGTGGATCTGGCGGGCCGTCCACTTGTGCTCCCGGCGCAGGCGTTCGATCTGCTCGACGACGCCCGGGTCCAGCTGGGTCGGGCTCGCGTGCGGGACGCTGGAACGGTCCAGCAGCCCGACCTCGCCGAGCTCGTCGTAGCGGGCCTTCCACTTCGACAGGCACTGTCGGGAGATCCCGGCCTCGGCAGCGACGTGAGCGATCGGACGGGCCCGACAGCGCTGCACCAGGCGGAGCCTGCCGGCAGGGGTCAACGGGGCGTTAGCGTGGCTCATGAGGGGTAGGTCTCTCTCGGCGCGGATGTGTTGGTCGCACTTCCCATCCTGCCGCCGGCGGGCCTACCCCTCGCTCACGCCCCGCGCGGTGTCACCAACCTGATGAGACGCAACACCTAGCCGTACAGGACTTTGTGAGCGCAAGCCCTGGCGACGGCTATTCCTCGTCACCCTCCAGCGCGAGGAGCTCGCGGTACGCGGCGCGCTCACGCTCGCGGCGCGCACGCTTGGCGACCAGCACGTCGTCTGTTCGCAAACGGGTGTGCGTGCCCACCTTGTGCGCAGGGATGTCGCCGTTCCTGATCAGCTTCATGAGCGTGGGACGAGAGATGCCGAGGATGGCAGCAGCCGTCGACGTGGTGACCTCCGGCGGGGTGGTGGTGATGGTGATCGTCGAGGCGGAGGCGACTGCACGTAGTACCTCGCGGAGGAGGGCGTGGATGCTGCCAGGGACCGGAACTGTCTCGTCGTTCAGAGTCACCGAGAGCACGGCGCGGGGATCGGCGAGCGACGCGAGCACGTGTCGTGCCAGTTCCGCGTCGCGCGGATCCGTCAGTACGTCCTGGCGTGCCGCCACGGTCGTTGCCATCAGAGCTCCCTGGACGGCTGGGTCGGATACACCTGCAACCGTAGGGGGGTCAGTTATAAGTGCAACGCTGACCGGGTGCCGCTTAGAGGCTCACCGCCGGGCAGGGTGTCTCGGCCACGCTCTGGGCCTCATGACGAAACTGCTGGTACCTCCAGGTCAGGGCGTCTTCGTGGGGGTAGGGGGCATCCGGCCGCAACTGCAGTGACGCCAGCCGCAGGTCGTCCGGGCGCACGCGAGGATCGAGTTCGATCGCTCGCGTGGCGGGGTTGAGTGCCCACAGCCCCGCGTCGAACGCTCGGTGGAGCGTCGCCGACAGCAGGAGCCCGTTCCGCTCGTCGTCAGGTCCGCCGTCCGCAACAGGGATGACGTGCGCTGCGTCGAGCACCTCCTTCACGGGGATACCGCTGATGGCGCACCGCGCGCCGTAGCGGTGCAGCACGCGGAAGGTGAAGCCGGCGTCCCGGTGGAGGCGGTGGGTCATCGCGCCACGTCGGGTCCGCCGAGCAGCGCGAACGAAGGGGCGCTCAGGATCAGGCTGCACGACGAATGGCGCCGGTGGCCGTGGCGCGAACTCCAGCAAGAAACTCTGCGCCGCATCGTCCGCGGCTGTGACCCACGCGAGCCGCACGCGGCGCAGCGGACCGACGTTTTCGATGACGAAGAGCGGCATCTGTGCGCCGAGCAGGGCCGCGACGGCGTCGATCTCGGACCGGTCTCGCCCAGGTGAGCGGCGCGTCATCGGGAAGCTGTAGACGGGTGCACTCCGGACGTTGCTCACGATGCGGCGCTCCGATGTTGACCGTATGGCCCGCTCCGCAGTGACAGCAGTGCTGCGGCGGACTGCTGGGGCACAAAGACAGCGTGGTTCCGCGGCCGCGATGACCGACGGGATGTGTGCCACGCGGCCGCGAAGGGCGCGACGTCGCAGGAGTCGCTCGCGTGGCGCTCGACGCCATCCGCACCACCTGCAACAGTGCGTCACATCACGACGCGTGCTCGTCGTGACCACTCACGAGGCATGAGGACGGCGATGGACGACGAGATCGAGCTCATCAGCGACGGCGAAGGGCTCGCAGTCTTCGGTGATTCCCGCGCGATCGATCGGTTCCTCGGCGACATGGGACTGGCGACGTCCGCAGCGGAGCGAACGCGCGTCCCGCGGTCGTTCGCGAAGCTCTCCGGCATCGTGCAGACGACGGCGGAGGCCTCCGCGCAGTCGGGGCGATGGGTCAAGCTGACGGAGGAGTCGGCGGCGCAGGTCAAGATGCTCGGCCTCATGAAGAGCAAGACGACCGGGCTCGACATGGGGATCGTCCGGGGCAGCAACGGCCAGATCAAGAGCATCGTCCAGTTCGCCAAGGGCCCTGGTGCCTTCGCCGCCAACCCCGCGATGCTGGCGGGAGCCGCGGGCATCATGACGCAGCTCGCGATGCAGCAGGCGATGGACGACATCAGCGACTACCTCGCCGTCATCGACGCCAAGATCGACCAGGTGCTCCGCGCGCAGAAGGACGCCGCGCTCGCGGACATGATCGGCGTCGACCTGGTCATCGACGACGCCATGACGATCCGCGAGCACGACGACGTCGACGAGCTCACGTGGTCCAAGGTGCAGGGGACGGCATGGGTGATCGCGCGAACCCAGGCCTATGCCCTCCTCCAGCTCGACGGGCTCGCGCAGAAGGTCGAGAAGGCGCGAGACGTCCCCAGGCTCGCGCAGGTGTGCGAGAACGTTCCCGAGGAGGCACGCGACTGGCTCGCCGTGCTGGCCCACTGCTTCCGGCTCCAGGACGCCCTCGACGTTCTCGAGCTCGACCGCGTGCTCGACGGTGATCCCGAGAGGATCACCCGGCGACGAGAGGCGCTTCGCGTGGCGCGCGAGAAGCGCCGCGAGCAGATCTCCCGCACCACGGAGCAGCTCCTCGCGCGTCTCGATGCCGCCGCGGGGACTGCGAACGACAAGGTGCTACGGCACCCCACGAAGGCCCGTGTCGTCGTGGCGACGAGGAACGACGTGACCGGTGACGTCACGGAGCTCTACCGTCGATTGGGCGTCACGCGCGAGATGACGCCCGTCGACGCTCGTCGCTGGGTCGAGGCCGCGGCGGACGTCCGGGACCGTGTGGTCGAGGCCGGCTCAGGGAGTGTCGAGGCCGCCGTGCAGGTCGGGACACAGGCCGCCGGCCTTGCGCGGTCTGCGGGTAGCCAGGTGGCCGACCGGACCCGGGACGTCGGGTCCACGTTGGCCGGACGAGCCCGCAGCTCTGCAGGCGTGATCCGGGGCGCTGTCGCGCGAGGTCGTGCCTCCACCACGTCGGGCGAGTCCTCGGACGCCGGGTCCGCACCCGAGTGACGGGTGACGGCCCGCAGGCCAAGCCCCTCTGAAGCGGGTGAACGTCTGCAGGATCGCTGTGCGCTCCTCCGAGGCTCCCTGCCCGAATCGAGGGCGGCCTGGCGACGGGGGCTGCAGCGTGCCCGGCGATCCGGACGGCGTGCGCGCGGTCCTCGAGGCTCTCGCCGGCCTCGTCGACGAGGTTGCCCGTCCGTGTGCGGACCGATGAACCGAGCCCCTGGTCGGTGACCGGTCGGTCATGTCCTCAGGAGGCTGTCGCGCAGCCGGACGCCTGAGGACGTCGCGGTGATCGTCAGGATCCCGGTGAGACCCTCGCTGCGCGAGGTGATCGTCGCCGAGTACCCGTCGCCGCGCGCGACCAGCGCGACCATGTCGACGGTCTCGCGGCTGAGCTCGGCGATGACGAGCGGCGGGGAGCGCCGCGCCGACGCGCGGACTCCATCGCCCCGCGCGACCTCGCGCACATCACCCCGCACTCCTGCCAGTTGCTCGAGCAACTTCAGGACCAATGACCATGTACGCCGGTGTCCTGGTCTTCCTATCCTCGCGTCATCGAGGTCGTTGCCACCCGCGGACGTGACGCTCGCGCTCGCAGTCGGTGCCGTCCGCGGCGCCGTCGTGGTGACGGCGTGCGGCGCGCAGCTCCACGTGCTCCGGCCGGCGTCCGCCGTGCCGCGGGTGCGCCGTCCGACGTGGGGAACCCACAGTGAGAGAAGGGTGAAGCCATGGGGAACATCGGACAGCGCGTCGGGATGCGTCTCGTCGTCGCCGGGGTCTTCGGTGCTGCTGCCGCCGTGCTGCTGCTCCAGGTGCAGCTCGGTCCGTCGGTGGTCTTCGGGACCATTGCGGCGGTGTTCCTCGCGGGGGCCGTGCAGGCGGGCCGCGGTGCCGGAGGCAGCGGGCCGGCAGACCGGTGACCGGCCACGCCGGCCCGTGCACCGGGAGCCAGCCGGGGCCCAGCTCTGACGGTCGGCGGCGTCAGCTCCCGGGCGTGTCCGGGCCAGGCGGCGCGCTCGTCGTCACCACGGAGGGCTGGGGCGCGTCGGTCGGACTCACCGTGTCCGGCGGTGGCAGGAACGCGCCGGCCACGGACATGAAGGCCACGGCGACCAGGATCCCCAGCAGGCCATGGGTCCGGGATCGCAGGAACGCGAAGCGCCGTCCCGAGATCGCCGTCCAGACGGAACCGAGGAACAGCACCGACGCCGCCAGTGAGAGCGCCACAGCGCCGCCCTCGTTCGCGCCGAGCGCCGCCGCAGCCGCGAGCACGAGGTAGCCGGCAAGACCCGCGGGGCGACGCGTGGGGGCTCGACGTGCACTCGACGGCAGATCGGCGGCGGCGCCCGACGTCCGGTGACTCTCCTTGCCGCGAGCAGCTCGTGCCTCCGGGGCGAGTTCGCCGGCGAGGTACCGCGTGATGTCCGCGATCTCGAGTTCTGGTCGAACGCGGCGTGGTCGATGTTGCACAGCGCCAGGTTCCCATCCGCTCCTCAGCGGTCTCACTACTGGACGCCTGCCCCACAGCGACGAGGGGGCTGTGAGTATCGAGCACTTCAAACCATCACCAAAGGGGCAAACGTGCGCAAGAAGGTCCTGGTTTCCGTGCTGGTCGTAGCGCTGAGTGTTGCCGGTGCGCGCTCCGCAGAGGCCGCTAGCACGCCGGCGCCTGCGGACGTGGTCGAGGCGTTTGCCGGGGCCTCGGACGCCGACTACGGTCGCGAGGCTTTCCGGGCCATGGCGTTCGGCCAGGGTGAGCTCGGGAGCGAACTCGTCGACGCCGGGTTCTTCGGGGCTCCTGAGCAAGCAGCCGAACTCGTTGCCGCCAACAACTCGGAGCCTGTGCTGGCAGTGACCGAAGATCTGCTCGACCAGGTCGACGAAGCGGATCCGGCATTGTTCGAGCGCTTCGGCGAGAGTGCCCGGTCCGGCGACCCCTATCTGCTGCGCGACGCCCTCGTCGACGCCGGGGACGCTCTGGAGCAGGCTGCTGCAGAGTCCGGAGCGCAGACCGAGGTCGCCGGCGCTCAACCGGATGCCGCCGCGCTTGTCGTGGTGGTCGCCGTACTCATCGCTCTTGCTGTCTTTGGTGGAGCCGCCGTCACCGTGCTGTACGTGGCGAATGGCGCAGCAGCAGTCAACGTGTCCTACGTCAAGAACAGGTCTGTCCACTCCAAGGAGCTCAAGGCAGAGGAGCAGCTCGCGATCGCGACCGTCGCCCTCGACGCTCGATGAGCACCGGGACGGGCGGCGTTGTCGTCACCGCCGTCCCACCCCGGACCTTGGAGATCACGCGGCGCAGTCTCGCGTCGGCGGTCGTCGTCTGCGTCATTGTCGTTCTCTACGTCGCTCAAGCGAGTCTTCCTCCCAACGCCCTCACGCTCCCGCTTCAGACCAGCATCGCGCCTCAGATCGCTCCGGTCCTTCCCCAAGGGTGGGCCTTCTTCACCAAGAGCCCGCGCGACGAGGAGATACTGCCGTTCGCGGTGACAGGGGTCGGTGCCCTGGAGTCCTTGTCGACCGGACCCAACTCCGACCCACGTCACGCCTTCGGGCTGAGTCGTGGAGCGCGGGCTCAAGGAGTGGAGATCGGCACGCTCCTCTACGACGTCAACGTGAGCGAAGAGGATTGGGTGAACTGCGTGAGGCTCTCCGACTGTGCCGATGTACTGGAAGGGCAGGAGGGCATCAGGGTGGAGAACGAAAGCCCGGGACCGACACTGTGCGGTCCCGTCGCCCTGGTCCGTCACGAACCACGTCCCTGGGCCTGGCGGCACCTCGTCGACGAGCACCTGCGTCCGGTGAGCGCGCTCCAGCTCGACGTGCGTTGCGGGTCGGCATGATTCGCCTACCCGTGCCATGGGGAAATGTCGTGGGCATCGCGCGGACCATCCTCGCCCTGGCTCTCATGGTCACGGTCCTCGGCTCCTCGACGACGACGCTGTTCCGCCCTGTGGGTGGTCTCGGTGAGTACCCCTTGTGCGAGGGCATTGCGCGGGTCGGCGTCTTCTGCCTGGTCGGCAACGACAACCTCGGCATCGCCCGTGCGGTCTGCGCGATCCTGCTCGCCGTCGTCGCCAGTGGCTGGCGGCCGCGGTTCACGGCGATCCCGCTCGCGTGGATCGCCCTGAGCGTGAGCACGGGGATCGCCATCCCCGAAGGCGGCGACCAGATCGCGGGCAACCTGGCGATTCTGCTCGCAGTGGTCGGCATCACCGACGGCCGTCGATGGCACTGGGAGATCTCGGACCGGGATCCGGAGGGGACCGTCGGTCGTATCATGACGCTCGCTGGAGTCTGCGCCTACTGCCTCGCCAAGTTGCAGATCAGCGTCCTCTATCTGCAGGCATCGCTCGCGAAGCTTCCCCACGCCGAGTGGGCTGACGGCACCGCCGTCTACTACTGGCTGCACCACCCGGTCTTCGGCGTGACCGCGTGGTCAGCGTTCATCGCGTCCGCTGTCGTGGACGTTCCGCTTCTCGTCGCGGGGCTGACCTGGGGCACTGTCGCTATCGAGTTCGCACTCGCGCTCGTCCTGCTTCTGCCACGCCTCGCGCGGCTCTGGATCATGGGACTGGGCGCAGCGCTTCATCTCGGCATCGGGCTCACTCTGGGCCTGTGGTCGTTCTCGATAGCCATGTTGGCGGCGCTGCTCGTGCTCGTGCCACCTGTCGGAGCGAGCGTCCGGGTGCGGCGGCGGGTGCCCGAGCAAGGTGAGGAGACGGCAGTCACACCTCGACGTGAGGCACAACGCGACGCCGAGTCGGAGCTGCTGGCAGTTTCACAGATGGGAAGCATGGGCAGATGAGATTCCGTGAGGTTCGGTACGCCACCGCCGGCGTCGGAGCAGTGGCGGTGACGATCGGCGTCGCTGTCGCGGTCAACCTGCTCCTCAGCGCGTGGCCGAGCGCCACGTCCGACGTCGAACGAGCCCTGTTCGCCCTGCTGGCCGTCGCTGTCGTCGCCCTCTGCGTGCTCGTCGCACGCATGTCCTCGGTGACAGAAGTCTCCGCTGACGGCGTGAGCCTGGCGTTCCGACTCGGTGTCACGGTCTGGCGTCGGCGGATCGCCCGGGACGATCTCGCTGTCGACGGGGTCGAGCAGGTTGGTGTCGTCCGAGCAGGTGGCCTCGGCTTGCGCTTCCTGGGTGCCGGGCGCGTCGCGCTGATGGTGCGTAGCGGCCCTGGTGTCGTCCTGCGCACGCTCGATGGCCGGCGGACGTACGTGGTGGGGAGCGACCGGATCGACGAGCTGCTCGGCGTGCTCGTCGCGCATCGTTGAACCAGGGCGGCAGCCTCGCTGCGCTCGGCGTCGTGGGGAGTCTGTCCGCCCGCTCCGCCCTCACCGCACCCCCGCGAACCCCTCCCACCGCTCCGCCAGCAGCTCCCGGTCGGGCCGGTCCTCCACACGCTCCGGCAGCGTCAACGCCCGCCCGTGCATCTCCTGCAGCCCGTGCTTGAGCATCGGACCGTCGATCTCCTCCATGAGGTCGCGGTCGATGTGCACCACGTAGTCAGGCGAGATGCCGAGCATGTTCTGGTCGAACGCGGCGTGGTGGATCTTGCACAGCGCCAGCCCGTTGGGCGTCGTCGGGATGCCGCGCGCGGAGGCGTCCGGGGCGATGTGCGCGGCGTCGAGGAGCGACCCGTGCCGCAGCGTGCAGACGGCGCACCGCGTCTCGTAGGCGAGGAGGACCCGGGTGCGGAACGCCGGCTGGTGCAGGCGCTGCTTCGCCAGTCGCAGGGCGTACGCCCGCTGCGGCTCGGAGAGCGAGCGGAGGTCGCCCATGTATCGGAACGACTCGTCGAGGGCGATGAGGAAGGCGCTCTCCTCCGGGACGTCGTCGACGACGTACACCGGGGCGATCGGCGTGTAGTAGTTGGGCGTCTCCTTGCGGAACAGGATCAGCGGCATGCCCGTCTCGATCGCGGCGCGCATCTTGCGGTTGTCGCCGCCGAACGGGTCACCGGACCGGTAGGCGTAGTGCAGCAGACCGTCGTCGGGGTCCTCGATGTCGTCGTACGGGCCGTGCGCCGACTGCACGATGGCGAGCGTCGACGCAAAGCCCGCGGGGTTGCGGATGCCGCGGGAGAAGTCGATCAGCGGGAGGTCTCGGTCCCCGGTGCGGTAGCTCAGCAGCTCCTGACGGTGGAGGAACCCGCCGTTGCGCTCGGCGCGCTCGTGCACCCACGCGATGATCTGCATGCGGAGGGCTGACTCGACGGCGGTGTCCACAGGGCTGAGCTCACCAGGTCGGTCGACGGGTGGCGGGGAACGCCACGCCGGCGGCAGGGATGAGGACCTCCAGTCATTCCGCGACCCGCCGCTCGGCCCGGCAGCACCGGACGGACGGCCCGTGACTTGTCGCGGTCGGTGACGTCGACGCAGGCGGCGTCACAAGCCGTCGTCGTCCCCGGTCATGCGGTTCGGGTCGAGCCCGAGACGGAGTCCTCACGGATGAGGTCGGCGGCGCTGGTAGCGCGGGCGGACGGTGCCGTCCAGGCATCGGCCGTCGACGCGGGAGTCTGGAGTCGGGAGCCGCTCACGGCTGACTCCATGAGCGAGCCGGGTCCGCCGAGCTCAGCTGTCCTTCACCTGGCGCGTGAGCTCCGGTATCCGACCCCGCAGCGTCGCCCAGACGAAGTCCGCCTGCACCTTGTCGTAGTGATGAGCGATGAGGTTCCGCATGCGTTGGATCTTGAGCCACTCAACCTCGGGGTGCGCGTCCTTGAAGGCCTGGGGTAGCCGCTCCACCACGGTCGACACCTTGATGACGATGCGCTCTCCGGCGTTGCGCAACAGCCGCCCCTGGGGGTCGTCGGCGAGGTAGGCCTCCTCGCCGAGGCTGACGACATGGGCCGCATCCTGCGCGATGGAGGCGAGGTCGTCGAGCAGGCGGGAGACCTTGTCGTCGGCCGTCACAGCGGGACCGCGTCGCGCCGCGCGTGCGAGCTCACGGCGCCGTCGACGCGTCCGGAGATGACGTCCACCTTGGCGCCCAGGAGCTCCTCGAGCTCGTCGGTGAGGTCGAGGACGTCGACGAGGTCGGTGCCGTCGTCGAAGGTGATCATGAGGTCGACGTCGGACTGCGGGGTGTCGTCGCCGCGCGCGACCGACCCGATGAGGTAGGCGTCGTGGCCGTGGTGGCGTGCGACGGCCTCGCGGACGGCGTCGCGGTGACGTCCCAGCACGACCGACGGGCGGACGCTGAGCGCCTCGTCGAGCCGGGACCGAGTCTCCGCGCTCACGCCGCGTCGCCCCGTCTCCGTCGCGGCGATCACCGGCTGTGCGACGCCCGACAGCCGCGCGAGCTCGCGCTGCGTCAGGCCGAGGCGAATGCGGCGTGCCCGCAGCTGCGTGCCGTACGACGTGGACATGTGGTCGACGATAGCGCGTCTGCTATCAGTCGCACGCCTGCGACAGAACCGCGGACAGGTCCGTGAAGGCCTTCCTTCAGCGCGCCTGGCGACTGAGTCTCGGCGTCCGAGATGGTGACCTCGAGTTCGTCGAGGGCGCCGCCGGTGCTCTCGCCCGAGAGCACCAGTGCCCCGGCGCGGTCGTCGTTGGTGCCCGAGTTCGTGACGAAGCGGCACGTTCGGGCCTGGGTGACGGGTCAGCGGCGATCGCGCTCTCGAGGCGTTCGATGGTCTGCCGGCACTTCCGGTCGATCAGATCTGATCTCGCGGGTGCGCCTGAGCGTGTCGCGACTACAGGTCCTCGTGCCCCGTCCCGGGTACCCGGTCGGGGCTGATCCCGAGACGCGCCTCCTGGCGTGCGAGATCCGCGGCGTCACGCGACAGCAGGACCATGACCACGATGTCGTCGAGCCGCTGGAGGCCGACCCGTCCACCGTTGGTCAGGTCCCAGAACGTCCGCGGGTTCTCCCCGCGGTCGGCGACCACGGGTGCGCCGAGCGTCTCCTCGACTGCTGTGCAGAGACTCGTGTAGGCCTGCCGCAACGCGGTGGGCGACGGGTCCTCGGCGTCCGAGACGTTGATCTCGAGTTCGTCGAGGACGTCGCCGGCGGTCTCGTCCGTGATCACCAGGGCCCGGGCTCGGTCGTCGTTGGTGCCCAGGTTCGTGACGAAGCGGATCCCGTTCGGGGTCTCGAGCCTCACGGACCATCCGAGCGCGGCGGCGAGGTCGTGCGCGGCCTGCCTGCCGGCCGGCCACGTGACAGCGTCGAAGGCGCGCAGGAGGTCGCTGATCTGGTCGGGTGATGCTGTGCGCACTCAGAAGTCCTCGTCGCCCGCCCCGGGAATGCGGCCCGGGTCGACCCCGAGCCGTTCCTCGTCGCGTTCGAGGTCGGTGACCTCCTGCGAGCGCAGGATGAGGACGACGGAGTCGAGCTTCTGGATCACGACGCGCCCGCCGCCGGCGATGTCCCACACGGTGCGGGCGTGCTCCCACTCGTCGGTGCGCACGGGGGTACCCAGCTCCGCCCGGACCGTGGCCGCCACGGACCGGTATGCCTCGTCGAGCTCCGCGGGCGTGGCGGGGTCGCGGTCGGAGACGTGCACGGTGAGGTCGAGGATGCTGCCGTCGGCGTCGTCCGGCCTGATCAGCGCGTTGGCGCGCTGGTCGTTCGTCGGGTACCCCGTGAGGTACCGGACGCCGCGGGGGGTCTCGAGCCGGATTGTCCAGCCGCACTCGTCGGCGAGGGCCAGCGCCTTCTGTCGGCCGGCGGGCCAGGTGATCGCCTGGAAGGTGCGCAGGAGTGCCCGGATCTGGTCGACGGACGCGGTCTGCACGGGGTGTCCTCCTCGGTCGTTCACTGGTCGACGACCCGGATCTCGAGCGTCGCTGGGTCGAGCTGCAGGTCGTCGATCCGCACCTTGCCACTCGGCGTGGCGTGGACGAGCCGGTAACCAGATCCGAGCGCCACGAGCTGAATGCGGAGCGCCCGGCGGCTCTCGTGCCGGGCGTCGGACGAGCGCGCGAGGCTCACGGCGATGGTGAACCCCGGACCTTCGCGCCATGCCGCGGTGACCGGTCGCCCGTCTCGGGAGAAGGTCGACCGCTGAGAACCTGCGCGGTGCCGGTCCGCCGTCCAGCGCGTCACACCACGTACTTCGACGTCCTCCGTTCACCGACGAGACGTAGTGCGCCGGCGTCGACGAGGCGCTTGAGGATGGTCCGAGCCTGGACCGGTGACACCTGGCACAGCTGAGCGGCCTGGCTGCGGGTGATGGACCCGTAGGCCGTCACGTAGTCGCGGATCATGCGCTCCTGCTGCAGCGGGTCGGCGCCCATCACCCGTACGTAGGCGTTGCGGTCCTGTGCGAGGTCGTAGAAGCGGGCGGTCAGGTGAAAACGTCGGCTGCGCCCGTTGCCCCGGGCCTCGAGGATCCCGCGCTCCACGAGACGCGTCGTGATCGTGCGGGTCGTCTGAGGGATGAGGCCGAGGGCCTCCGTGAGGTCGGCGCTCGTCGCGGAACCGGACGCTTTGACGTCGTGCACCACCCGCAGCTCGTCCAGCGTCAGCGGGCGTTGTCTCTCGTCCTCCCAGACGAGCAGGAACCGCACGAGGTCGAGGTCGGCTGTGCCGAGCGGGACGGTGACGACGACGGAGTCCGGGGTGCTGCGGGAGTAGTCCGGGACGCCGCGTCCCGCCCGGAGCTGCTGCTCGAACATCTCGTTGACGCCCTTGCCCTTGCGTTCCACCAGGCCCGCGCGCTTGAACGCGGATGCGAGGAGCGGGCTGCGTGGCCGTGACTGGTCGAGGATGTTGGCGATGGTGACGCCGGGAGGCAGGCCTCCGGGGTTGGAGACGACGAACTCCTCGTCGGTGACCTGGACGACGGTGGGGCCCACGGCGGCATAGTCACGGTGGACCACGGCGTTGGCGAGCGCTTCTCGTCGGGTGACCGACGGGATCAGCGGGACCTCGACACGGTGCAGGCCGGCCATGAGCTCGGTGGTGGTGTTGCGTTCGTCGATAAGTCGCCGCATCTGGTCCGCCGACTGCAGGAGGGGGCCGACGATGCGCTCGTTCGTCCCGTCCCCGTGCCCGCGCAGGTCCTGGAAGAGGAACTCCGCGTTCGGGACCCAGCGCTCGACCGCCGCGCGTGTCCCGAACAGCAGAACTGCGCCGATGCTGACGGGAGCGGTCATCGGCACGAGCCCGAGCGCCTTAAGGATGTCGACGTCGGCGAGGCTCCCGAGGCTGTCGCCGGCGGCGCGGCACAGCGTGCGGAACCGGTCGAGCTCCCGGGGGTCGAGGTCGTCCATGGTCGCGTCGCGTGCGACTGCCGCCGCGAAGTCCTGCCCACGAGTCACCAGGCCCATGCTCACGATCTCGTGAGCCGTCATCGGCAGACACTGAGGGCGGCCGTCGGTGGCGATGACACGCTTGGTGAACAGGCCGTCCTTGGTGCCGACGGGCCCGGGGTCGGCGCGCGGGACGTCGATGCGCACGACCTGCGCGCCTTCGACCGACTCCACGGCGACGTCGACGGGCAGCGGCGGCTCCGTCGAGTTCATGATGAAGGCCGCGACCCGGTGCGGCTCCGTCGAGGCGCCGTGCCGCGGCTTGGCCCCGGTGACCGTGCCGTCGTCCTCGACGCCGACGAGGAGCACGCCTCCGTCCCCGTTGGCGAGGCACGCGGCTGCCTTGACGAGGTCTCGGTCGTTGATGTCACGCTTGAACTCGACGGTGAGTGTCTCGCCGCCCGCGAGCAGGTCGATGGTCTTCACTGACCGATGATGATGCATACATTATGGAGTAGGCAAGAGATGCATGCCGTGGATTCATAAGTTTTGAGTGTCGTCTGACGCGTCATGCGCCGGCGCCCGGGTGCGGAACGCCGCGTGGTCAGCGGTATGCCGGTCTCGGTCGCCGCGCTCCCCGACCCGGTCATGGGGTTGCGTCGACGGTCTGGCGACCGACCCTGACGGACGAGACCTGCGCCGACGTCGAGATCGCGCACGGCCCGTTCGACCCGCGCCGGGCCCGGCCGACCTGCGGAAGCTGGGCAGCGACGGCGTCATCGTCCCCGAGCCGGGTCCGAGCGCCACACGCTGAGTGCGGTGTGACGTCGTCTGCCGCCGAGGAGGCGGTGCCTGGGCATCTACCCCTCGTCGTCCTCGAAGAGTGACGGCTCCGGTTCCGGCTCCGACGACGGCGGCCTCGACGAGGCCGCGGACCTCGGGGGATGTTCGGCGTCATCGCCGGGGCCCCGCTGCCGCTCGCACGGATCTAATCGTCGGTTCCGACGTGTCGCGCATCTCGCGCTCGCGTGTCGACGTTGCCGGTCCGGCGTGCGGACCGATGAACCGAGCACCTGGTCGGTCACCGCTCGGTCATGTCCTCAGGACGCTGTCGCGCAGCCGGACGCCTGCGGACGTCGCGGTGATCGTCAGGATCCCGGTGAGACCCTCGCCGCGCGAGGTGATCGTCGCCGCGTACCCGTCGCCGCGCGCGTCCAGCGCGACCACGTCGACGGACTCGCGGCTGAGCTCGGCGCGTACCACGTCGTGCTGGACCCAGAGCACGTGAACGGATGCTGCCACCACGTCCCAGGTCACTGTGACCGTCGCGTGGTCGACTGCCGTCAAGGTGACGGAACGGACCCAAGGCTTGTCACCCGGATCGGCGTCCAGTCCCAGCAGCGCGAGGGCGTGGTCGTCCGGTGCGATCAGGGGTGCGCCCATCATGTCCTTCCCATCGGGATGATCGTGGTCAGACGGTAGCCGTCCTCGGTGACCTGCCACGCCGTCTCCAGCGTGAGGACGCCGCCGGGACCGGCCAGGAGCGTCGGGTGGGATCGGTGGCGTTGCGCAAGAACTGACGAGCGGTCGTCATGGCAAAGGGGGTCGACGGCGCGTGCCGGCACCGAGGTGGGCTCGTCGGTCGAGTCGTCGCCCCGCCGGGCGGCGACCAGACGTGCGATGCGGTCGGCGGTCATCGGCATGCACGACGTGCCGACCCGTTGAGTGTGCCGGGCATCCAGTTTCTCCCTGGTCTTGCGGCACCCTTGCAGTGAAGGGAAGCGCAAACCCTGGACAACTCCCTGCACTCGCCCGCTCCGTCAGCCCTGCCGGCGGCGAGTGGTCCCGCGTCGTGCACGTCGTCGAGACCCCGGCGGTCCTCGCGCTGGCCGTCGACCACCTCGGCGCCGACGTGCCGCCGCTCGTGTGCACGTCGGGCTGGCGGACGAGCGCCGTGACGACGCTGACACCGGGTTGGCACCGGCCATGCGTGAGAGGCGTGTCGCGGTGCTGGAGGAGGACGTCTGGGGCGACCTGGGTGAGGGCCTGGCCGACGGTGCGGGCTGAGGTGGTCATGGGGCGAGGGCGTCACCGTGCCCCGCGAACCCCTCCCACCGCGGTGTCGGCTCCGGCCCCGGTTCCGACGACGTCGCGCGTCTCGTCATGCCACGACGTACAACGGACGCCCGTCCGCACGGCGGACAGCTGCGGCGACGTCTCCCAGGTCCGCCGCGAGCGCCTGTGCGACCGCACGTGCGTCCCACTGGGACCAGAACACGGCTCGTTGCATCTCGCCTGACTCCTGCCACTCGAGGACCCACACCGGCCCGTCGGGCTGCAGGCGCGTGTCGGGTGCCGTGCTGCGTCGGGACGGGGGCTGCAGCGTGCCCAGTCGTCGCCGCGACCGCCAGGTCGCGCCACAGGAGACGACCAGCAGGCGCTCCAGAGCAGCGCGAGACGAGGTCTCCAGGTCGACTCCTTCGACGGTGCCACGCTCGATCGCCTCGACCAGGAACCGTCCGTCGTCCTCGCGCACCTGAAGGCCGGTGTCGCCGAAGTCGATCCGGACGGCGTTTCCGCGGATCTCGATACTCCCGCCGGCCTCGTCGACGAGGCCGCGGACCTCCGGGGGGATGTTCGGCGTCATCGCAGCACTCCCTCGAGCTTCAGGTCGCGGACGCGTACCGCGCGTCCGCCTCGGATGAACCTGGCCGCTCGGCGTGACGCACCCTGCACGCCGGTCACCGCGTCAGGACCGGGTGGGGTCGAGCTGGTCGAAGAGGCCCTGCAGGTCGGCGCGGAGCCCCTCGACGCGGGCCGTCTCCGCGGCGACCTCCGCGTCGCCGGCCGCGATCGCCTCACCGCGTGCGGCCAGCTCGGCCTCGTCGCGGGCCAGCAGCTCGCGGGCCTTCGCGAGCAGCTCGGCGGCGGGCTGCTCGGGCAGCGGGGTGCCGTCGCGCCACGTCCACGCGAGCAGCGACCGGGACCGCACCGACGAGGACAGGGACGCGAGCCGCGCCTCCTCCTGCTCGATCGTGCTGCGGTACTGCGCGAGGTTCGCGGTGTCCGCCTCGAGCTGCGCCCGCGCGACTCCCTGGTCGTACTGCCGCTGCGCGAGCGCCTGCTGCGCGGTGGTGAGGTCGGTCGTCATCGTGTCGATCGCCGTCTCGAAGGCGGTGTGCACCGCGACGAGCGCCTCACGGTCGCTGATGAACCGCCCGTACAGCGCCTCGAGCTCGGGGTCGACCCCGCCCTCGCGCCACACCTGCGTCCCGATGTACGCGAACAGCTCGGTCGGCCGGTTGGCTGCCTGCCCCGCCACCGACCCGGCGATCTGCTCGTGGATGTCGTCCTCGGGGTCCACGCCGGACAGCACGGTGGCGAGCGCGCGCGTCGCGACGTCCTGCTCGCCGTCGCTCAGCTCGTTCCACGCGGCGTGCAGCAGCTCGTGCGCGGCGGTCTCGACGACGAACGGACGCAGCCGCGCGTCCGCGGGCGTGTAGACGACGATGCGGCCGTTGGCCTGCAGGCCGCCCGCGCTGGAGTGGTAGCAGCCGACGGCGCCGCCGGTCTCGCCGGCCGCGCCGGCGTCGCCGCGGTCGCAGCGTCCCGCGAACTCCTCGGCCCCGAGCAGCTCGGGCTGCGCGACGTAGAGCAGGTCGCGACCCTCGTCGGTGAGGAACATCTCGTCAGCCAGCGCCTCGACCTCGGGCGTCGGGTCCGGCACGCGGCCGGCGACGATGCCGTCGAGGAACGGCGCGTCCGCGTCGCGCAGCAGCCCCGGCAGCACACCGAGCGCCAACCACAGCGCGAGCGCCGCGGCCCCGACGACGACGCCCAGGCGCACGGCCAGGCTGCGGCGCCGCGGTGCCTCGGGCGGCGACCCTGAGTACCAGGTGGCGTCGGAGGGGGGCGGGTTCGACGGGGGCGGGCCGGACGGTGCCGAGGGTGAGGTCGGCGACGGTGCACCGGACCAGGCCCCGGCCGCCGGCGGCGGCACGGGTGACACCCGCGGGTCGGGCGCGGGCTCGGGGTTCCAGGACGAGGGCGCGGAGGGCCAGGACGTGCCGGACGCGGTCGGACCGGACGGCGAGGCCGGCCCGGCCGGGGGCGTCGTCGACCAGGACGGGCGTGAGGCGGTCGGCCCCGACGAGCTCGGCCCCGACGGCGCACTCGACGAGGGCGACCCGGACATCGGCGCGCTCGACGAGGGCGGCTCGAAGGCCGACGCGCTCGACGAGGGCCCGCCCCACCGTCGCGGCCCCGACTGCTCCGCGGCGGACTCCCGCGCTGCCGCCTCCTCGGCGGCCCAGCGCGGCAGCCGGCCCGAGGGTGAGCGCGGCGGGTCGTCGTGGGACATGGTCATAGGGTCACAGATCGGCAGCCGGTGCGCCTCGGCTGAGACCGCGTCGTGACGGGCCGCCACGCCCGGACGTCACGGGGCCGCACGTCCGCGCACGCCGACGCACGGCACGTCGACGCACGCCTCACCGACGCACGCCTCGCCGCGCCCGTGGCGCTCGTCCCGTCTTCCACGGCGAGGACGATAGCCGCGCCCCGGCGTCGTGCGGGGGTGCCGTCCACGGCGACCGGAAGCCTCCGGGTCGGATGTCGGTGCCCCCGCGTACCGTCCTGGCTGATCACGAAGCTCGGCCGCAAGCCCTCCGGCCGGCCGACTGGCAACCGCGCGGAGCGCACGGTGCCCCCGGAGGAAGATCCGCCCGCGCCGACCGGTGCGGGAAGACGCTCGACCTGCGGAGCCCCCGATGACCCAGATCCCTCCCTACCCCTACGCGACCTCGGCGACCGGCCTCGCGGCCACCGGGTGCGTGTCCCACGACGCGGGTCACGTGCCGACCGACGCGGCCGTGCGCCGGGCCGTCCACGAGCCCGGCCGCGCGCACCGCGTCACGCGGCTCGACGGGCAGCACGTGCACGTCGTCGACGACGACGGTGCGGCGGCCCGGTGGTGGGTGCACGACACGACGCTCCTCGAGGTGCACCTGAGCACCACGGGCCCGAGCGTCCACCTGTTCGACGGTGGTGCGCTGCTCGTCGGTGCGCGGTGGACGTCTGCCGCCGTCGACGGCGCGGCCACACCGTGCGTCGAGGGGCCCGTGCGCCCGCCCGAGATCCGGTACGCGTGGCTCGAGGCGACGCTGGCGAGCGACGACCTGGAGGGCCGGTACCCGTACGTCGCCGCCGAGTACCGCCTCGACCCGCCGCTGCGGCAGCCGTACGCGACCTACCCGCGCGTGGTGGTCCTGGGCCGGGTGATGCCGCGGTGGTCCGAGACCCTGGTGCTCGAGGCGCGGCCGGGCGGGGGCGTGAACCCGATGTGCGACCTGCCCGGCAGCTACGACGGCGGCACGGACCATGCGCACGCGCTCAACCGCCTGGGCTACGAGGTGGTGCTCCCGCCGGCCGGAGCCTGACGCGCCGGCGTGGCACGCCGTGCGCCGTCACCCCGCCCGGTGCAGCGCGACCCCGAGCAGCAGCTCCGCCGAGCGCGCGTACTCCCCGACGGGCATCGCGTGCTCGGCGTCGCCGTGCTCCGGCGGGCGAGGGGCGACCGGGTCAGCCCCTGGGGGTGCGCGCGGGCATCCGGGTGGTGGGGTGGTGCGGGGGTCATGCGTGGCCCGTGGCGTGCCGATGTGCAGGTCCTGGAGTCAGGACACCTGTCCAGGTCTCGGCGCGGAGGCGGCACGCATGAGCACGACGAGCGAGCGCGGCACACGCCCTGCGCCGTCGCGCCCGAGCGGCGCCGCGGACCCGCCGCCGGCCGAGCCAGGTCTCCCCGTCGTCGTCCTCGGGCCCGTCCCGCACGGCCGCGGCACGGCCGGGCTCGCCCTCGTCGTCGCGGGGGTCGCGCTGCTGCTGTGCGGAGGAGCCCCGCGCGGGGTCGTGGTGGCGCTGGCCGTGGGCGCGGTCGCGCTCGCGGTCCTCTCGCTGGTGACGGCCCGCCCCCGCCGCACGGGGCGCGCGACGGCCGTGGCGGCGGTGCTCGTCGCGGTCGTGGCCCTCGTCGTGGCGTCCGCGGTGCGCATCGGGCAGTACGAGGCCGGGGAGCTGGTCGTGGCCGGGCTGTCGCAGGTCGACCCGCGCCGGTCGCCGGAGGCCCCGGAGGCCGCACCCGGTCTCGTGGCCCTGCGCTCGACCCTGCAGGCTGCGCCCTTCGCGCCCGCCGTCGTGGAGACGGCCGCCGGCCCGGTGTCGGGCCGCGCCTCGTGGTACGTGGCCGTCGTCGAGAACGCGACGCCGGGCTACGTGGTGCCCGTGTCGGCCTACGAGGTCGTCGCGCTGCGCGCGGACGGGACGGTGCTGGACCGGGACCTCGTCGGCGAGCTCGAGCTGTGGCCGGGCCGCACCGCCCTGACGGGCACGTTCGACGTCGGCGACGACGAGGTCGAGCGCGTCGAGGTGCGCGGGCCGCAGCCGGACGACGGACCGCGCACCGGCACCCCCGGAGGCCTGCGCACCGGGGAGCTGACGGCGCGCACGGAGACGACGACGGTCGTCCGCGGCGCGGTGCGCAGCGCGTACGGCCACGCGACGGACGTGCACGTGACCGTCGTCGCGCGCGACGCGCAGGAGCAGGTGACGGGCTCCGCGACCGTGGAGACGGTGCCCGTGCCCGCCCGCGGGCGCGCGCAGTTCGAGGTGCGGTTCGACCGGGTGCTGCCGCCGACGACGCGGTACGAGGTGTACGCGCGGCCCTGACATCACCCGTCGTCGGCGTCGCACGCGCCCGTCCCCGACGGGCGACGACGCTCGCCAGGACAGGCCGCGGCGCGCGTGTGACGATCGAGAGGCACCGACGAACGGAGGCCACGATGTCCGTCCCCGACGACCGCGCCACGCCGGCGCCCGACGAGGTGCCCGATGCCGTCACCGCGACCGCGCCCGCCGCCGACCCGGCACCCGACGACGCCCTCGACGACGCCCCTGCCGACGCGGGGACGCCCGGCGAGGAGGGCACGGTGCTGCCCGTCCCCGGCAACCGCGCGAGCACGGGCTTCGCCTGACGGGCCCGGCCTCGCACCTCGACCACACGCGTAGGAGGTCACCGATGACCGTGCCCGACGACACCGTCACGCCCGTCCCCGACGAGGTCCCCGACCCCGTCACCGCCACCGAGCCGCGGGCCGATCCGGCCCCCGAGGACGTCCCCGAGGACGAGGCGCTCGCCGACGAGAAGGGCGTCCTGCCGGGCATCACGCCCGTCGTGCGCCCCGTCGCCGGCGACGCGCGGCTCTGACGTCCGCCGTCCCACCTGACGCGTCGCCCCACCTGGCGTGTCGCCCCAACTGACACGTCGCGCTGCCTGACGTGTCGCGCCGCACGACGGCGAGCGTCGCCCGACGCGTCGGCCCGCTGATGCGCCGCGTCGCGTCGCGGACGCACCCGGGACCCGTGGCCCTTGCCGGGTCGGTTCCGGGTGCGCCACGCTCGACGACGAGCGCAGGGGGCGACGATGGACAGGGCGGGGCGGGGTTGGGTGGAGCGGCGGGCGCAGGCCCTCCGCCGGCACTACGCAGGCGGGCGCGCCGACGCGTTCGCCCGGCGGGCCGCACGCTTCTGGGCGGCGCTGCACGGCACGTGGCTGACGCCGCGCCGCTGGGTCACGCTCGAGGTGCCCGGCCGCCGCACCGGCAAGGCCACGCGGTTTCCGCTCGTGATGGCCGACGTCGACGGCCGCTGGTACCTGGTGTCCATGCTCGGCGAGTGCGCCTGGGTGTGGAACGTCCGCGCCGCGGACGGCCGCGCAGTCCTGCGGCACGGCCGCCCGCGACCCGTGCGGCTCGTGGAGGTCCCGGTCGCGGAGCGGGCGCCGATGGTCCGCAGGCTCGTGCAGATCGCGCCGGGCGCGCGCCCGCACGTGCGCGTCGACCGGCACGAGCCCGTCGAGGCGTTCGAGGAGATCGCGGCGGACCACCCCGTGTTCCGCGTGCTGCCGGCCGACGCGTGAGGACGACCTGCCGGCCGGCGCGTGAGGACGACCCGCCGGCCGGCGCGTGAGGACGACCTGCCGACCGACGCGTGAGGACGGCCTGCCGGCCGGCGCGTGAGGACGACCTGCCGACCGACGCGTGAGGACGACCTGCCGGCCGGCGCGTCGAGGTGACGACGCGCCGGCCGGGAGCCGTCAGGCGCGCAGCTCGCGGCGGCGGGTCGCGGCGACCGCCGTCACGAGGCCCGCCGCGGCGAGCAGGGCGCCGAGGGCCAGCAGCGCCAGCGGGTCGGTGCCGGTACGGGGGAGCGACGACGCCCCGCTGCCCGTCGCGCCCGTCGCGCCCGAGCCCGCGGGGCCGGTGGAGCTCGTGCCGCCCGCCGTGCCGCCTCCCGCGCCGCCGCCGTGCCGCCCGCCGTGCCGTCCCCCGGGCTGCCGCCGCCCGTCCCCGGGTCGGCGACCGCCACGACGTCGAGCACGGTGCTCGCGCTCGCCGCACCGCCCGGCGAGGCGACGGTGAGGCGCACGAGCACGCCCTCGTCCGCCGCGGTGGGCGTGAACGCCAGCGTGTGCACGGTCCGCACGGCCGGTCCGGCGGCGCGCGCCGCCAGGACCGCCGCCTCCGTGCCGGGCGTCCAGCCCACGGGGGCGGGCGTCCACGTGGCCCCGCCGTCACGCGACACCTCCCAGCGTGCCGTCGCGTCGGCGGCGCGCACGGTCCACGCGAGCGTCGTCGGGACCCCGGCCGTGACGCTCGTCAGCGGCGCGGGGCCGTCGAGGAACTCGGGCACCTCGGCCACGACCAGCTCGGCGGCCGCACTGGTCACGGAGGCCGGGCCGGTCACGAGCGTCGCGGTCGCGACGGCCCGCACCAGCAGGCCGTCGTCGGCGAGCGTCGGCGTCAGGGTGAGCGTCGTGCCCGTGCCGACGGGCGTCCACGTGACCCCGTCGTGCGACGCCTCCCACGTGACGTCCGGCACCGGGCGGCCCGTGACGTCGACGCTGAACGTCACCTGCTCGCCCGGCGCGGTCGCGACGTCCTGCGGGTCGGTGACCGTCGGTGCGAGCAGGACCGCGAGGGTCACGACGTCGCTGGTCGTCGTGCCGCGCGCGTTGGTCGCGACCGCGCGGTAGCGGGTGCCGTGCGCGTCCTGCGTGCCGGGGACGACGAGCGTCGTGCCGGTGGCGCCGGGCACGTCGACCCAGTCGCCGTCGACCTGCGTCTGCCACTGCACGGCCGGTGCGGGTCGCCCGGTGACCGCGACCTCGAACGTCGCGTCCGTGCCGAGGTCCACGGTCGCGTCGGCGGGCTGCGCGACGATCGCGGGGGGCGCGTCGACCGTCACGCGGGCGACCTCGGAGACCGCGGTGCCCTCGGCGTTGCTCGCCACGGCGCGCACCTGCAGACCGTGGTCCGCGTCGGCGAGCGTGCGGCTGTAGGTCCACCCGGTGGCGCCCGGCACGGTCGTCCACGTCGTGCCGTCAGGCGACGTCTGCCACGTGGGGCTCGCCGCCGGGTTGCCGGTGGCGGCGGCCGTGAACGTGACCTCGTCGTCCGCGAGGCCCGTGACGTCGGCCGGGTGGGCCGTGAGCACGGGCGCCCAGCGCACCGTGAGCGTCGCGGCGGCGCTCGTCGCCGAGCCCTGCGTGCTGGTCACGACGGCGCGCACCTGCGTGCCGTGGTCCGCGGGCGTGACGTCCGCGAGGTCCAGCGACGTCCCCGTGCCTGCGGCGGTCCACGACCCGGCGCCCGCGGCACGGCGCTGCCACGTCACCGTCGGTGCGGGCGAGCCCGTCACCGTGACGGTGAACGACGCGTCGTCGCCCGCGGCCACGGTCGCGTCGGCCGGGTCGGTGACCGTCGGCGCGTACCGGGCCGTGACGGACGCGGTACCCGTCGTGGCGGACCCGCCGTGACCGGCAGCGCTCGTCGCGATGTCGGCACAGGCCGTGGGTGTCCGGGGCGGCGGTCAGCCGCACGAGAACATGCCGCCCCACCTGGCCCTCAACTTCTGCATCGCCCTGCAGGGCATCTTCCCCCCGCGCCCCTGACAGCCCGCCCCCGATCCCGCCGAGCGGAACCTGGCTCTTCGATGGTGGGGCTTGACGGGGAGTGGTGTTCCGGTCGGCGGGATGCGGGGCTCGCCGGGCGGAACCTGGCTCCTCGATGGTGGGGCCTGACGGGGAGTGGTGTTCCGGTCGGCGGGGTGCGGGGCCGCGAGCGGGACCTGGGTACTCGTCGGGCGGTGCCGTCGAGGAGCCGGGTTCCGGTGGGCGGGGTGGGCGGGGTGGGACCGGGTGCTCTGGCGGTGGCGGCGGGAGTGGGCGACGATGCCGGACGGTGCCGATGACGCCGCCGCGCGGCCCGACCCGTCGCGCCCATCGCCAGGTGCGTGCCAGGAGGTGCCGTGACCGGAGCCGACGTCCCCGAGCCCGGGGCTGCAGCGAGGGCCGTACACCCTGCGCCGCCGACCGCCGACCCCGCGACCCGCCTCGACGGCTTGCCCGTCACGCGCCGGCACGTGCGGCTGCTCGTCGGGTCCGGCGTCGGGTGGACGTTCGACGCGATGGACGTCGGGCTCATCTCGTTCGTCATCGCCCAGCTCGCGGTCGTCTGGGGCACCGACGCGACCACGCTCGGGTGGGTCGCATCCGCCGGGTTCGTCGGCATGGCCGTCGGGGCCGCCGTCGGCGGGCTGCTCGCCGACCGCATCGGGCGCCGCCAGGTGTTCGCTCTCACCCTGCTCGTGTACGGGGTCGCGACCGGGGCGTCCGCGCTCGTCGGCGGCGTCGCCGTGCTCATGGCGCTGCGGTTCGTCGTCGGGCTCGGGCTCGGCGCCGAGCTGCCCGTCGCGTCCACGCTCGTCAGCGAGTTCGCACCGCCACGCATCCGCGGACGCGCCGTCGTCGTCCTCGAGTCGTTCTGGGCCGTCGGGTGGATCCTCGCCGCCCTCATCGGGTACCTCGTCGTGCCGTCCGGCGACGACGGGTGGCGGTGGGCGCTCGCGCTCGGTGCCCTGCCCGCGCTGTACTCCGTCGTCGTGCGCCGCGGGCTGCCCGAGTCCGTGCGGTACCTGCAGGCGCGCGGTCGGCATGCCGAGGCCGAGCAGGTCGTCGCGGAGCTCGAGGCGTCGCGCGCCGTCGGGCACGGCGGGCTGACCGGGGCGCAGGTCCGCGACGCGGCGACGGCACGCCCGTCGTCCGCCGCGGCCGACGTCGAGCGTCACTCCTCGTCGGCGGCCGGCACCGACGCCGACCGCACGTCGCCAGCCGGCACCGACGCCGACCGCACGTCGCCAGCCGGCACCGACGCCGACCGCACGTCGCCGGCGGGCGCAGACCGCGCGCGCTCGTCCTCGGCGGGCGTCGCGCCCGCGCCCGACCCCACCGCCGCGACCGCACCCGACGCGACCGCCGCGCCCGCTCCGGACCCCGCGCCGCGCCTCGCCGCGCTCTGGGCGCCGTCGCTGCGCCGCCGCACCGCGGCCCTGTGGCTCGTGTGGTTCGCCGTGAACTTCTCCTACTACGGCGCGTTCATCTGGCTGCCGTCGCTCCTCGCAGCCGACGGGCACACCCTCGTGCGGTCGTTCGAGTACACGCTCATCATCACGCTCGGGCAGCTCCCCGGGTACGCGGCGGCCGCCGTGCTCGTCGAGACGTGGGGGAGGCGCCGCACGCTCGCGGCGTTCCTCGCCGGCTCCGCCCTCGCGGCCGGTGCGTTCGCCGCCGCCTCGGGCGACGCGCAGATCCTCGGCGCCGGCGTGATGCTCTCGTTCTTCAACCTCGGCGCGTGGGGCGCGCTCTACGCGGTGACCCCCGAGCTGTACCCGACGCGCGTGCGGACCACCGGCGCGGGCTGGGCCGCGGGGATCGGGCGCACGGCGTCGGTGCTGGCGCCGCTGGCGGTGCCGCAGCTGCGTGAGCTGGGCGGTACCGGCCTGCTGTTCACCGTGTTCGCCGCGGTCTTCGTCGTCGCGTCCGCCGGCGCGCTCGCACTCCCGGAACGCACCGGCGAGGCCCTGACCTGACGTTCGGCGCCCACCCTGCCCCTTCCCGCTGAGCGCGGACGAGCACCGCGCTCAGCGGGAAGGGCGGGACGGTCAGGACTTCTTCTGCTGGTCCAGGTAGTCCTTGGCGGCGTCGACCACCTTGTCGATCTGAGCGTCCGTGCCGGTGTCCGTGCGGGACTTGACAGCCTCGGCCGCCTTGTCGAGCGCGTCCTTGGCCTGCTCCTCGCGGCCGTCCAGCGCGCCCTTCGCCTTGTTCACCAGGTCATCGAGACCCATGGGCTCCTCCATCCGTGTCCGGGAACCGACGACCGGCTCCCGCCGGGCTCAGTCTGCCGTCCCGCCGGGTCGCGGTCACGTGCCTCCCGGTCCTTGCGGCGAGGTGCTCTCCCGTGCGCGGGGCACGCGCGCGGGCGCGCACCGGGACGTCGTGGGGCACGCGCATCGTCGGCCTGCGGGCGGTCCGTGAGGACACCCTCGGCTGCGGTCAGTCGCCCCGCTCGACGTCACCGACGAGCTCGTCGGGGTCGTCCGTGCCCGTCGTCACCTGCTCGACGTCCGTGCCGTCGTGCTGCTCGACGTGGCTTGTCGGCTCCGCGACGTCGACGTCGACCTCGTCCTCGGTCACGTCGGCTGCCGCCACGTCGTCGTCGCCGGCAGGCGCCTCGGGCGAGTCGTCGGCCCCGGCCCGCTCCGCCTCGTCGTTGCGCAGCTCCTCCTGACGTGCCTCGACCTCCACGCGCTGCTGGGCGATCGCCGCGCGGATACGGTCGGCCTGCGTCGCGAGCTGCGCGCGCACGTGCTCGACGCTCGCGTCGACGGTCGCGCGCGCCTCGGCGTCGATCTGGTCGAGCTCCCGGGCCAGCGCCTGCTCCTCCGTGCGCAGCGCCGTGCGGACCCGCTCGAACTCCTCGTCCACGCCCATCGTCCCTCCGGATCCTCGTCGTGCCGGCGCAGGCGGCGCGCCGTGCTGCCCTGACGTTACGTCGCCGCGGGCACGTCCACGACCGAGCGCGTCGTGAGGCCCACGAACGCGCCGAGGCGCTCGAGCGACTCGGGCCGGTGCGGCAGCGTGTGCGACAGCCGCGTCGAGCGGACGACGAACGCCGCCCACTGCCCGCGGGAGACCGCGACGTTGATCCGGTTGCGGTCGAGCAGGAAGTCGAGGCCGCGGGGCACCTGCGACGGCGACGACGCCGCGGTGGTCACCACGACGACCGGCGCCTCCTGGCCCTGGAACCGGTCGACCGTGCCGACGCGGGTCGCGGTGAAGCCTGCGGCGTCGAGCGCGCGCCGGACCGTCCACACCTGCGCGTTGTAGGCCGCGACGACCACCACGTCGGCCGGCGTCAGGGGACGCTCGGGTGCCGCGGCGGCGGGGTCCCGCCACGTGCGCCCGACGAGGTGCGCGACCGTGCGCGCCACGACCTCGGCCTCCTCCGGGGACGCGACGGCGTTCCCCTCGTGCTCGACGAGCACGCCGTGCACGCCCGCCGGGACGCCGTCGAGCGACCGGGCCGCCGCGGCCGGCGCGGACACCAGCCGTCCCTCGTAGGCGAGCGTCGACACGGCGGCGCACAGCTCGGGGTGCAGGCGGTACGTCACCGGCAGGAAGTAGCCGAGCTCGGCGGGGAGCGTGTCGTGCCCGTCGGTCAGCCAACCCAGCGCGCTGCGGTCGACCGGTTCGGGGTGCGTGCCCTGGCTGACCTGGGGCAGCTGCTGCGGGTCGCCCAGCAGCAGCAGGTTGCGCGCCGAGCCGGCCACGGCGAACGTGGTGGCGAGCGCGAACTGCCCGGCCTCGTCCACGACGAGCAGGTCCAGCGGCGCGGACGGCAGCCTCGTGGTGCTGACGAGGTCCCACGCGGTGCCGCCGAGCACCGCGCCGGCACCGTCCGCCCCACCCGGGTGTGCGGACCAGAACGCCCCGAACCCCTTGTCCGGCACCCACGTCCACGGGGCGTCGGCCGTCGCGTCCCGCCCGTCGGTGGGGAGCTTCTTCGCGATCGCGCCCGCCGGCACCCCGGCACCGGCGACGCCGCGCAGCATGTTCTCGACCACGGCGTGCGACTGCGCGACGACCCCGACGCGCCACCCGCGCTCCACGAGCGCGGCGATCACCCGCGCGCCGGTGTACGTCTTGCCGGTGCCGGGCGGGCCCTGCACGGCGAGGTACGAGTCGTCGAGATCCAGCACCGCGCGCGTCAGCACGTCGACGAGGTCCCCGTCGGCGGTCGGCAGCGGCGCGCCCGACCGCGTGCGCGGCGGCGTGCGGCGTGCGAGGTCGAGGACCGCGGAGCGCGGCAGGCTCACGTCGGGCGCGTCGTCCGGCGTCGCGCCCGTCGCCGCCGCGGCGTCGCCCGTCGCTGCCGAGCCGTCCGCCACCGCGTCGCGGACCCGCTCCGCGAGCCTGCGGATCGCCTCGCGCAGCGGTGCGGTGCCGATCGGCCCGGCCGGGGCCAGCGCCATCGGCAGCTCGGCGAACGGTTCCGAGCCCTTGGGTCGCGTCTCCTCGACGACCAGCACGTCCCGCGGGCTGCGCCCCTCGACGTCAGCCCTGACCTCGAGCACCGTCATGCGCTCGCACCAGCCGCGCGGCCCGTCGACGGACGTGCGCACGCACGCGGGCAGCGGTGCGTCGTACAGCCCGACGGCCTGCGCGCCCGGCCGCAGGTCGCTGCCCGGCTCGAGCCGCCCGGTCATGCGCAGCACGCGGCGCTCGACCTGCTTGCCCGGCGGCAGGTGCCAGTCGGTGACCACCTCGACCGCGCCGGGCCGGTCGGCGAGCAGCACGTTGCGCCGCTCCGTCCAGTCCGACGGGTGCGCCGACAGTCGGTCGAAGTGGCCCCACCAGTACGGCTTGTCCTCCCGCTGGTGGTACCGCAGCGCGGCGCCGACGAGCGCGACGGCCTGCCGCCCGGGCGTCCGCACCACGCCCTCGCCCGGTCCGGGCCCGGCGAGCGCCAGCAGCTCGTCCTCCAGCGGGTCGGGCGCGCCGAGCTCGGCGGCACGGGCCTCCGCCTCGGGGTCGAGCACGACCGGGCGCGACGGCGCGACGCCGACCTCGGCGAGCCGCGCGAGCAGCCAGTCCCGCAGCCCGAGCGTCGAGTCGCAGTCGTAGTGGTTGTAGACCTCGATGGCCTTGATGCGCTCGTTCCAGTCGTCGAGCCGCCCCGCGTCGCGGGCCGCGACCGCCTCGGCGTACTCGACGATCGAGTCGGCCGCGTTCGTGACGCCGTCGCCGCGTCCCGTCGCCATGTACAGCGGCTCGAGCTTCTTCAGCGAGTACGACCGCTGGCCCGTGCGCACGCCCGCCTTGACCGCGGTGTACAGGTCGACGAGCAGCCCCTCGCGCAGGAGGCCGTCGACCTGCGCCTCGCCCTCGCCGTGACGCGCCGCGAGCCGCCGCAGCGTCGTCTTCTCGTACGCCGCGTAGTGGTAGACGTGCATGCCGGGGAACCGTGCGCGACGGTCGGCGAGGTAGGCGAGGAACTCCCGCAGCGCGACGCGCTCCTCGGCGCGGTCGTGCGCCCAGAACGCGACGAACGGCGCCTCCGCCTCCGGCGCGGGCGGGTTCTCGACCACACCGAACAGGTACTCCAGACCCCACGCGTCGGGCTCGCCGGCCATCGCCGCGTCGTACCAGAGGGGGTCTCCCTCGAAGTCGAAGAAGATGTCGCCCGGGTCCGGCGGCGGCAGCAGCGCGGCGACCCGTGGGGGGTGCGTGAGGGCCCACGGGACGTCCACCGGGTGCGCCGGGTCGGCGTTGCGGGCTTCCTGCTCGAGCTGCAGCCGTGCCTGCAGCCGCACCCTCGCGAGCACGTCCGGGCTCAGCCCCTCGACCTCGCGGTCGTCGGGAAGGGCCGCGAGCTCGTCGATCGTCGCGACGCCCGCGGCGCCGAGCAGCGCGCGCTGACGCTCGTACACGCCGGCCACGAGCGTGACGTCGCGCCGCGCCTCGAGCTCGGCGGTGCACAGCGAGCACCGCCCGCACGCGGCCCACCGCGTGTCGCCCCACGTCACGGGCCCGTCCTGCGCGCGGTGCGCGTCGAGCAGCTCCTGCAGCCGCGCGCGGCGCTCGCGGTAGACGGGCACGAGGTCCGCCACCGCGTGCCGCGTGACCGCCGCGTCGCCCAGCACGAGCTGCACCTCGCGCGCCACGGGCACGCCCGCGCGCGCGAGCTGGTCCGCGTACGCGGCGACCTGCAGCAGGGCGGTGGGCTGGGCGTTGCGCGCGAGCTTGGCGTCGCGCACGGACCACGCGCCGTCGTCGTCGCGGACCAGGAAGTCCGCCCGTCCGACGAACCGCCCGTCGAAGAACGCGGCCTGGTGCACGACGTCCGCGGACCCGAGCCGGTCGAGCGTCGCGGCGTGCGCGGCCTCCAGGTGCGCGCGGGACGCGGGGTCACGCGTCGCCGGGACCTGCGCGAGCCCGCCCCGGGTGCCCGGGCGCCACACCCCGTACCGCTCGACGAGCCCGCGCAGCACCCGCTGCTCGTGCTCGTCGCCGAGGTGCGCGACGCGCGCCAGCACCACGTCCGCGTCCGGCTCGGCCGCGGGGCCGCGCCCGAGCCGCGCGTCGAGCGCGCGCAGCACGGCGTGCTCGCACCGCGCGGCGGCCGTCAGGTCGCTCGCGGAGTACGTCAGGGTGCCGTCGTCGAGCAGGATCACACCGGCAGGCTACGGGTCGGCACCGACACCCCGGCCTCTGCGCCGAGCGCGGGGAAGCTCGCCGGGTGTGGGGGTCGTCTCCCCCGCACCCGGCGGCGTACCCCCGCACCCGGCGTCGCCGCGCCTCGGGATGCGGACCCGAGGCGGGTGACGGACGGTGGTCGTGGCGGCGCGCCCGCGTCGTCGGCCCCAGGACCAGGAGGACCCCATGACCCGCACGGTCTCCGAGCTCATGACGCCTCACCCGACGGTGGTCGAGGTCACCGACACGCTCCGCGCCGTCGCGCAGACGATGGCCACGCAGGACATCGGCTCGCTCGTCGTCGCCGAGGAGGGCACCGTGGTCGGCATCGTCACCGACCGGGACCTGGTGGTCCGCGGTCTGGCCGAGGGCATCGGCCTCGACGCGCCGGTCGGGCAGCTCGCCACCGACGACCTGCTGACGGTCGGGCCCGACGACGACGTCGCCGACGTCGTGCGCATCATGCGCGAGCAGGCGGTCCGCCGCGTGCCCGTCGTCGAGGGGGGTGCGGCCGTCGGCGTCCTGAGCATCGGCGACCTGGCGGCCGAGCTCGACCCGTCGTCGGCCCTGGCGGACATCAGCGAGGCCCCGGCCAACAACTGACGACCCCCGACCACCCACCCCCTCGCCGAGTGCGGGGGAAGCTCGCCGGGTGCGGGGGTCGTTTCCCCCGCACTCGGCGGCGTACCCCCGCACTCGGCGACGAGAGGGCGGGCGGGAGGCGTTGCGGATGCCGGACCGGGGCGGCGACCGCACGATGGAACGTATGGCCGACCAGACGACACCCCAGGACCCGACGACCCAGCACCCGGACCCGGACACGCAGTCCGCCGAGCAGATCGCGCACCCCGGGCACACCGACGACATGGACCAGCAGCCCGACCACGGTGAGGAGTCGTACCGCGGCTCCGGGCGCCTCGAGGGGCGCCGCGCGCTCATCACGGGCGGCGACTCCGGGATCGGCCGTGCCGTGGCGATCGCGTTCGCGCGCGAGGGCGCCGACGTCGCGATCTCCTACCTGCCCGAGGAGGAGGACGACGCGCGCGAGACGCTCGCGTGGGTCGAGAAGGCCGGCCGGCGCGGTCTCGCGCTGCCGGGCGACATCCGCGACGAGGAGCTCGCGCGCTCGCTGCCCGGCAGGGTCGTCGAGGCGTTCGGCGGGCTCGACGTGCTGGTCAACAACGCCGCGTACCAGATGGCGCAGTCCGGCGGGCTCGCGGACATCACCACCGAGCAGCTCGACCGCGTGCTGAAGACCAACGTCTACGCGATGTTCTGGATCACCCAGGCCGCGCTGCCCCATCTGGACAAGGGCGCGTCGATCATCAACACCTCGTCCATCCAGGCGTTCCACCCCAGCCCGCCGCTGCTCGACTACGCGTCCACGAAGGCCGCGATCTACAACTTCAGCAAGGGCCTGGCCCAGCAGCTCGCCGCGGACGGCATCCGCGTCAACGCGGTGTGCCCGGGCCCGATCTGGACGCCGCTGATCCCCGCGACGATGAACGCCGAGAAGGTCGAGCAGTTCGGCGCCGACACCCCGCTGGGGCGCGCCGGGCAGCCCGCCGAGCTCGCGCCGGCGTACGTGTTCCTCGCGTCGCAGGAGTCGTCGTACGTCACGGGCGACCGGATCATGGTGACGGGCGGGCGGTCCTGATGCGGGTCGTCGTCGTGGGCGGGCACGGCAAGGTCGCGCGCCTGCTGGCGCCGCTGCTGGTCGCCCGCGGCGACGAGGTCGTGCCGCTGGTTCGTCGGCCGGAGCACGCCGACGAGCTGGCGGCCCTCGGCGCGCAGCCCGCGCTGCTCGACATCGAGGCGTCCGACGCGGACGACTTCGCGGCCGTCCTGCGCGGAGCGGACGCCGTGGTGTTCGCGGCCGGGGCCGGGCCCGACGGACGCGCGGACCGCAAGCGCACGGTCGACCTCGAGGGCTCGCTGAAGTCCCAGGAGGGTGCGCGCCTGGCAGGCGTGCGGCGGTTCGTGCAGGTGTCGGCGATCGGCGTCGACGAGCCGATCACCGACGACATGCCGGCCGTGTGGGCCGCGTACGTCGTCGCCAAGCGTGACGCCGACTCCGCGCTGCGGGACACCGACCTGGAGTGGACGATCCTGCGCCCCGGTGGCCTGACGGACGACGAGGGCACGGGCCGCGTCGCGCTGGCCGAGCACGTCGAGCGGGGACAGGTCACGCGCGCCGACGTCGCGGCGGTCGTCGCTGCGGCCCTCCGGGAGCCGGCGACGATCGGGCGGCAGCTGGAGCTCGTCGCCGGTGACACCCCCGTCGAGGAGGCCGTCGCGGCCGCCTGACCCCGCGCCGCGGCGCCGCGGTCGTCAGCCCGCCCGTGACGGCCCGTCGGCGTACCCCGGGTGGCCGGGGGACGGTGGGGAGCCCGCCCGCCCGTCACCCGGCCACCCGGCGCCGGGCCAGCCCCCACGGGGCCAGCCGTCGTCCACCACACGCTCCCACCACGCGCGCGGGGCCAGCCCTTCCGCGCTGCCCCACGCCTGCGTCGAGAGCCCCACGAGCGTCGTCGCTGCGACGACGAGCCCGAGGAGGGCCGCGAC